>JANQIW010000161.1 GCA_028281945.1 Prochloraceae cyanobacterium PL24a_bin.78
CGTATCAAAAATTTTTTCCGAGCCAAAATGCCCTACAACTCAGCTTTTCAGCGATTTTTACTTTACATCAATTTTTCTTGGTGCAAGATCTGAGTTTTACAAGCACTTTAAATTCTCTTGATTTTTAATCATTGAAATTATTAAAATTCATCTGGCAAATCAAATTTAGGAGGCTTTTCGGAATAAGAAATGCGTTCAATTTCAAAACTTTCGATATTATCTTCAAAACGATTAAAAATAACTCGGATTTCATCATAACCGATAGCAATGGAAACACCTTGAGGAGTCGAACATTTAACCCTTAATAAAGTTTGAAACCCACCAAATTCTTCATTAAGATAAAAAGTTTTTGGACAATTATAGCCAATAAAACCCTCAATCGCTAATTGATTAAGGGCAGCAATTGCCAATGGATTATTAAGAATGTAATTCCATGTTTCTTTTTCTTCAGCTTCTGTCATAAGCCGCCAAGAAGAATTAGAATTTTGTTTAATTTGATCTTTAGTTTCTGTGTGTACTATAGTAGTGGAATAAGTATTGTTAGCTTGACAGCTAGAAATAGTTATAGGTAAAAAACTAAGAGTTAATATAAAAATTGTAGATTTGTAGTATTTAAACATAAGATATTATTTTGATATATGCTTAATTATTCAGTATTTATAGCAATTTTTTATTTAAAAATTTTTCTAAAAATTCAGGTTTTTAATTCCTCAATCTAAAAACAATAGCTGATGAATCTATAGATCCACCAACTATTATCTTAGCTATTTATTATTGTAACACAAAACAATCCATTTTGATCTTGTCTTGGGAAACGTAATTAATCAGTAGTTTGAGGAGCAACAAAAACCGCTGCTGTGCGAGGAGGAATAGTAAATTCTCCAGTAAAGCTATTAAAGCTAGCAGTTTTCACTAATGGATCCCGGGATTTTGCTTGTACAGGATGCAATTCTAGAGGAGAACCCTTTAACTCATCAATAGTGTAATTACCATGTAATTTGTTCGCATTAAATAACACCACAACTCGATCGTAATTAGGATCTAAATCTTCCCCAAAAGTGTCATCAATAGACATCACAATCATGGCATCTTTTTGAGCTGAACCAGTGTTATAGAATTTGATGCGATCATGAACATCTTCTGCTGTTTCTAAACGGAATAATTTAGAACTTTTACGAATTTTGAGGATATCTTGTAAATGAGTTGCACTATCAACAATATCATCAGGCCTAGGATATAGTGCCTGATTGTCTAATAATGGACTCATAATCCCCCAACGTTCTTGGTTATCCCATGCAGGAGGTAATCCAACCCCAAAGTTATTCTTGTTGTATGAGAAATCAACTCGATTAAACCAATCTCCACTATCGTAACTATTACGATCGAGAGATTTGGAACGTAGCAGATCACAACCCATTTGAAAGAAAGGAATACCTTGACTTAAACCAACAATACTCATTCCTAAATTTTGTGCTCTCACCCTCTGCTCCATATTAGTACGAGCCATATTGTTGTTTCCTAAAGGCATTTTAAAAACATTCAAATCATATAATGTTTCATTATCATGTTTAGAAATATAATTAATACTTTCTTGAGGGTCTTTGGTATAGCCTGTACCATTAAAGAAAAGTCCTGAAATAAGATTATTATTTTGATCTATGATTTCAAAGTCTTGTAAACTACCTGCTAAACCAACACGTAATCTATCCATAGAATAGTTTAAGTCACTTTTGAAACGATTTGAGTAAAAATAACCATTCCAATCATAAGCTAAACCATTAATATAACCTTGTTGACGACTTTGATTAGGATTTCCAGAAGAGCCTCCATGGGTAGCATCTCGGATTTTATCGTTAAAAGTTCCAACTCCTGTGCCTGCCGCATTATACTGGTTGGCATATCTTAATCCTTTCTCTTTAGCAGAACCAAAATCCCATCCTTCACCATAAATGTAGATTTTTTCTCCATCTACCCCATCTTTTTCTAGAGTTAGAGAGTGGAGAGCATCACGCACAGCAATGATATTTTCCACTGTTTGGAGGTTCATCAAATCGAAACGGAAACCATCTACTTTATAAGCTTTAGCCCATCTTACTAAAGTATCCACAACCAATTTGCTCATCATATCAAATTCAGTGGCTGTATCTGGGCAACAACTAGAATTGTATTGATATCCTTCATTGGTATAGCGATAGTAGTAATTGGGAACAACTTTATCTAATACTGATTCGGTGTATAAACCATTAGCTGCAGTGTGATTGTATACCACATCCATAACTACTCGTAAACCATTATCACTAAGGGCTTGTACCATTTCCCGAAATTCCATAATCCGGGTAGTATCATTTTGTTTAGTGGCATAACTTCCTTCTGGGACTCCATAATGGAAGGGATCGTAACCCCAATTAAAGGCATCATTTTTACGAATTGAACCAATAATAGACTGTTGTTCTACAGAATTTGGTCTGAAACTCGCTAGAGTAGAGTAATCTGCTTCATTACGATTAACTGCATTTTCATCTATAGAAGATACATCAAATGCTGGTAAAAGATGAATATGAGTCAAACCTGCTCGACTTAAATTCATCAAATGTTTCATTCCATTAGATAAGGCAGGGCGATCTTTTTGGCCATCATAAGTAAAGGCTTTAAATGTACCTCGATGTTCTCGTGCTACGGTGAAATCATCTCGACTGAAATCTCTGACATGAGTTTCGTAGATTGCCATATCTTCTGGGGCATCTAAATCTGGTTTGACTAGAGTATCCCATCCTTCAGGCTTGATATTGGCATCGTTATAAATATCGACAATTTGACTACGTCGACTGTTTTCCGATAGATTAACAGAATATGGATCTGTAACTATGTTGTGTTCTATTTCACCTGTTACTGGCATATATACTTCTACTTCCAAGAGATAATATTGCCTATCCCAAGTTGTATTTCCAGTTATACTCCAGACTCCTGTTTGAGGATCATAGTTCATAGGAGTAGTTGTGGCATTAGTACTTGGATTAGCATCTCCAAAACGATGTAAAGTAATTGATTGAGCAGTAGGTGCCCATACTTTGATGGTGGGAATTCCTTCTTGATAAATTACTCCTAGTTCTCCTGAATAGCTATATAAGTCATCTAAAACTCCTTGAATTTGAACCCCTGTAATATCAATTAATTGACCTTTTTCATTGTAGGCTGCAATTGCCATTTCACTTTTGAGGATTTCTGGAATAGATGATAAGCTTTCTTCTGGAATTTCTAAAGTTTGATAACCATATATATTGGGAAATTTAGGATATCTATTACTAGTTATTTTCCCTTTAGGAGTAAGTGGTATCCCTAATCCACTATTTATAGGAACAATCAAAGAACCATCTACATTGTAATGAAGTTCATAACTATAAGCTTGAAAGTTATTCCAAGCTAGAGTTCCTTTTTCTAACCAAAAAGCTCGGCGATCGACCGGTTCTGTGGGAATATTGCTGACAATTAAACGTCCATTACCACTAGATTGCCATGCAGTTATTTTACTAATGTTATCAGTACATTTAACTGTAAACTCGTATAATCCTAATTTTGGTGATATTCTTATGTGATATTCATCGCGATCGCCAAGATCCCCAATATATTCCATAGGAGTTTCTTGAGGATTAT
This sequence comes from Prochloraceae cyanobacterium PL24a_bin.78, assembly GCA_028281945.1. GTDB lineage: Bacteria > Cyanobacteriota > Cyanobacteriia > Cyanobacteriales > JANQIW01 > JANQIW01. Next base: position 3,652 of record JANQIW010000161.1, read on the forward strand.
TCCAAGCTTCTCCAAAAAGATCTACTTCGCTCCAATAGAGGGTACAACTAATATCTGATCCTTTTCCTAGTTTTTCTGTAACTCCTGGTTTATAGACTTGAATATCAATATCAAATCCATCTTCTGTAGTAATTGAACTTTCCGAGTTTCCCCCAGGATACATATTTCCCACCCAATCCAATGATTGAGATGAGGCTAAACTGAGATTAGGATAGGAACAAACTACTAGGATCAAACTTAAGACAAAAACCAATACAGTTTTTGCCCCTTTTACAATTCTTTTCATTTCTTCATTTTTCTTGATTTCCAAAATTATTATAGTACCTCAATTTCAGATCACAACAATCTTTGATGAGATAATTTAATTAATGAGGCGATATGTAATGAGATGATCCTAGGAGGTTTTCTATCAGTTATTAAATGGATTGTAAGCTAAATATATTTTAACTATTCTCTGATTTACTGTACTTTTTGCTACTTGTTATTTTTGAAGTTTTAGTTTACCAATCTAAAAAAAATAGAAGTGGAAACTAAGCATAATCTCGACTTAATTTCCACTCCCGATTTTGAAATTTAGATTTTTTACTCTCAAGTTCAATGATGATCTGATCTTGCTTTGTTCTAGAAGATCTTATTTTAAAGCTTGTAGAGGATAGTTATTGAATTCAAATTCAGGAACTGTAATAGGTGCATCATCTAGATTAGGTAAGATAAATTTATCTTGTTGTACTAATCCCACCACACCGTAACTGCCAATATTTAAAGCAATTTGATAGTCTTCAGCTTGAGTTTCTGTTGGGTTTAAATCCATTCCACCATATTCACTGCGATCGCTATCTAGGGCAATTTTATAATTAGCATCTTCTGAATGAACTGGTATTTGGTAATTTTGTAAATATTTATCTCCTAAATTCACAGCTACATATACGTGCTTGCCTGAAGAAAAATCAATTCTATCAAAAATTATTACTTTATTTTCATGGTCAATCCAGTGCACCATATGTCTGTGCATATTGTATGGAGCAAAGGCATTTTCATTATTATAGAAATTCTTCATGTCAGATTGGAAATTTACTACTTCTCTGACATTCTCATTTTTTAATCTTGTCCAATCAATGGCAGCATTATCATTAAGGTTACCTGGTTGTAATGTCCATAGTTGGGGCATATCTAAATAGTAGGAACTAGCAAATAAAGTTAAAGCTGACCAAGACTGGATTTTACGTTTGTGGAAATCTCCTCCGTCAATGGCTTGGGCTAAATAACGTCCTCTGGTTTGGAATGGATTACCGGGGTTTGCAAATTCATCATGGTTACCTGGATAATATAACAAAGCACGACTCCAATCGTTACTTAGCATATAATCTAAACGCCATGTATCAATTTCATGTCGGTGTTTGATGATATCTTCTGTAAACCACAAATAGAATCGATCGCTATAAGTAGTAGTCATGCCGCCGCCACCAACACTAAGAGAGCGGTTTAAATAAGGATCGCCAAAATAACCTTCTCCTATTAATACGCCTTTAGGATAATAACGCATCATGGCTTCTGATAATTCTCTGAGCATGGTTCTTCCATAGGGTTGATAATCAATTCCATTGACATTATCAATTCTGAGTCCGTCGAAACCATATTCGAGAATATTTACTAAGGCTGCATCAACTAAATTTTTGCGAACATCTTCAGTGTAGTTAAATCTTTTTGTACCCCATTCTGTCCATGGCCCACTATATAATTCATTACCCCATTCGTCTTTGTATTGAGCAAAACCTAAAGGCCCAAATTGACGTGGTGGATTGTTTCCGTTGAGGGCGATATGGGAATAAATTACGTCTAAGACTACTGCAACTCCTGCTTTATGAAAGGCGTTGTTCATGTATCTTAGTTCATCTGGACTGCCGAAATCTGCGTGTTTACCAAAGTAGTTGATGGTTTGATAGCTATAACGCCAATCTGGTAAATATTCAGCTTCAGGTTCCCAAAAGTCGATATGGGCATCTAGGGGCATAAATTGTATTGTGTTATATCCCATTGATGCTAATTGTTCTGGTATTCCGCATTCTCCAACAAATCTGTACAATTCTGAGATGTTTTCTTGACCTGTTTGTCCTAAAAACTTGGATTCTGGGTTCTTACAAGTCCATTTCAGGGATAAGGAAACTATGTCTGTTTCGGCAATGGATAATTGTTTTCCTCTTAAATCTGGTCTTTCAGCTACTTCTTCTGCTGGAATTGGAGTTGGCTTCCAAAGTACTCCGTTAAAGTCTAAGGGGTTTCTTTCGTCGTAAAAACGCTCGTTAAATGCAGGAGTTGAAACGATTCTAGAACTTAAATGTAACCTTTGGTTTCCATTTTGATCTACCAATCTATACTGCATTTTATGGTAGTTGCCTGGGGGAAGAGTAATTTCATGAATGTGGGGGTTTTTGACTGTTGGTTTTAGTTGATATTTATTAAGATCTACTCCTTTTCCCCAGTTATTGAAGTCTCCTATTAATGCTAATCTTTCGTCATCGTTTCCGATTAAAGCTTTAATAGTTACTGTTCCATCATTATTAAATTTTACACCTGAACTTGGTTGAAAGTTGACTGGATCTAAATCTGGTTCTTTATCTAATAGATCCATTGCTGCTAAGTTTAGTTTCGCAACATCTGGACTTATAACATATTTTTTTTGTTTATTAGAATTATTTTCTACCTCTGTTTCTCCTTCATCTATTTGGGTGATATCCCATTGTTCTTCTTGATAGGAATTTTCTTCTGTTGGAGCGGAGGCTGTTTGATTTGGTTCTATCTTTGGAGCTTGTAGATTTTGATTTTCTTCTAAACCAAGATTTTGCCAAGCTATTTCTTGGTTATTTGGTTCCTTTTGAAGATCTTCTTGGATTTCTGGTAATATAACCTCTTCTTGGCGGATCCCATTGTCTGCTAATAAGTTTAAATTTGTTATATCCGGTTTTTCTATTGTTAATTGACTGATTAGAAAGAGCGATAGTAAATCCATACTAATATCTCCATAGTTTTATTTTGATAAATTTTGTTTTTTTGTATTTTTCTTTAATTTGAAAAGCCATTGAGTTTTTAAATGGCAAACTAGATTAAAGTTTAATTAAGGAATTTTCTTTTAAGTTGTTTTAAGAGAGTTTAACATATATTAACACAATTAATCAATAAGTTTTTGGTATTTTTGCTTAATACCTCAAACCTTTGTTTTTATATGCTTTTGCCTTCTATTTGTTTCTAAGATTACTTTTTTTTTCTTATCTTTACTTTAAAACAGTTCAATATTACTATAAGATATCTTAAATACTACTATAAGCAATTTAAATCTAATTTTTTTTGATTTTGTTATATAATTATCGGGCAGATTTTATGCTTTTGACTAATTCTGCTAAACGAGATGCACTATCTTTAACGGCTAATTTGCAAGCAGCTAATGTCATTTTTTCTAATTTTTCAGGTGATTGCAACAATTCTAAAACTGATTTTTCTAAAATTTCAGGGGTTAATTCTGATTGAGGATAAACTATGGCTGCACCTGCTTCTGCAAAGACTTGAGCATTATAAGTTTGATGGTCTTCTGCTGCATAAGGATAGGGTATTAAGATGGCTGGTGTCTGGCTGACGGCTAATTCTGTTAAGGTTCCCGCACCGGCTCGGCTTATGGCTAAATCGGCTCTTTTAAATAAGGCTGCCATATTGTCATAAAAGGGTATGGGAAGATAATTAGGGGATTCTACACTGTTGGTTTCTGGATCTCGATCGCCTGTTAAGTGAACTACTACCGCTCCTGTCTCTAGCCACTTTGATAAACATTTCCGTACGATTTGATTAACGGCTACGGCTCCTTGTGAACCACCAACTACTACTATTAATGGGGCTTCTGTAGGTATAGGTAAATCTAATGGCGGCGGTGTTAAGAATTGGGAACGTACAGGGGTACTAACCCATACTGTTTTGGCTTTGGGGAGATATTGGGCTGTTCCTTGAAATCCTAGGGCTACGGTGTCACATAATGGACTAAACAATTTGGTTACTTTTCCCGGAATAAAATTTGCTTCGTGGAGTATGACGGGAATCTTATTTAAACGTGCTCCTAAAATGGCAGGTGCGGCTATATATCCTCCTGTTGTGACTACTGCCTGGTATTTTTTTTCTTGTATTAGTTTTTTTACTTTGAATACTGAGTTAATTATTTTCCCTAAGATAGTGAATGTCTTTAATCCTAGTGGTTTTTGAAATCCTTCTATGGTTATTTTATGTAAAGTATATTCTTGGGGGACTAATTTGGTTTCTAGTCGATCGGGCACTCCTAGCCATTCTATTTCATATTCTGGGAGTTGTTGGGCTAGGGCTAATGCTGGAAATAAATGGCCGCCGGTACCGCTAGCTGCTATTAAGATTTTTTTGGGGTTTTCTTTCACAAGCTTTTAAGTTTGACTATTATAAAATGGTATTACAATAATAAAAGTTTACATTAATCTTAATCTTTGAGCTAACTATATTTTCTATGATAAATCTTGCTAAGATAAATTTTGCTAATTTCGGGAAACGTTTATTTAATTCTTCTTTCTCTGGTTTGTTGGTTTCAGTTGCCTTGGGTTTTGGGAGTATGCCCATGATAACAAAGGTGGCTTATGCTCAAAGTCGGGATATTCCCCCGGCAGAGTTATCGAGTATGATGGATCAAATTGAGGATTTTGCTAATGATCGCAATCTCCAAGGTTTATTGGGTTTCTACAGTCGGGATTTTGAAAATTCTGATGGCTTAAGATATTCCACTCTTGGGGATGCTTTGGTTGAATTATGGCGGCGTTATCCTGATTTGAACTATGATATCGAAATCCTTTCTTGGCAAATGGAAGGCTCTCAATTAGTGGTGGAAACTCGTACTACTCTTAGGGGTACTGAAGTTCTTGATGGTAGAGAGTTTCGCCTTGATTCTACTATGATCTCTCGTCAGTATTTTCGTCGGCAACAGCAGGTAAAACAGGAAATTCTCTCTGAAGATACTCAGATTCTCTCTGGTGATATGCCTCCTGAAGTTACGGTGAATCTACCTAATACTGTTAGGGTTAGCGATCGGGCTGATTTTGATGTGATTGTCAATGAGCCTTTAAAACAAGATTTATTGTTGGGTGCTGTCCTTGAGGATATCGCTACTAGTAATGGGTATTTTGATCCTAGTATTTTGGAGTTGGATGCTCTTGATGCTGGTGGGATTTTTAAGCAGTTTATCGCTCCTCTTATTCCTGATAATCGTTGGCTTTCAGCGATTATTGTTCAAGGAAATGGTATGACGATCGTTACTCGTAGGGTGAGAATTATTGGTGTGGGTTTTTCTGATTTGTAAGTATGTGAGTTTTAATTATTTGATTTTTTAGGGTTATTTGGCAATAAGTTTCTAGAGATTGGATGGTTTTAGCAATTTTTAGTTGGAAATTTTTTACCTAAGTTAAGGAGACTTATTGCATTTGATAAATAGTAATTGAGTTTTTTTCAAGAATGATTAAGGGCAACTATAATTTTATAGATTTGTTTGCAGGTATTGGGGGTTTTAGACTTGCTTTAGAGAGGTTTGGTTTAGCTTGTGTTTTTTCTTCTGAATGGAATAAGTTTTGTCAAAAGACATATCAAAGTAATTTTGGCGAGTTTCCTAGAGGAGATATTACTAAAATACCTGCTTCTGATATTCCACCTCATGATATTTTAACAGCGGGTTTCCCTTGTCAACCGTTTAGTATTGCAGGGGTGAGTAAGCACAATTCTCTTGGAACTAAACATGGGTTTTCTCATCCTACTCAAGGTACACTTTTTTTTGATGTGGTTAGGATTATTAGGGAAAAGCAACCTAAAGCTTTTATTCTGGAAAACGTTAAAAATTTACTTAGTCATAATAAGGGGAAAACTTTTCAGGTAATACAAAAAACTATTACAGAAGAATTGGATTATAAATTATATTATCAAGTGATTGATGCTTGTTCTTTTGTTCCCCAAAGTAGAAAAAGAATTTTTTTAGTAGGTTTTAAGGAGAAGGATAAAATAAATTTTGCTTTCCCTGCTTTGCCTGATAGTAATTTTAAAATAAAAGATATCCTTGAATCAAAGGTAGATGAAAAATACACTCTCTCGGATAAGTTATGGTTATATCTTCAGAATTATAAAAAGAAGCACTTAGCCAAAGGTAATGGTTTTGGTTTTGGTTTGGTAGATTTAGATGGTATTACTCGAACTCTTTCTGCAAGGTATTATAAGGATGGTTCTGAAATTCTTATTCCTCAAGAAAATAAGAATCCTAGATGTTTGACTCCTAGAGAATGTGCTCGATTAATGGGTTTTCCTGATTCTTTTGTTATTCCTGTTTCTGATACTCAAGCTTACAGGCAATTTGGTAATGCGGTGGTGCCTTCTGTTGTGGAGTTTATTGCTAGGGAAATTCTTGGTGTTTTGGGTTTGCAAGATTGTGTAGCTATATAAGGGTTTTACCAGCAATAGCAAACTTGATGAAAATTTATTAGTTTTTAATTTATGACTTTTTAAGAAAACTCTCATTACAGATTTATTTTTGATATTTATAGTATTACTTAAGATTGAAATTTAACAACCCTGTTTTTTCCGTCTAAGTAATTTTTAAATTTGCAATTTTATTATTAAACTACATAAAAAAATAAGAAGAAAATTTTTCCATATCAGATTTTTTATCTAGAAAAAACCTAACTAAAAACCATTTACCAAGGAGACAAATAATGATTTTTAAAGAAAAAAATACTAATAAAAATTCTTGGAATCCACAAACAAAACAAGAAAACATCCCAAATTTTATTACCAATAAAGTAGATAACTTCTACACTGAGAGAGTATTAAAAAAATGGCATGGTAGAAATATTATGAAAGGGAAATTACCTAATAATAATTCTATACTTGTACATGATAATGACTATTTATGTTTGTCAGGGAATTCCGAAATTATTCAATCTCAACAAAAGTGCCTAACTGGTAAAGGTAATGGGCAAATGATGTCAGCTATTTTTTACAATGGTGAAAATTTACAGGAAACTTTTGAAGAAAAAATGGCTAATTTTTTAGGTGTGGAGGATGTTTTAACTACTCAATCTGGCTGGAATGCTAATGTAGGTTTAATTCAATCCATTGCTGGGCCTGAAATTCCTGTTTATATTGATATGTGTACCCATATGTCTTTATGGGAAGGAGCGAAATCTGCCGGTTCAAAAATCATTCCTTTCGCTCATAATGATATCCGTCACCTAGAAAAAAAGTTGAAAAGATATGGACCAGGAATAATAGCAGTAGATTCGATTTATAGTGCTGATGGAGATATTTGCCCTTTAAAGGATATTGTGGAAGTTGGAGAGAAATATGGATGTGCTTTTGTGGTAGATGAATCTCATTCTTTAGGAACTATTGGGACTGAAGGGAAAGGGCTTGTTGCTGAATTGGGATTGACAAATCGAGTTCATTTTATTACTTCTAGTTTATCTAAGGGTTTTTGTACTCGTGCAGGAATAATTACTTGTTCTTCTAGAATTAAAGGTTATATGACCTATACTTCATTACCTGCTATTTTTAGTTCTGCTGTCAATCCTCACGATCTTGCAGGATTAATTAAAACTATTGATGTTATTCGTTCTATGTCTTCTGAACGGGAAAAGTTGGCTAAAATATCTAATAAAATACGAAATGGTTTATTAAATTTAGGTTTTGATGTTACTGCTAGTAAATCTCATATAATTTCTTTACTTAGTGGCACTGAATCTACTGTGATGTTGGTGCGAGATATTCTTAATTCCCATGGTGTTTTTGGGTCTATTTTTATGCCTCCTGCCACTACACAGAAAAAATCTCTATATAGATTATCTCTTAACGCTAGTCTGAATGATGATGACATCGAAAAAATCTTGAATGCTTGTCTTGCTCTTAAAAATGAAGTGGGTGATTTGATTCCTGATTTGTTCTTGGATAGAGAAAAAAGTTATTCTTTGCCTAAGGTTTCCTAAGTTACTGCTTCTCTCTTATTGCAATCCTGCTTCTTGAAAGACTTGTTCTACTGTTATATCTAATTCTGGCAAGATGGAATCGGATAATTTATCTTCTCCTTTTTTAGTTTCTGGGGGTTTATCTGGATAAAATACGGTAATACTCTTAGATTGGGAATCTACCAGCCAAACTCTTAAAACTCCTGCATTGAGGTAATCTGTTGCTTTTTGGCTTAAGTTTCCAAAGGATTGCCCAGGAGAAATGATTTCTATAGCTAATTCTGGAGGAGTTGGGCAGGCTTCATCTTCAAGTATACTTGGCGGCAACCTATCATAAGAAATATACAGTAAATCTGGAACCGGCACCCAATCTACTGCTTTTCTTTTGAGAGTTATAGCCCATTCTATGCCTATTTCTCCCCGGTTTTTACTCCAGTTTTTTAGCAAAATATGTAGGGCTGAAGTTAGTCGTGAATGAAATCTTTTTGGTGCCATTTTAGGGTGCGCTTCTCCTTCTATTAATTCATAGTTAACGTCTTCTTCTGGAAGGTTGAAAAATTCTTCTACAGTAAGTTTTTTGGTTAGGTTGGTGTTTTTGGTTAGCATTGAATTCTCTATATTATTTTGAGTTTTGTCTTTCTCTCTATTTTAAAGCACTATTTTAAAGCACTAGTTTTATCTCTAAACTAAATCTATTTCTCCTACTTTATCCCTGAAGTTGAACACTCTTCTTAATTACTACTTCATTAGCATTTAGTGTTATAATAACAAAATTAGAACTACATTAAGTTATGCTGAAGAAAAACTGACGCGACAAGGCGCAGGTTGAAATTTATGAAAAAGTTTCTTTTAATTAGCGTGTTTATCCTTGGGTTATGTTTAGCCTTATTTAACTTCAAAGGATTAACCACACAAGGAGAATTTGAATCAATTGTCTTAGATTTCCGTGAAGATATCCCCGTAGAAGAAATTGCCCAAGATTTAGAAGCAATTTCCCAAAAATACGATCGAGAAGCCAATCTCAACAGTATCTTCTCAGTCTCAGATCATGTATATATTATTGAAGGCAATAAGCAATTACTTAAAGCCCTCAAAAAATCTCCAATTCGAGAAAACACAGAATACATCGAACCCAACTACATCTATACAACATTTGAAACTCCCAACGATCCACTATACGAAAAACAGTGGAATATGCGTAGTATAAATATAGAGCAAGCATGGGAAGATAGCAAAGGAGAAGATGTCACCGTAGCCGTAATCGACACAGGAGTAGCCAAGGTTCCCGATTTAAAAGAAACCAAATTCGTCGAAGGTTACGATTTCGTCAACGATAAAGTAGACGCTACCGATGATAATGGCCACGGAACCCATGTAGCAGGTACAGTTGCTCAATCCACTAACAATAATTATGGATTTGCAGGAATCGCCTATCAAGCCAAAATTATGCCCCTCAAAGTCTTAAGCGCAGGTGGCGGCGGTACAATTTCCGACATTGCAGAATCCATTCGTTTTGCTGCTGATAACGGTGCCGATGTTATTAACATGAGTTTAGGTGGTGGCGGTGAAAGCCAATTAATGAAGGAAGCTATCCAATATGCTTATGACAAAGGAGTAGTTATCGTTGCAGCCGCTGGGAATTCTAATCAAAATTCCTCTTCTTATCCCGCTCGCTATCCTAATGTTATTAGTGTTTCCGCCATCGATGCAGGAGGAATAAAAGCCCCTTATTCTAACTATGGCGCAGGTGTAGATATTTCCGCCCCCGGTGGTAGCGAAGCCGCTAAAGTATGGCAAGAAACCATTAATCCTCAAACAAAAGGCAATACTTTTGCAGGTTTCCAAGGTACAAGTATGGCATCTCCTCACGTTGCAGGGGTAGCAGCTTTAGTTAAAGCCGTAGGAATTTCCGAACCAGAGGACGTTTGGAATATTATTAAAACATCCGTGAGAAAAGTAGAAAAAGATCCCCTCAATCACTTTGGTGCAGGGCAATTAGACGCAGGAGCCGCTGTAAAATTAGCCTTAAAAGGACAACTTACTTTTCGCGACTTTTTCCGTTGGTTGAGAAACAATGGTTATTTAAATCCTATTTTCTGGTTAGATGGTGGTGCAGTTGCTTTATTGCCCAAAGTCTTGATGGTAGTAGGATCTTACTTATTGGCTTGGTTATTACGCAATTATTTGCCATTCGGAAGTTTAGCTTTAAATGGTGGTTTAATTACAGGAAGTTCAGGGTTATTTTTCCTAAGAGGTTTATATGTTTTCGATCTTCCTCAATGGCCTTTACGAGCAATGGGTAGTTCTATTCCAGAATTTGGTAACACATTAATGGGTACTACTTCTCTTAATCCTCTATTTGCCAGCGTATTAATACCATTAGTTTTAGTTATTTTCTTAAATGGTAATCAGACGTGGAAATGGTTTGCTATCGGATCTAGCATTGGAGTAGCTTCTTGTTTAGCAATAAATGCCATCTTTTCTCCAGCAGTTTGGGGATTAGGTAGTGGGATAACTTCCGTTTCTTTCCTAATTGTTAATGCTTTACTTTGCTTTGGTTTAGCTAATTTAGCTAGTAAAGAGGAGAAAATCACTGGATGAGCATAACTATAACAGGTACAATTGAAAAGATCGACATTGGAACCGGTACTTGGGCATTAGTAACAGATACAGGTGAAAAATATGAACTTTATGAATCTCCTTCAGAGTTACAAAATCCCCAACTTAAAGTGAAAGTTGAAGGTAAAATTCGCGATGACATTATGACTCTAGCGATGATTGGACCGGTTTTAGAAGTTCAATCTTTTGAAATTATTGGCTAATTTATACTAATTGGAATGCAGAAGAGACAAATTTAATCTTTTCTCATTCTATTTTTTTGTTCAAAAACTATTTATGGCAAAGTAAAAAAACTTACTTTAGAAAAAAAATTTTATTAAAATCAACCATATATTGATGATTACCCCATTCTTGATTAAGTAATAAGTAATAAGCTTTGATTAAGTAATAAGTAATAAGTAATAAGTAATAAGATTACTAAATTCTCCCTTGTCTTCCTTGTCTTCCTTGTCTTCCTTGTCTCCCCATCAC
>JANQIW010000168.1 GCA_028281945.1 Prochloraceae cyanobacterium PL24a_bin.78
CGTATCAAAAATTTTTTCCGAGCCAAAATGCCCTACAACTCAGCTTTTCAGCGATTTTTACTTTACATCAATTTTTCTTGGTGCAAGATCTGAGTTAAAGGCAAGTTGGCACAATTATTGAAGAATATGAAGCTGAAGTTTTTGTAGACGCGCTCATGGGCGGCTTCTCGTCAGAGAGGTTTAATTTAATGATAATACTGGTAAAACTTATGGTTTAGAAACATTATCTAGAAAAGCAATTAATGGTTTTATCTTATTATCAATTATCTTCAAAAAAGGTTAGAATTTAAGTTGAATTTTAATCGAAAAAAAGAATCAAACTCAACTATTTTAATGGTTTAAATTAAAGATATAACTAATAATATATAACCAAAAAATTACTAAAAATCTCTCAACTTAATTGATATTCTCAACAACTGAAACACTTTGAGTAACACAACCATTGTGAACAAAATCAGTCGGTTTTACTCGATCTAATAAATTTTCTAACTCATCTCCTTCAATTACTTCAGTTTCAATAATTTTTTGAGCAATGGTATCTAATAATTCTCGATTATGATTCAATATAGCTAAAGCCTGTTTGTAAGCTATATCCACAATTTCTTTGATTTCACGATCAATAGTCTTAGAAGTTTCCTGACTCATAGGACGGCGAATATTACCATTGCCATTACCCAAAAACCCATTACCATTACTTTGTTGGTAAGCTAAAGGACCGAGACTTTTACTCATACCATAAGTAGTCACCATCTTTTCTGCCCAAGTTGTAACTTTCCTGATATCATCAGAAGCACCATTAGTCACGCATCCAAAAACAATTTCTTCAGCGGCACGGCCTCCTAATGAAGTAGCAATTTGTTGACGATATTCTGACTCATCTGTCAAAAAACGTTCTTCTGTAGGCATTTTTAAAACATAACCTAAAGCTGTACCACGAGGCACAATAGAGATTTTTGTTACTTTTAAGCTTCCGGCGGGCATCACTGCACCAACAATGGCGTGGCCTGCTTCATGATAAGCAACTATTTTCTTTTCTTTCTCAGTAAATACTGAATTCTTTTTCTCTAGTCCTGCAATTACTCGCTCAAAAGCTTCATTAAAATCTATTTGATTGACTTCTTCTTTTTGTTTCCGTGCTGCTAATAAAGCTGCTTCATTCACTAAATTAGCTAAATCTGCTCCTGCAAATCCAGCTGTGCGAGTGGCAATTTGTTTTAAATTTATATCTTCTCCTAAAATTATCTTAGAAGCGTATACTTCTAAAATCTTTAAACGTCCTGCTAAATCGGGACGATCGACCAATACTTGACGATCAAATCTGCCAGGCCGAAGCAGGGCCGCATCTAAAGCTTCAGGGCGATTAGTGGCAGCCAAAACAATTACCGTCGCATCCCCAGTAGCATCAAAGCCATCCATTTCAGTCAAAAGCTGGTTAAGAGTTTGTTCTCGTTCATCATTGCCACCACTAGCAAAACCATTGCCACCTGCTCTAGACTTACCAATAGCATCTAACTCATCAATAAAAATTATACAAGGAGCTTGTTCTTTTGCTTGTTTGAATAAATCTCTAACTCTTGCAGCACCTGTACCCACAAATAATTCTACAAATTCGGATGCCGAAATACTGAAAAAAGATACTCCTGCTTCTCCAGAAACTGCTTTAGCTAATAAAGTTTTACCTGTTCCCGGTGGTCCTACTAATAAAACTCCCTTGGGAATACGTGCACCTATTTTAGTAAAACGCTCCGGATTTTTAAGAAATTCTACTATTTCTTGTAATTCTGTCTTAGCTTCTTCTACTCCTGCCACATCCGCAAAGGTAATTTTTGCCGATTCTCCTTCCACATATACCTTAGCTTTGCTTTGTCTAAATAAAAGACTAGCCTTATCATCCTCTTCATTACGACTTTGTACGTATCTAAGGGCAAATACCAAAATTAAAGGGGGCACTACCCATGCTAATACGGTGAATAACCAACCATTTTGAGGAGGTGGTGCGGCGACAAACATTACTCCTTTTTCTTTTAATCGATCAACTAATTGTGGATCTTCAATACGAATGGTGGATAATAATTGATAACCTTGATTGGCGAGTTGCTGTTGTATTCTAGAAGTTTCTGTTTGAGTGTTATAAAAAGGATTATAAGACCTATCAGAATTAAATAAATTATTTGTTGGCTCAGGAACAAGCACTCCCTCTTCAGAAAGTTCCGAAAGATCTTGAGAAATCTCCGATAATTCTGTAGAAAGAACCTGAGAAATACCAGAAATATCCTGAGAAATCTTAGAAATATCTTTTAAAATTTTAGAAATATCTTGTTCTTCTTCAGAATTTGGTATTTTAGATATATAAGTGATTCTGCTAGCTCCGATTCTAGCCTGTTTCACTTCTCCCTTGTCGACTTGATCTAGAAACTCGCTATATGGTGTTACAGGTATTTCAGAAGATCGAGGAGTTAATTTTGATCCTAAAAAAGCTATTGCTGCTATTAATAAGATATATTTCCCTATTTGGAAAAGTTTAGGGGATTGAAATTGTTTTTTTATACCCATTTTATGTAAGTTACCTTGTTTAAGTAATACTACTATTATAGTTGATTTTGTGTTTTCTCTAAGGAAAATTGAAAACCAATCAAATATTATGAATTTAGACCAATCTTTGGTATTTTTGGTTCATTATATTAAAAATCTATTTCTTGTTTATTGAATTTATATTGTTATCTTGTTTAATGTCAAATCTTAACAAAATTAAACCATTTCTGAAATGGGCTGGGGGCAAAACTCAACTAATAAATCAACTTAAAGATATCTTTCCTAATCAATTAGGCAATGGCTTAATTACAAGATATATTGAACCATTTATTGGTGGTGGGGCTGTATTTTTTTATATTGCCAAATCTTATCAAATCGAAGAATTTTTTATTTCAGATATTAATCCAGAATTGATTTTAGCTTATCAAACTATTCAAAAATATGTTGATGATTTAATCCCTCTTTTATTCCAACTACAAACTCAATATTTATCTCTTAATTTCCCAGATAGAACTAATTTTTATTATCAAATTCGATCTCAATTCAATCAAAAACGTCAACAAATAGATTTTGACAAATATAATCATGATTGGTTAGAAAGAACAGCTCAAATAATTTTTTTAAATCGTACCTGTTTTAATGGATTATTTCGAGTTAATTCCAAAGGAGAATTTAACGTACCAGCCGGTAAATATCAAAAACCAACTATTTGCGATCCCGACAACTTAAAAGCCGTTGAAAAAGTACTACAAAAAGCTTTAATTTATCGAGGAGATTTCCAATTATGCTCTCAATATGTTCATGAAAAATCCTTAGTTTATTTCGATCCCCCCTATAAACCTCTTAATAAAACCTCAAAATTCACCTCATATTCAACCCATATATTTGATGATTCAGAACAATTAAGACTACGAGATTTCTATCAGCAACTAGATCAAAAAGGAGCTTATTTAATCTTAAGTAATTCCGATTCTCAAAATAACAATTCTCTAAATAATTTTTTCCAACAAGCTTACCAAAAATACACCATCAAAAAAGTTAAAGCTAATCGTTCTATTAATAGTAAAACAAATTTACGAGGAAAAATAAACGAAATAATTATTACTAATTATTAATCAATAAATCTTTTAAATAATAAAAAAATTATAAAACAGAAAAAGAGTAAAATTATTAAATTAAATATCAATAATATAGATTTTGACAATTAAAGAAAACAAAATAAGTTAAAATTGAAGCTTACAACTTAAAAGATACTTTAATTTCAAAGATACTAAGGTGTGAGGAAAAAATGAATAAATTATTTCGCACTGTGATTTTAGCCTCTCCTATAATGTTAGCATCTCAGTTACTAGCATTTAATTCTAGAGCATTTGCACAAGAAACACAAATATCTAATAGTTTAAAAACTAGCTATATTCTAGCACAAACTACTAATAATAGTGAAATGATAGACCGAGTTTCTAATTATGGTAGAGAAGGTAGAAGAAAAACCAAGAGAAATCAAGTAACATCAGTGTTTCAATTGCGGGATGTTTCCCCAAGAGATTGGGCATATGAAGCATTAAGAAGTTTAGTAGAAAGGTATGGTTGTATTGAAGGTTATCCTAATAGAACGTTTCGAGGAAATAGAGCTTTAAGTCGCTACGAATTTGCAGCAGGATTAAATGCTTGTCTCCAACAAATAGAACGTTTACTAGCGTCAACCCAATCTATTCTTCAAGAAGACATAGCCACACTCCAAAGACTAACCAGAGAATTTGAAGCAGAATTAGCCGCATTAGGAGCAAGAGTAGACAATCTCGAAGGGCGGGTAGCCTTCCTAGAAGATAATCAATTCTCCGTCACTACCAAACTAGAAGGGGAAGTAGTATTTGGTGTAGCCGATGCCTTTGAAGGAATAGAAGATTCAGATGATGAAACAGTTTTACAAAACAGAGTACGTTTCTTATTCAATACCAGTTTTGATGGTACAGATAATTTATTCATTCGTTTTGATTCAGGAGATGCCGCCTTCTTCGATGAAACCACAGATCAAGGTGCTTTTACCTATAGTTTCGACAATGGCAATAACGTTGAAATTGGTTGGTTAGCATATTACTTCAATATAGGTGAAGATATCAGAGTTTATGTGCCTACAGTTTTCCCACTTTGGCAAGACATTATTCCCACAGTCAGTCCAGTATTAGAAGGTTTTACTAACGCAACTGGAGCTGTTTCTAGTTTTGCTGAATCAAGTCCAA
Organism: Prochloraceae cyanobacterium PL24a_bin.78; assembly: GCA_028281945.1. Classification (GTDB taxonomy): domain Bacteria; phylum Cyanobacteriota; class Cyanobacteriia; order Cyanobacteriales; family JANQIW01; genus JANQIW01. The sequence goes on from JANQIW010000168.1 coordinate 4,773, forward strand.
TATATAAAATCGGGTTAGCCGCAGGTGGCGGACTAGCATTAAATATAGATCTAACAGATCATTTTGTACTTAGTGGAGGTTATTTCGGAGGAGATTCATTCGATCCTACAGCAGGAAATGGTCTTTTTAATGGTGAATACTCAGCTTTAGGACAAATAACATGGAGACCAAATGACAATATAGAATTAGCATTTACTTATGTTAACGCATTCTTTAATGAATTTAGTGAAGGAAACGAAATATTTGACTTATTTGTAGGGACAGAAAATGCCAGAGCACCTTTTGGTGACGGAGCAGATGTTACCGCTATTACTAACACTTATGGAGTGCAGGGAGCATGGAGAATTTCCCCAAGATTTGTAGTTAATGCCTTTGGAGGCTTTACCGATGTGCAAAGAACATCTGGTGCTGTTGATGACACAGATGCAGAAATTTGGTTCTATGCGGTAGGATTGGGTATACCAGATTTAGGGAAAGAAGGTAGTCTAGGGGCATTACTAGTGGGTGCTGAACCTTATTTAGGGGGAGTAGACGATACCGCGGTTCACATTGAAGCTTTCTACAAGTATGCACTGAATGATAATATTGCCATTACTCCTACCATTATTGTGATTACTGCACCTTTCGGGGATAGTGATAATGACGCGGCTTTAATCGGTAATATTAGAACTGTTTTCACTTTCTAGTTGAAAATTATAGTGAATTTGAGAGGAAATTATTTACTTAATTTCAATTATAGAGGCGTTGTCTTTTATAGCAATGTCTCTAAATTTTTATTAAAAGCAAAATAAATAGACTATTTTTTTACTTAAAATGGATAATTATACATTATTTTTAAGTTTATGGATTGAAGCACTTCCATTTTTAATTTTCGGGATATTATTATCAAGTTATTTACTAGTATTTGTAGACAAAATTCAACTCCTCACTCTTTTCCCTCGCAATCGTTTTTCCTGCGCCATAGTTGGTAGTTTGTTAGGAATTCTCTTCCCCGTTTCTCAATATGGAAATGTGCCTGTAACCGCCCGTTTATTAATGGAAAATACCCCAGTTTCTTTAGCAATTAGTTTTTTCATAGCGGCACCAACTATTAATCCTTTTACCATCTGGTTAAGCTGGAAAGCTTTTCCCAATCATCCCCAATTTTTTTGGTTAAGAATAATCTTGGTTTGGGCAATTGCTGTGATTATTGGTTGTTTTTTTAAGCCTCGTCAACAAAAGCAAATTGAAGGCAAAGATGGGGAGATAATTTCTTTTTCTAAATTAGTTCACTCTAGCACTTTTTTACCATATCAAGAGTTAAATCTATCAGAAAAGCCTTTATCTTGGAAAGTTAGGGTTTTTTTCAAAAATACTATTGAAGAATTTTTTCGCTTTAGTTTGCTTTTATTTGGAGGGTGTTTTGTTGCTACTATTTTCCAAATTTTTTGGAATCCTACATGGGCTTTTTCTCCGGGGAAATCTGATTTAACTATCATTTTATTGATGATTTTATTGTCAATATTTTTGCCTCTTAATTCTCTAACAAATATCCCTTTTGCTACTACTTTAACTCCTTTTCTTTCTACTGGAAGTTTCTTAGCTTTTTTAATCTTTGGTTCGATTTTCGATTTGAAATCTATTAGTTTAATGTTGGCTGCTTTTCGATTTAATTTTATTGTTTATTTATTTATTTTGGTTTTTCAATTTACTTTATTGTTCGCTTTATTTCTGGATTTTTATTAAAAAATTTATTAGTTATTAACTTTAGTAGTTGAGTATCAATCCAAAACTTCATGCTATTATTTTTGGAATATTGCTGCGTTTTGCTGCAAATAGTAAACAGGCTTGGATATCTTCAGCTTCTAAGTCAGGGAAGTCTGCTAATATTTCCGATTTTTCTACATTTAAAGCTAACATTTCTAAAATATCTGTCACTCTAATTCTCATACCACGAATACAAGGTTTCCCTCCGCATTGTCCAGGATTATATGTGATTCTTTTTAATAATTCTGATTCCATTCTTTATATACATTAAATATTTTTTTCTCTTCTATTATATCAGAAATAATAATATTTTGTCTCTGTTATACAATATTCTGTTTCCCTAGGATGAGTGGTAGCCTTATCCCTTGATAGGGAAACTAACATACAAAATCTTAATAAAAATTTACATTTAGGAAAAATTCCATCCCCAAAAGAGGTATTTTATATAGAAAATTCTACTAAAATAGAAAACCACGAAACTAACCATTACATAACTAACAATAGAAACCCAAAAATCCTAAACCATCTCTAACTCCTTACCCTCAAAATCCTTAACAGCATGAATCAAAGATAACAAAGGACCAGATTGTTCCGTACCATTCACATCCAAATCACTATGACATAGATAAATTTTCTCCTCCGCCCTAGCCAATAAATCCTTAATAATACCCTTCAAACGTATTTGAGAACCTTCAAATTCCTCATCAATAATAGGATTCCCCGACCATTCTTTAAGAAATAAACGTGCACCAAATAGAGCAGAAGCCCCCTCCTTTTCCCAAAAACTAGAACCCGCATCTAACCAAAAATGCCAACGATGACTACTACGAAGGGAACGATACTGGAAAACATTAGCAAAAACAACAGCATTATCCCTATTAGCAAAGTTACTTATAGGTCTTGGATTAGCAGTAATAGTCCCTCTACGTAGCAAAAGAATAAAATCAGCAATAGTATCAGTAGGAGTTTTTCTAGTAGGCTCATTCTGTTTTAACCTTTTATCCACCTCCCAAAAATGCTGAGCCGTTTCCATCAACTCCCGCAGAGATGACAAACGATCGTAAGTCATATTATTACCATTATTAAAAAAATACTTAATAGCCTGATGGAGAATCATAATAGGAGAATAACCAGACTGCTTAATCAACAACTTAGCACTATCAATCCAAGCAACAATTTTCCGATAAGCAGTAGTCGCCTGATAACCCAACCTATCCCAACGAGAAAAAGAATCCACAGGCAACAAACAAGGCAACTCCAAATCGATATGATAACAATGATCAGCCAATAAACCCCCACGCACCGGATCGATATCGGAAACAAAACTCCCACCAGAAAAAGTACTACTTAAAATCACCAACATTTCCGCCACAGCATCTTGCCTAACCAAACGTCCCAAACCAGGATAAACTAAACCTAATAAAGTTAATAATGCCCGAATTAGAGGAGAACTAATAAGAGGACGTTGTTCATTAATAGGCTTAATAGGAATATCATTTTTAGAAAGAATTTCTATTAAAGTATAACGAGCGATTTCCTCAATACCCGGTGCGATAATGGCAATTTCTTGTGGTTTTACCTTATGATTGTTAACAGCATCAATAATCATATCAGCAGTTTTTCGTAATAAATCAGCCCGATTAGAAGTAGTAATTAAGTCAATAGAATTAGATTTCAAAGGATTAATAGAAATAGGATCGCTAATTAACTCAATCACTCTTTCTTCCAACTCTATAGCCAAACCATTTTGAGGAGAATCATCATAGTTTTCAACTTGAGTGCGTCCAGATAATCCACTCAAATAATCAGGATCTGCATTTAAACCAAGACGATTTTTTCCATAAGGATTGTAAGTAAAGACCCCAAAAGCACCCTTATCCAAGAGCAATTCAAATAAATTACGACAGATAGCCGGATAATCATCCACATCATCAGCAAAAACAGCCTGATAACGACTACTTAAATGCTGTTTATATTTAGGATTAGGCAAGAGATATCGCCAATACAAATCATAAATAATTCCATAACTAAGCAACCCTCGCTTCAAACACCACTCGCGCCAACTTACAAGTAAAGCTCCTATCTTATTCCAATTCACTTTATCACTCCAAGTAGCCCCTTGAAAACCAGCTTCTAGGATTTTCGGGATATTTTCAGGAGGAATAGAACTAGCCCCGGCCAATTGTAGTAAATCCAGATTACGACGAATAAAGAAATATTCACTGCCGAAAGGTTGAATTTCCTCAAGAGTGATTTGGCCACGCCATAATTGAGTAGCCAATTCTTGCTCAGTTTCAGGGCGTAATTTGAGAGGAAATTGAGCCTTAAGATTTAATTCCTCGAATAATAAAGGCCAAAATAAAGTCACCTCATCGGATATGAAACCCAGAGGAGTTTTACACACTACAGGATAACTTTCTGGTATCGCAGAATTCAGAAGTTGCTTTAATTTTCCACGATTATAGGAGTTAGCAGCAAACACTAAAATAGCAGGAGTTAATCCTAAAGTAAGATGGCGTTTATAGGGAATGTTGAGGAGTTTTTCTTTTGCCCATTGACTAAATTCTTTTACTAAACGAGTTGTTTTACCGCTGCGACTAACTCCCCTAATCCAAAGGGATTTTTTACCCATAATTTTCTTAATTTCTTGTTAACATATCTCTAAAGTTATGGCTCTAAAGCTAAAACTTAAAACTATATAATAACTTAATTTTTTTATTAATTGAAATTTTTCATAGTTAATTGGTATATATCTTTTTTTTACTTTACAATATTAATTATCGTCAGTATCATCCTTTTAATACTGTTTCTACCCAATAGCTGTAATTAACTTGTAGTTTAATTTATGTTTTTATGAAAATCAAAAATATTTTACCAAATGGCAAAAAGTGGTTTTCTAGTGCTCCAGAAAAAGCTTTAAATAGAGCTTATAAAGCTGCTTTAAATATTAAACAAATAGAAGATGAACAATTTAATGGTCAAAAAATATCTCCTGAAAATTCAGATTTTGGTGATAGTGTAAATAGTTATTTTCAATCTGAATTAGAGAAAAATTTGCAAATAATTGGGACAAGATTAACTATTTTTAGAACTAGCAGATTGTTTTTAAATGTCTCTGGTTTGAGTTCAGAAAATTCAGAAAGAAAATCTCTGATTATCCAAAAACTTAATTTTATTGATGAAGTTGTATCTAAATATGAAGCTATTGAAGAAACTGTTTCAGATTTAGTTCCTGTTAAACCTAAAGGTGAAAAACCAGCAGAAAAAAAATTAATTTCCGATAATACTGCTATTGTTATGAATCCGAAGGAGTTAAATTCTAAGAAACCTTCTTTGAAAAAGAAAAGTCAACAAAATCCTAAATCCAATCCTAAATCCAATCCTAAATCCAATCCTAAATCCAATCCTAAATCAAAAACAGTTCTTGATCAAACTGGTATTTTACCTAGATCTTTTTGGCGAACTATTAATCGTATTCAACAAGAAATTGATCCCAAATCAGATGAAACCGAAGAAGAAGTTATTAAAAAATTTCGTAAATCTAGATTTAAAACTGCTCTTTCAATTAAATTCATTTTGATTTTAATTATTGTTCCTCTTTTGATTCATAATCTCTCGAAAATTGTCATAGTTAATTTTTTTGTGGAACCTTGGTTCAATCAACATGAACAAGTAATTTTTCTCAATGAAGATTTAGAAGAAGAAGCAATTATGGAATTAAAACATTTTGAGGAAATGTTGAGATTTAGAGGATATCTTCTTTTAGAAGAAAATCAGGAACATTCAGGGAAACATTCTAACCAAGAAGGAGAAAAACATTCAGGAGAAAATTCACGAGAAAATTTAGGAAACGAGAGAGAAAATCTTTCTAAAGAGACTTCTAAAGAGACTTCTAAACAATTATTAGAATCATCATTGGAAGAGCCATCAGGATTATTAAAAGAACCTAACGAAACTCAAGAACTAAAAGAAAATAAAGAAAAGATAGAAGAAAATTTAGAAGAAAAACTCCAAGAAAAAGCCGAAGAATTAAAAGAAGAATTTCGGGAAAAAGGAATAGATTCTATTGGTAATATCTTTGCAGATATTTTTTCTGTGATTGGTTTTGGCATAGTAATTGCTGTTAGTAAAGAAGAAGTTGCAGTTTTAAAATCTTTCCTTGATGAAATGATTTATGGTTTAAGTGATTCAGCTAAAGCTTTTCTAATTATTTTATTTACAGATATCTTTGTAGGATTCCACTCCCCTCACGGTTGGGAAATCATTTTGGAAGGAATTGCTAAACACTTTGGCTTACCAGAGAGTAGAGATTTTAATTTCCTCTTTATTGCTACCTTCCCGGTGATTTTAGATACAGTGCTTAAATATTGGATTTTCCGTTATCTCAACCGTATTTCCCCTTCTGCTGTGGCAACTTATAAAAATATGAACGAATAGTTAATTCTGGAATCCTGCTAATAGTTTGAATCTAAAATCTTCAATCTAAAATCTTCAATCTAAAATCTTAAAATAAATAGTTGATTTTTATGAAATTAATCAATGATTAGGTTAATTTAAAGACTAACGAGTTTTCAAGATTGAAATTTTAACTATGCCTAATGACGAACTTTTAATGCTTCTTATTTTACTTTTCCCTGGAATTTTACTTTCTTTTATTATTATGGGCACTTTTGCCAAAGGTGGCTAGATAGGATTTGTTGAAAAAAGCTAAATTATCCCTATCCATGAAGTAATAAACCATAAGTTATTAACAATAATTTATACCCTAAATCATCATTAACAATGGACAATTAATAAATTATAATTAGCAATTTTCTAGGGTTAATAATTAACCATTAATACTTCCACAATTGTCCATATTATTATTTCAAATCTCTATAATAAAACAGATCCATAAGCCGTACTCATCCAGCTTATGGTATTTTTATTAATATTAAATTATAAGTATCAGATTAACTATTAATCTTGAGATGGCTTGTTGAAAGAATCAGTCTGTAATAAATTTTCTTCCAAATCTCTGCGCTGCTCCATTTGCCTTAGAAAATAACCAGTCATCATTGCTGAAGCCAACAAATTCGCTAGATTTTCCTTATTAGTGACTACTTGAATATTAAACTCAGAAGAGGGCAACATTCCTAGTAATCCGCGAACGTTTTGTGAAATAATTTGTTTAATTTCTGGAGTAGCAGATTGAGCAACTTGTTCTAAAGTTTCTGAATTTTGTGATGATAGGTATTCCATTAAGGAGTTTTTTTCTTCTTCTGTTATCTCCCAGTTGGAAAAATCAGGGTAAAATGCCATTATAAATCCCAAATTTGGATGTACTTATATTCCAGTTATATTTAAAATTTAACCTTTTCTTTAATTGCTATTAACTTAGCAACTAGGATCAGTATAGCATAAATATTATGATCACTGTTAGTAGTAAAGTTGAGATCAATTTGTTTTACTATCTAACTTATATCTAGAATACCGTTAATCTATCTTTCTTGAAGCTTGTTATTTCTTTATAATTTTCTTGAACTTATTAAAGTTAGAGTTCGTCATGATACCATTATATATCAAATTAACTATCCTGACAATAGTTAGATATGGAGATTAATTCTGAAAAACTTTAACCAATCTAGGCTTGGTGAAAATTAAATTTGAGGAAGTGTATCAATTTCAAAATATTGATGAAATTTGTCAGTGATTTCTAGCCAATAAGATCTTCCTTCATCTTGGGGGCGTTTGCGAATTAAACCTAATTCCACTAATTCTCCTACTTGTTGATAGGCACTGCTACCTCTTAACTGGATTAATTCGCTTTGCAAAATTGGGGATTTTAAAGCGATGGCGGCTAGAGTTCGCAATGTGCTGGTTTTGATCTCAGCAGGAATGAGATTTTCTAGGATATTTTCAAAACTCGATCGTAATTGAAGGCTATAACCATTGTTTGTCTCTACTACTTCTAAGGCACTATCTCTATGGGCATAGTCGTTAAGTAATTCGATAATTGCTTCTTCTGCTCGATCGCGTGAACAATTGGCTAATTGGGCAATTTCTGTAAGACTAACTGGTTGCCCTTTCAGATAAAGAATGGCTTCAATGGTTGTTGCTAATTTAGGATTTTTTTGCACCTGAATCTAATTAATTGAATCGGTTACTCTGGCTGATATTATATCATTTTTCTAAAAGCATGATATACTTGGGCAGGGTGAGACAAGGGGGACAAGGGGGACAAGGAAGACAAGGAAGAGTGGTTTTAGGTTAGTAATCAGTCGATTTTTGCTAGCTTGAACTCTATCATCGTTAAAGACAAATTGGGATAATATTACCTTTTTGAAGTAAAAAGTAAAAAGATCGATGTAAAAAGTAAGAATATATACTAACTTCTCCCCATTCCTCCCATTCCTCCCATTCCTCCCATTCCTCCCATTCTCCAAAAACCATTCCTCCCATTCTCCAAAAACCATTCTCCCTAATCCAGCTTATGCCCTGTTAGTTTAACAAATATATCTTCTAAATTTGAAGCCCTACTCATATATCCTGTTTTGTCTGGTAAAGAATCCAAATAATGATTAGCATCTTCTAGACTAGGGAAAAATTTTGATTCCAGACGATCGTCGATTTGTCTTACTAGTAATCCTTTGCCATATTGTGAACGAAGTTTTTCAATTGTTCCTAATTCGATTAATTGCCCTGCATCCATAATCCCTATCCTTTCGCACAAAAACTCAACTTCTTCCATATAATGAGTTGTTAATAAAATTGTCATGCCCTTACGATTTAAATCTCGGATTATTTCCCAAAGACGACGACGAGTTTGAGGATCTAATCCTACAGTTGGTTCGTCTAAAAACAAAATTTGAGGTTGATGTAATAAAGCTCTAGCAATTTGTAAACGACGCTTCATTCCTCCTGAAAGGGTTTTCACTAATGCCTCTTTTTTCGAGGATAATTCTACATATTCTAACCATTGTGTAATTAATTTTTGTCGATGAGGATTAGGAATATGGTGCATTCTGCCATGAAATTCTAGATTTTCCCAGACAGTTAAATCACCATCCACACTAATTTGTTGTAAAACTACCCCAATATTTTGTTTAACTAAATCAGGATTTTGAATCACATCATAGCCAGATATTTTGATTTTTCCTTCAGAAGGTGAAGCTAAAGTAATTAACATCCGAATCGTAGTAGACTTTCCAGCACCATTAGGACCTAAAAGTCCAAACATTTCTCCTGCTTTAATAGTAAAAGAAAGATTATTAACTACAGGAATTTTATTATAATATTTATAAACATTTTCAACAGATACTGCTATATTCATTATTCTTTTGTATTTTTTTTATTAAACTTATTCAATAATAATTAGATCATCATCATCAAAGCTTTGATCCATTTGATTTAAAGGAATCCAACCAGCATCCCAAAGAGAATTATCTTTAAGTTGTTGAGCATTGAGCCAGAAACGAACATTTTTATCACAAGATGCTACCATTTCAGCAAACACCCATTTACCTTGATTTTTACGGTTGACAACTTGAAAATGTCGCCAACCCCAAGTTTTTTGTTTAGCAGTCCATTTGGAACCTAGCAAATACGGAAATTTTTGTTTTTTGGGCATTTTTTGGTAATAATTAAAATTACATTATATTTCGGTGATTTTTAAGAAAACTATGATTAGTCAATTACTTAAAACAAGTTTACCTATTTCTATTATTAGTTGTTTATTGGTTTCTGGCCTACCATTGCCAATTTTGGCTCAGGAAGCCCCTTTAAAACCAGTTAGCCCAGAAAATTTAGGAGATTTCGATCCTCCTTCCTCGAATTTGGAGCCAATTAACCCAGAAAATTTTGGTAATAATGGATCTTCCTTCTCTGATTTTAATTCAAATTTTAATTCAGATTTTAATTCTAGTTCTCCTTCTGAAACCGATTATACCCTTGGTGCAGGCGATCGTATCAGAGTAGATATTTTCCAAGTCGAAGAATACAGTGGAGAATATAGGGTATTAGTAGATGGAACTGTGAGTTTACCTTTAGCAGGAAGAGTATCTGCTAACAACTTAACCATTACAGAATTTACTAATATAGTATCTCAAAGATATGGACAGTATTTAAGAAGACCATTAGTTACGGTAACCGTTATTGAACCAAGGCCTCTTTCCATTGCTATTGCTGGAGAGGTAAATAACCCCGGTGCTTATACAGTCAATTTGGAACAAAAATTCCCTTCTGTTACAGATCTAATTCAATTAGCAGGTGGCATCACAACTACTGCCAATATTCGTGAAGTTGAAATTAAGCGAACCATTAGTAACAGGGAACAAGTGATGGTAGTTAACTTATGGGAATTAATCCAAAATGGAAATATTAATAAAAATATTAGTCTTAGAGATGGAGATACTATTTTTATTCCTACTGTAGACGAGATAGATGTTGCACAAGTTCGTCAATTAGCAGCAGCAAATTTTGGATTACAAATCGATAAAACTATCAATGTTGCCGTTATTGGAGAAATAAGTCGCCCAGGAACTTATGAAGTAAATCCCAATGAAAGTGAAAATGAAAAACAACAATTACCCAGATTAACCCAAGCTATAGCCCTAGCAGGAGGAATTAAACCATTAGCTAACATTCGCAAAATAGAAGTCCGTCGTTTAACTCGTACAGGGGAACAAAAGAAAATAGAAGTTGATTTATGGCAATTATTGGAGACAGGAAATATCGATGAAGATATTATTTTAGCTGAAGGGGATACTATTTTTATTCCTACAGCAGAAGAAATTAGGAAAGAAGAAGTAGAAACTTTAGCCTCAGCAAGTTTTTCTCCAGATACAATTACCGTAAATATTGTAGGAGAAGTGAGAAATCCAGGTAGTTTGGAAGTTCCACCTAATACTCCTTTAAATCAAGCAATTTTAGCAGCAGGAGGTTTTGATAAGAGTCGAGCTGAAGAAAATAATGTAGAATTAATACGTCTCAATCCCAATGGGACAGTAGAAACAAAACTTATCCAAGTTAACTTTGCCGATGGAATTGACGAGTCAGTTAATCCGGTTTTACGTAATAATGATGTTGTTGTCATCAATCGTACTAGTTTGGCAAGGACAACTGATGCTTTAGGAACAGCTTTTAGTCCTTTAGGGGGTCTTTTTTCAATATTTAGAATTTTTGATATAGTTTTCTAAAAAGTAAGGAGTGAAATTTAATAACAATGGCAAATCATAATTCTCCATTCCCTAATGGCAATGGCAACGGTCATGGCAACGGCAATGGCCATTATCACAATGGTAACGGTAATGGTAATGGTAACGGTAACGGACATTATCACAATGGCAATGGCAATGGTAATGGTAACGGTAACGGACATTATCACAATGGCAATGGCAACGGCAACGGCAATGGCAATGGCAACGGACATTATTATGCCAACGGTAACGGCAATGGTAATGGTAATGGCAATGGTAATGGTAATGGTACTACCGTAGCTTATAAAAATGGCAATGGTAAGACTAACGGCAATGGTAAAACCAATGGCAACGGCAACGGCAACGGTAATGGTTTCTATCAAATTTATCCTGTACCATTAGTCAATCCATATAACCCTTATAATTTTACAGAAGAAGAAGAAGGTATCGATCTTCGTCAAATAGTTTCCGTCATTAAACACCGTTTACCAGTAATTTTAACTGTTCTAATCGGTATGAGTACGACAATTGGAATTTGGGCTTTCAACCAAAAACCAAGATATGAAGGTAAATTTCAGATTTTAGTAGAACCAGTAACAGAACAATATAATATTTCTAGTGTTCAAGAGTTATGGTGGAATCAGGTAGATTATGAAACTCAAACCAAAGTTTTACTAAGTCCTAAGGTTTTACAACCAATCATTGAGAATCTAAATGAAAGATATCCTGACTTAGAATATGGAAAACTGATCTCAGAACAGTTGAAAATAACTAAATTAAAAGATACAAAAATTTTACAGGTATCTTTTGAAGATGAAGATCCAGAAAAAATTAAGTTTGTTTTAGATAATTTATCCCAATCTTATCTAAATTATTCTTTGGAGGAAAGACAAGCAGAGTTAAATCAAGGTATTAAGCACGTTAAAGACAATTTACCTGAATTACACGCAAAAGTCGATCGCTTACAAGGAAGATTACAAAACTTTCGACAAACTCACAATTTAATAAAACCAGAACAACAAGCGGCTGAGTTATCTCAACGTTTAACTAATTTAGAATCTCAATATTTAGAAACCCAAATAAAATTAAACGAAACAACATCTCTTTATAATATCCTACAACAACAATTAGGTTTAGAACCAGAACAGGCAATCGCAGCTAGCTATTTAAGTGAATCACCTCGCTATCAAAACTTGCTAGGGGAATTACAAAAAGTAGAGGTAGAGTTAGCTTTACAATCAGCTTTATTCCTACCTGATAGCCCAAATATTCAAGTTCTTGAAGAGAAAAAAAATAACATATTACCCCTTTTAAGAGAAGAAGCGAATACCTTATTAGGAAATCAGTTTAATAATAATTCCGAAGATCATCTTTCTTTTGCAAGCCCAAGTACCTTACGTTTAGAATTAAATCAACAATTTATTCAAGCGGCTAACGAAATTAAAATATTAGAATTGCGCTATCAATCATTAGCACAAGCAATTCAAAGTTTAAACCAAGAAATTAATCAAATACCAGTTTTAGCTCGTCAATATACTGATTTACAAAGAGAATTAACTATTGCTACAGAAAGTTTAACCCGCTTTTTGGCAGCAGAGGAAGAATTAGAATTGGATGCAGCTCAACAAGCTATACCTTGGCAGCTCATTTCTCCACCTAAATTACCAGAAGATTCTATTTATCCTCAAACACAACAAAAGGTAGTTTTAGGATTAATTGGTGGTTTATTATTTGGATTAGGAGCAGCATTCTTAGCAGAAAGACTAGATCCTAAGTTCCATTCCCTTGAAGAAGTTAAAGAAAGCACAAAATTACCAATTCTTGGGGTTATTCCTTTAGAGAAAAATATTAATTCTTTCCAAGAAATTATCCGAAATGGATTAAATCAACTGCAAATTACTGTTAGGAATAATGATGATAGTTCTCCCAAGACTACTACTTCTTCTAACAAAAGCAAAAGTAAAAGCAATCATTATAAATCCTCACAATTTTTGGAATCTTTCCGCTCTCTAAACACTAATATTCGCTTATTAGGTTCTGATAGTCCTTTAAATTCTTTAGTAATTAGTTCAGCAGAACCTTTTGAAGGTAAATCTACTATGAGTGTTAACTTAGCTCAGGCAGCTGCAGCTATGGGGCAAAAGGTACTTTTAATTGATGCGGATCTTCGTAAACCAAGAGTTCATGAAATTTTGGGTTTATCTAATGAAGCTGGCCTTAGCAATGTGATTGCAACTAATGTGGATCCTAATGAAGTGATTCAACAAGTACCTCATTGGGAAAATCTTTATGTTTTAAGTGCAGGGGAAATTCCACCGGATCCTACTCGTCTTTTGGCTTCTAAGCGGCTTAAACAGGTTGCAGAAGATTTAAGGGAGAATTATTCTTTTGATTTGATTATTTATGATACTCCTCCTGTATTGGGTTTCGCTGATGCCAGAATTTTGGTACCATATACAACTGGTATGGTTTTAGTTGTTAAAATCGGCCAAACCGATCGTCCTGCATTAAAACAAGTTATTGACCAATTAAAGACATCTCAGGTGTCTATTTTAGGGATGATTGCTAATGGTGTTAATCGCCGGGATTCGGGATCTTATTATTACTACGATCGTTATTACAGTTGAGGTTTTTGTGGATAGACCAATTATTATTTCGACTCTACTACTAACCATAGTGTGATTCGTTCGTCTTAAACCAATTGAGGCATTGTTCCAAGCTAGAATCTAGAATAAATAATTTAGAATATAAATTAAGATTTGATGTTTCTAGATCTTGATCAATGCTTGCTCCTATATAAGGTGATTTGGGAGAAAGACGGCAAGGGAATTTTTAAAATATTAAGTGATAAATAATTAGTAAGTGAGTAATCAACAATAAGTAATATGGTTTTTCTTTAACTATGATAGACACCCTCATGGGGGAATGGGGGAATGGGAGAATGGGAGATTGGGTGATGGGGAGAATTCTGTATTATCATCGATCTTCTTAATTCTTACTTGAGACTTAATCAACTCTATTAACCTTAAAGACTTTCTTGATATAACTAACTTATTTTTAACATAAAGTACTTGTTGATTACTCTCTAATGTTTACTTAAGATAATATTTATAGTAATCATTCAATTAGTTTTTACTACGTATTTGGGTACAAGGGAATAGATTTTATCTCTAAAAACTTGGTTAAAACTATTTTTGTACTCCTAGAATTTATGGAGATTGCTATAAGTAATTAATTAACCTTGACAACTTAATAAACCTGTAGGTATTCAATAGATTTAAATTTACTCGAGGTGATGGTATTTTTTTGATCAAATCATGAAATCTCCATAGCCTTGAGAATAAATCGCTAAAAACAAATTCCTACCCGTCAAAGTGTCTGACGTGACTCCACTCCCCCACGGTAGAGAATGGACATCAATCCGTGAAGCGGGGAGGAATGTAACAAGTTTTGGTCGTGCAAGTTACTGTTGCTAGGGTAGAGTTCTATGAGTAAGGGTACTGAACTGTTGACTGATTTCTCGTAAGTAGGAATGGCGAAAACACGAATGATACGCCAAGCAAAAAAGCATACTGAAAGTAGAAGAATTAATATGGTAATTTTTCTATCAAGACTAAAGTATTACTTAAACCTAAACAAAAGATAATTTAAGTTCAAAATTTAGTTATTGGCACTCATAAGTAAGTCGGGAAAAAGACAGGCTCTAAGGAACTCGTTAAAGGTTTATTAGGAACGAAGTAACTTATTTAAGGCTCTCCATGGTTAATTAATTTTTGAGAGGAAAGTTTTTTATTTTTTATATAAAATCAAACTAATTCAAGATTAATCATAACCAGTATCAATTATGGCGATCATTAGTAATATAACCAGTAATATAAATCTATTTTTGTAAGTTATAAGCTTTAATATTAATCCAAAAAAGCTAATTTAATAATTTAGAATTTTAAATATATAATTGATATGAAGAGTAGGTATCCAGCCGCAAGCCTGAAGTAAGAAAGATATTCTCAAGAAGCAAAAGCTTTCTGTAATAAGAAAGATAGGCAGACGTGAGAATAGGCAGATCTAATATCGTTTTTCTTTGACTATGATAGACACTCTCGTGGGAGAATGGGAGAATGGGAGATGGGGAGAATTCTCTATTATCATCGATCTTCTTAATTCTTACTTGAGACTTAATCAACTCTATCAACCTTAAAGACTTTCTTGATATAAATATCTGGAAAAAATTAAATTAGTCGATGATTATAATTAATTAATTAATATAATTTAGATTTCCAGAAAAGATAAGCCGAGAGCCGGATGAGGTGAAAATCTCACGTCCGGTTCGGAAGACGAGTGGTAATTGTGAGATTATCTCTTAGTTTAATTTATTACTAATTGGTTTAGTATTCTTTATTCGTGGTTCTGTTAAAGAGAGAAAAAAAAGAATTAAAATGATAGCAACGGAAGTTGGAGAAAATATTGAGAATAGACTGCAAAAATATTTTCAAGAAAGAGCGTATGAAATTAGCTCTATAGATGAAGCCCAAAATCAGATCACCTTTTCTGGTTTAGTTAGGCCAAGTTGGTTTCTGGCGGTATTTTTAAGCTTTTTAGCAGCTTGTGGATTGCTTTGTTTTGGATTAGTCTTATCTTTGTTATATCCATCGCTGGGAAATCTTTTTCTTTTTTTAACATTATTTGCTCCCACTGCTGGGGTATTTTATTGGAGAGGCGCCAAGCGCATGGAACAAGTTTTGTTACAAATTAAACCTTTTGAGGAGGAGAACAAAGCTTTAATTACTCTAACTGCTCACCGGGATGAGATTATTCAATTTAAACAAGAATTTTCTTTTGAAGAGTGCAATGAGTAATATACTCTATAGTTAGAAGACAAAGGCTTTGATCTCAATTATTTGGATAGAAACTACAAATATTTTTCCCTGAATCATTTGTAGAGTTCTGTTTTTAAAATTAATTGTTAAGATCTCCGCCTGCTTCTGTTTTTAGTTAATTCCTTGAGAATACAAATCTCAATTTGCCATAGTTGATGTGGAGTAGAGCAGTTGATTTTCTGCCCTTTCTCCTATCAGCTACTGACAAGAGTTAGAGAATTTATATTAGTAGCATTATTAACTTTTGGTTTTTGCGGTCTAATAGCTCTTAAACTAGGGAAGAGAAAATGATTTTCTTCAACATATTGTGCCCCAAACAATCCTTTTTCTGCCCAGAAATATCTATCGGTTGTGTGCTCGTTTCGTTTTACTATTAATAATGCTGGAGGGTGAATGCCTATGGATTGAATATATTTACGTGCTGCTGTCACCGGTTTGTCTTCACCACTTTCAATATTGTATTGAGGGACTAATTCGAGTATCTTTCGTCCTTCGAGACGCCGGCGACTCTTGCGTTTGCGTTTACGTGCCAATCTAATTACCTCCTTTTCGGCTAATAGTTGTAGTAGAAGTTACAAAAGCCGTGGCAATTATATCCGTTAAATTTTAAAAAATCAACCCCCTATTAAAATTAATTCTAAATTCTTCTAAGCCTTATTCCTGGGGAGATTTAGGGTTTTTTGACCTGTAAAGTTGATGATGAAGATTAAAAAAATATAATATTTCGTTACTTATTTTAATATAATGGGATTTTTCTAAAATCAGGGTTTATCAGTATAGCATTAAGTTTGGGATGATTACAAGGTTGTTTTCAGATTTAGTTTTGTAAAGATCCATAAGATAAATCTCAGATTATGGTATGGGTTTTCATCTCGATTCTATTTCGGTAATTTCAATCACATTATTTTCTGAGTTAACTGTATTCATAACAGGTAAGTGGTAAAGTGGCACAGTAAAAGTAACTGTTGAACCTAAACCCTCTCCCATACTATAAAAGGAGATTTTGCCTCCCATTGCTTCAATTAATTTCTTAGAGATAGATAAACCTAATCCAGTTCCTCCATAAGCTTTAGTTCGAGAGCCATCTACTTGGAAAAACTTTTCAAATAATAAATGTTGTTGTTCTAAAGGGACTCCAATACCAGTATCTTTCACACTAATCTTGACCATGCCGGGAAATTCTTGTTGATGACGACGGATAGTTTTCTTCACAACCTCAGCACTAACGGTGATTTCACCTTCATGAGTAAATTTGATGGCATTTCCTACCAAATTAAAGAGAACTTGTAACAATCTTTGGAAGTTTCCATATAAAACTATAGGGGTAAGAGTTTGAGTATGCTGCAATTTAAATGTAATATTTTTGTTTTTCGCTTGAGGTAAGGCAAATGTTTCTAGACTTTTTAGTAGTTTTTGAAGATCAACAGAGGTTAATTCTAAAGACATTTTACCGGCTTCAATTTTAGCAATATCGAGAATATCATTAATCAAATTGAGGAGATGGATCGCAGATTTATAAGCTTCTTCGATAAATTCTTTTTGTTCTTCTGGATCTTCTGCCATATCATCTAAAATTAATTTGAGAAAACCAATTATGCCATTGAGAGGAGTCCGTAATTCATGACTGGTACTAGCGAGAAATTCGCTTTTGAGACGTGAAGCTTGTTCAGCAGCAAAGGTTGCTTCTTCTAATTCTTGATAAATTGTGGCGTGAGCAATAGCTGTTCCTACTTGATCTGCTAATTCCTGAACTAATTCAATTTCTGTTTGAGACCAAATTCGATATCCATCGCATTGCATTAAAGCGATTAAGCCATTACGTTGATTTTGATAGAAAGTAGAAACCAATAAAACTGATTTTTCTTGATATTTTCCTTCCTGAAACTGATCCACGATTACAGGCGATCGAGTAGAAATGGCCTGAGAAAAATAAGGTTCATCTTCTAAATCTAATCGGTATCCTAAGATAGACTTTAATGATGGTTGACAGTATTCTGCCTTAATATCGAGGATTTTTAGTTCATGGTTATAAGAAATCATTAAACAACGACTTAAATTAAGAACATCACCTAGACTTTCTACTGTTTCCTGCCAGATTGTTTCTAAATGAAGAGTTCTACGTATTTTTTGGGCGATATTAGTTAAGATTTTTTGACTTGGATCGGGATTTACTGGTAAGGGTGAATTAGCTAAAATTCCATTTTCATTTTTATTAAGAAGATGTCCTAAAACTAAAACAGTTTTTACTTCTCCTTGTGAAGGTAAAATAGGAGTTATCATCAATTCAAACGAAAAAGTTTGGTCTTGATACTGAAATATACAATTACATTTTTCTGGAATTCTCCTAGCAATAACTCTTTGAAGAATTTGATTGTAGGTTTCTAAATTAGCAGGAATGAGCTTATTTTCTGAGCTAGTATTTTGTTGATCTCCATCATCTAAACCATATTCTTGTAATTTATCCCAGTAAAAAGATAAATATTCACCTTCCTGATTTTGGATAAAGACTAATTCACTCCCTAGATTTTGACAAAAAATATAGTTAGAGTCTAACAAAATTTACACCCATTAATAAAATAAACTATTTTTAAGTGCTGTTTATAAAATAATTTACTTGTATTTTTTAGTATTGAGAATTAATAATATTTAGTGGACAGAAGGAAGAAACAGCAAAACCCTTATGCCTTAATTAACATAAATAATTTAGCCTCTCAAAGGCTGTAGATCTTGGGAATTCATCTCAATTTTTTTCTGTAGCTATATTAGCTTAAGATTTTTGCTATATGGAAATTATCTAGATTAAGGTCAATCATTGCCATAATAGCACTAAAACCACAAATTTAAGAATAAGATGAAAATCTATCAATCCATGGCCTATGGGTAGATTTAATCATTCCATTCACCTTTAGGAGGAACGGGAGGATTGCGTCCAAAACTACGAGTGAGATCATCATCTCTTTCTCGTTCGCCTTTAAGCCATTGTTTGATTGCCGTTTCAATCACTTTACTAGGATCGCTAGTTAAATGATTGATTTGATCTAACAATTCTGAATCCAAATTAATCGTGATCTCCACTTTCTCAGTGTTACGCTGAGATTCGACAGCATTGTTGTTCATAAGTTTGTAGTGCTGATTGTATTATTTAGATTGTGACCTACCCCACCCGCCAAAATGGGGATTCCTACTCAAAAAATTGCCGAAAAACGAGAGCAGTTTTTTGGTCTTATACTTGAGGAATAGGCTACTTTATTGTTACCTTCGGGTAACCTCTTGGCTAGGAGAAGGTAGAAATCACGGTTATCACAAAATACTTAATATGTGTCTGACTTGGTTGTCGTCATAGACTCGCCCTAGGTCGTGCCCCCATCATAGCATAAACCGCTAGTTTCGTGCTATCATAGGAATTTGTTTTGACACCATCTTTAAAATGTTTCTGTGGCATTTTTCCTTGTTTTTTGGTAACAATAGAGTAAACCTATAATGTTAACTTAGGTTGGAAAAAATGATAACCAGATCAAGTATAATTGTTAATCATAACTTAATTGATTTTACATAGAAAAGGGCATTAATTCCATAAATAAGCCGGAATCTATTGCCATTAGAGGACTTCAAGATGATTTCAAGATAATTTCTATAATACTAATTATTCTCAGTTTTTCCAGAAAACTTCTCAAACTCATACTTTTTGGGAAAGTTACAATAAATTAAAGATTGTTAAAATTTGCTAACTCTATTATTAAAACAAAATTAATTTTATGACTGATGTTCCTGTCTCTCGCATCCGCAATTTCTCCATTATTGCCCACATCGATCATGGCAAATCTACTCTTGCTGATCGGATGTTACAAATGACTAAAACCGTAGCAGTAAGGGAGATGAAGGAACAATTCCTAGACAATATGGATTTAGAAAGGGAGCGAGGTATAACTATTAAGCTACAAGCGGCTCGAATGAATTATACCGCTAGTGATGGCTTACAATACGTTCTCAATTTGATCGATACTCCAGGTCATGTGGATTTTACTTATGAAGTGTCTCGATCGCTTGCTGCTTGTGAAGGGGCATTATTGGTAGTAGATGCGTCTCAGGGTGTAGAAGCTCAAACTTTGGCTAATGTATACCTAGCCTTAGAAAATAATTTAGAGATCATTCCTGTATTAAATAAAATCGATCTTCCAGGTGCTGAACCGGAAAGGGTGGCGGAAGAAATAGAAGAAGTGGTGGGGCTTGATTGTACTGATATTATTAAGGCTTCTGCAAAAGAGGGTATTGGGGTGGATCAGATTTTAGAATCCATTGTCAAGTTCATACCTCCTCCTGAAGATACGGTAGATCGTCCTTTAAGGGCTTTGATTTTTGATAGCTATTATGATGCCTATCGCGGTGCAATCGTTTATTTCCGAGTCATGGATGGCAGTATCAAAAAAGGCGATCGAGTGAAGTTGATGGCTTCAAAAAAGGAATATGAAGTGGATGAGTTAGGGGTGCTTTCTCCTTTCCAAATCCAAGTAGATGAACTTCATGCAGGAGAGGTGGGTTACTTTGCCGCCGCTATCAAAACAGTGGAAGATGCAAGGGTTGGGGATACTATTACCTCGGCTGTTAAACCGGCGGATTCTCCTTTGCCTGGGTATACGGAAGCTAAACCGATGGTATTTTGTGGTTTATTTCCCACGGATTCCGATCAATATGAGGATTTAAAGGATGCTCTTGAAAAGCTAAAACTCAATGATGCTGCCCTTTCTTTTGAACCTGAAACTTCTAGTGCTATGGGTTTTGGTTTCCGTTGTGGCTTTTTAGGTTTGTTGCATATGGAAATCGTTCAAGAAAGACTTGAGCGTGAGTACAATTTGGATTTGATTACTACTGCTCCTTCGGTAATTTATCGGGTGACTACGAATGATAAAGAGGTTTTGGAAATTGATAACCCCAGTCAGTTACCTGCTCCTCAATTTCGAGAAAAAATCGAAGAGCCTTATATCAAAATTGAGATGATTACCCCTGAAATTTATGTAGGTGCTTTGATGGAGCTTTGTCAAACTCGTCGGGGTGTATTCAAGGATATGAAGTATTTTACTCCTACTCGTACTTCTTTGATTTATGAGTTGCCTTTGGCTGAGGTGGTGACTGACTTTTTCGATCGTCTCAAGTCTCAAACCCGTGGTTATGCCAGTATGGAGTATCAGTTGATTGGCTATCGGGAAAATAATTTGGTGCGGTTGGATCTTATGGTTAATGGGGATCCTGTGGATGCTTTGGCGATGATTGTTCATCGGGATAAGGCTTATTATGTGGGGCGGGCTATGGCTGAAAAGCTTAAGGAGTTAATCCCTCGTCATCAGTTTAAGGTGCCTATTCAAGCGGCCATCGGTAGCAAAATTATCGCTAGTGAGCATATTCCGGCACTTCGTAAGGATGTTTTGGCTAAGTGTTATGGTGGTGATATCTCTCGTAAGAAGAAGTTATTACAAAAGCAAGCTAAGGGTAAAAAGCGTATGAAGGCGATCGGGACGGTTGATGTTCCTCAAGAGGCTTTTATGGCTGTTTTAAAGTTGGAAAGTTAAGGGAATTTAAGGGATATATAAAAACTTTTTGGGATTTTTTTAATCCCTTTTTTTAGGGTTTATTCTTTTATTGACTAATGATTAAATAGAATTTAATTCATCTCCTAATTTATTCTTTGCTTCCATCAGTTCATAAGTATTTTGTAATCTTAGAAAATAACCTTCTGATAGTCCAAAGTAATGACATAAGCGTAAGTCAATCTCGGCAGTAATAGGAAGAGTTCCTTTAATAATATCATTAATCTGATGAGGAGATACTTTAATAGCATTAGCTAAAGTATTTTGATTCATCCCTAACTCTTCTAAAAATTCATACTTAAGTATGTCTCCTCCATGGGGGTTTTTTATTTGTTTTTCTAACATAATTCTTAATGATAATTTTAGTATTTAGTCTAAAAGTAGATCTTATATTTATTAGATAAACTTTTGTATCAATAAGTAAAGATACTTAAAAATTTGTTTAAATTTATTTCATAATTGTTTTCATAACAAAAATATATAGCTATTATTGTATTAAATTGGTATTTTAAGATATAAGGTTAATTATCATATTTGTTTATCTTAGTTATAAAAAAACTATAGATACTAAACTAAGGAGATCTATCTTAGAATTTCTTTAAAATGCCTTATTTCTAGTATTTTACCATAAATTTAAACTTAATGAAATTATGAATTTATAGGAGTATTTAACAATTATGAGTAAATGGGGATGGGGAGAGACTATTGGGTTCGCAAGTCTAATTATAGCAATCATAAGTATAATTACTGCTGTTACAAATGATGAAATAAGATGTTTTTTGAAACTGGATTTATGCCAAATAGATCAACCACCACAATCACCAATACAACCAACAACACAACGACCAATACAATTAGAATGGGGGAATCTATCCGATTATTTTGTGATTAGCAGAGTGAATATACAAGGTGGATTTGGACAAGCTGATTCTAAAGTAAATTTCTTAGTTAAAGCAAAAGGTGATTTCATTGGTTCAATGTATGCTTATGCCTATGATGAAGATGGGGTAAAGATTTGTGATCCAATTTTGGGATTACGAGGATGTAATGATGAATTTATAATACATCTCTCTACTAGATCTAATTCTTCTTTCGACGATCCATTGAAGGATTTTTGGCAAAAAGGGGAGGCAGATAGAGCTTCACTTTATGTTCCTTATAATACTAAGAAAATAAGATTTGTTTTTGTTCAAAGAAATTTTTAAAGCTTGATAGATGAAAATTTCATAAAAGAAATAAATCTTAAGTTACTTTATAAGATTTATTTTCACTTAAAATTACTTCTTGTAAACACTCTACTATTTGAGGAGAAAAAAATTGTTCCCCTGTCTCCTCATTAACTCTTGCTGGAACATTTTTTACCAAAACTAACTCCCCATTAATTTCTAAAGAATAAGTAACTAATTTATTAACTAAATAATTTTCTTCATCATGAATATTCATGGAAATTACCTCCTAACTGTAAAGTTATTGCTCCAATATTCCTCTGTAGGTTCATACAAAGTGATAATTTTTAGTAAAGGACGAGATAGTTATTCCATTGTATCAGATCTTCATTAATTATGTACAATTATTATACTAGATACTTTAGAGCTTATACTTTAGAAAAAAAATAAAATCAACTTGTATAAACTATGGCAAATATTATGCTAGAAAATCTCATCATATATTTTATTTATAAAACTAAAGGCTATATCACCAAACGGCAACTGGTATGTTTTATTTATTTAGCAGATTTATATATGGTGAAATGGACAGAAAAACAATTAACTCCACTAGATTGGCGTTATAGTGGGGATTTACCTTACCATGAAGAAATTGATAATATTTTAAATAAATGGCTGGATCAGAATTTACTTAGATTAGAAACGGAAGGTAATACAGCTTTAATGATATTAAACCAAGATAATTTAGATTTAGATAGAATAAAATTTCCTAAAAGTTTAGATTTGATGTTAGATAATATTAGAACAGAATGGGCTGGTTTAACCAAAGAGCGAAACGAGGCTTTACAAGATTATATTCGTACAACAGAACCAATCCAAGATATTCAGACTAAATCTCATAATAATCTAGGACAAGAGATAAGGCTTAATCTTAAATTAGAAAGAAAGAAGTTGATGAAAGAATTAGGAATTTAGTTAGACATGGCAGGAAAACAACCAAGACAAGGATGGATTTATACTATTAATTCTGATGAATTTTGGTTTAAAGATAAATCTTTTTTAGATAAAAAGAAAGAGCAACCTATTTATAGTATGAATTTTGGTGGATCTACTTATTTAGTTTGGAAGAATAATAAATCTCAACAAGGGAAAAATTCTCTTCAAACTTTAACAGTAATTCCTTTGACTGTTGAGACTACTTGGGTTGGTTTACCAACAACTTACCCCATTACAGCTACAAAAAGAAACCAACTTTCTACGAATTTTTATGGGTTAATTCATCAAGTATGTATTATTGATGGTAATCTTTTTCAAGATAATTTAGGAAATTGGCTACCTCGCATTGGGCAATTAGACAAAAATGATAAGGAAAAAATTGAGGAAAGATTATCTTATTATTTAAGTTCTAATAGAATTTCCCATACAGATCAATTTAAAAACCATATTTCTCCCAAATTATTAGAAAAAATTTATGAGAATCTCCAAGGAGAGAAAAAAGAAGAAATCCTTAAGAATTTATTAGATGAGTTTTAGGATGTTTGAGGTTAAAATTTTATATGTTATGATCTAAATGTCCATAATTGTTTGGTATATCTAGAATTTATAGACAGATATTTATTATGGTTATTTTCTTGATTATTTGATTTAAATCTATATTTAAGAAGCAATTTTGACAGATTTTTTATTTTCTGTATTGTATTTATCATTTTATCAAAAAAAATTAAATTTGTTATTTTATTTTAACAATAGAACTATTCATGAATTACTTAACCCCCATTTGGATATCTCTAAAAACGGCTACTACTGCTACAATTATTACTTTTTTCTTAGGCATAATAGCTGCATGGTGGATGTTAGGGTATCGGGGTAAATTTAAGGCAATAATCGAGGGTTTATTAACGGCTCCTTTAGTACTTCCTCCCACAGTAATGGGATTTATTTTACTACTTTTGTTTGGTAGAAATGGGTTTATTGGAAAAATTTTAAATTATTTTGACCTTACAATTATTTTCACTTGGTATGCTACAGTTATTGCTTCAACGGTTGTAGCTTTTCCTTTAATGTATAAAACAGCTTTAGGCGCATTCAAACAAATTGATTCTAATCTTCTTGCTTGTGCTAGAACCCTTGGTGCATCAGAGTGGAGGATTTTTAGACAAATTATATTACCTTTAGCTACCCATGGCTTGATTGCTGGAACCATACTGACTTTTGCTCGAGCTTTGGGGGAATTTGGGGCAACTTTAATGTTAGCGGGTTCCATTCCAGGGAAAACCAATACTATTCCTATTGCGATTTTCTTTGCGGCTGAAAGTGGAGATATGGATCGAGCTTTATTTCTCACTTTGATTATGTTAGGAATGTCTCTAGGGGTAATTGGAGCTGTTAATTATTGGACGGAAAATAACAGATATGGCAAATCGAAATTTCCTAAATTTTGGATGACTCAAGCCAAACCAGGAAAAAAATCTGTGAATTATCCTCTTCCCAAAACTGAATTTGAATTAATTGTCAAGATTGAAAAACAACTACCCGGATTTTTATTAGATGTTGCTTTTAAGACGAATCAGGTACCATTGGGTTTGTTAGGTGCTTCTGGTGCGGGAAAAAGCCTGATTTTACGGTCTATTGCTGGTTTGGAAAATCCTGATAAGGGCTATATTATTCTCAATGGAAAAACATTATTCGATTCCTCTAAAGGGATTAATTTACCGCCTCAAGATCGAGCTTGTGGTTTTTTGTTTCAAAATTATGCCCTCTTTCCTCATTTAACTGTTGCGGAAAATATTGCTTTTGGTATGCCTAGGGAAAATTCTCTCAGGGAAATTAAACAAGAGGTAGAATATCAATGCACAGCAGTGGATTTACCTGGAATGGGCGATCGTTATCCTAGTGAACTTTCAGGAGGACAACAACAACGGGTGGCTTTGGCAAGAGCGATGGCTAGTAAACCAGAAATTCTCCTTTTAGATGAACCTTTTTCTGCTTTAGATACTTATTTAAGAGATAGACAAGAAAAACTTCTTAGAAAAAATCTAACTCATTATCAGGGAATTACTCTATTTATCACTCATAATTTGGAAGAAGCTTATCGCGTATGTCCAAATCTTTTGGTTATTGATGGCGGAAGAATTATTGGTTATGATGATAAGCATAAAATTTTTGACTATCCTTATAATTTTAGAACTGCACAACTGACTGGGTGTAAGAATTTTTCTCGAATTACTGTAATAAATAAACACAAAGTTAATGCTATTGAATGGAACTGTATTCTCGATGTTGCCGAACCTATTGGTAATTCTAATTACATAGGTATTCGCGCTCATCAACTTATTTTTCCTAATAACGATAACGATAACAATGATGAGGTGAATAGTTTCCCTTGCTGGTTAGCTAATATTAGTGAAACTCAACATCGGATGACTTTATATCTAAAATTACACCAACCTGCTAGACATTCTGATGATTATCATATCCAAGCTGAAGTTTTTAAGAATAAATGGTTGAAATTAAAAGATCGTCCTTTTCCTTGGAATGTTCAACTTAATCCAGTGCGAATCATGTTACTTCATGGATAGTATTATGTTTTACTTGGATGTATAAATGTATAATTTAGGATTATATTTATTCAATATTTTTGCTATTTTCTTATTATTTTTTCATATTTAGCTGAAATATTTTTCCAAGTATATTCTTCCTCTATCATATCTCTCCCATTACGGGCTAATTTTTCTCTTAAATCAGGATTGTCAAATAAACGACTAATGGCTTCTACATATTCATCTAAATTATTCGCACGCAAAGCACGTAAAGGCACCTGAGGAGTATCTACTTGAATTCCTTCTAAACCTCGATCGCTTCCTACGACTGGAGCACCGGCTGCCATAGATTCGAGAGTTTTTATTTTCATACCAAAACCTGTTCGCAAAGGTACGACGGAAACAGTAGCCATATGAAGGTATTCTACCACAGAAGGGACTCTACCTGTCACAGTAATGGCGGGATTTTCTGCTAATTGTCTTACTTCTTGTGAAGGTTTAGAACCGACTAAAATTACACTTACATTAGGATATTTCGTTTGTAACCTAGGTAAAATTTCTCTACTTAAAAAACAAGCTCCATCAATATTCACAAAATAATCTAATCCTCCCACAAAAACTAATTTATATCCTCCCGGATCTGCTGTTCGATAAGGAAATTGATCTAAATCTACTCCATTAGGAATCACAGTTACTTTGGCTTTGGAATTAAAATTTTTCATTTGTTCTTCATCTTCATCTGTGGTAACTACTACTTGAGAGAATTTACTAAGATAGTTTTGTTCATAACGTCGCAAAAGAGGGAGATAAAGACGATCGCGTTTAGGGTTATCAGAGGTGTTAGTTTCCAATTGATTTTTACAAGTGCGATAGAGGGAACTATGAATATTTACCACTGTATTAATACTTTTTTGCCATTGAGGGCGTATATATATTTGATTAACACTATGTTCACAGGTAATCGCATCGAATTTTTGTAATTTAACAGCATGATCAATCCAAGATTGCATTTCCTCAGAATAGAGATAAAGTACATTAGGGGGAATCCCTTTGAACAAAAAGGTACTAAAATTATTTAATTTATCGATAAAATTTGTACTTTTTTCCGAAGGGCGAGGAAAAATTACCAATTCTTCCACATAACTTTTTAATTCTTCTATTTCTTGTTCTTTAATATCTTCAACACTTTGAGTTATTAAGGTAACTGAATGATTTGGAAAAATATATTTTAATAAGTTAAAAGTTCTATTATGAGTTCCTCCTCTAGTTGGAGGATAAGGAAAAGTTGAGCTAATAGCGAGAATTTTCATGATTATTTTACTTTATTTTTTATATAATTAATAAACAACTATTCATAATTAAAATTAAATTGTATAGACAAAGATAATCTAATCATCAATATATTATTACCACCAATTATTTTTTGGTATTTAACTTCGCTTCAATCATCATTTTTACAATATCAGGCATTTTATATTGAGCTTGCCAACCCAATATTTCTTTAGCCTTAGAAGGATTACCTCTACTAATTGCTAAATCAGTAGGACGTAATAAACTGGAATCTGAAATCACATGATCTTGCCAATCAATATTAAAATACTTAAATGCTTCAGCGACTAGATCTTCTAACTTATAACTGCTTCCAGTGGCAATAACATAATCACTCGGATTGTCTTGCTGCAACATTAGATACATAGCTTCCACATATTCAGGTGCCCAACCCCAATCTCGTTCAATACTAATATTCCCTAATTGTAATTTTTCTGGTGAACCATTCCCAATTTGGCAAGCCGCACTAATAATTTTTTGAGTTACAAATCTTTCTGGGCGTAAAGGAGAATCATGATTAAATAATATTCCAGAGCAGGCAAATAAACCATAAGCTTCTCGATAGTTAGCTACCTGCCAAAAAGCAGTAGATTTAGCAACAGCATAGGGGCTTCTGGGGCGAAAAGGGGTATTTTCCTCAGCAGCGCAATCCCCAATATCTCCAAAACATTCACTGGAACCAGCGTTATAAAATTTAATTGGGGCACCTGTAAAACGAATTGCTTCTAGAAGATTTAAAGTGCCAGTCGCGATACTTTCTAAGGTTTCCACTGGTAGTTGAAAAGAAAGCCCTACTGAACTTTGCCCGGCGAGATTGTATATTTCATCAGGCTCGATTTTCATCAGGATTTGTAAGACACTACGAAAATCATTAAGAGCGACGGATTCTAATTTTATTTGATCCCGTATTCCTAAATAATTTAAGTTTTTAAAAGGAGACATTTGAGCATCTCTTGATGTGCCACATACAAGATATCCTTTATTTAATAGAAATTTGGCTAGATAAGAGCCATCTTGGCCGGATACACCACATATTAATGCTTTTTTTTGAGTCATTGAATATAGATTTTTACTAATGAGTTTTTTCTTGAATTAATAATCCTTTGATTACTGAAGTTAAATAACCTATTTGACAGTAAGCATAGGCTATATTATCAAATCTCAGAGCAGGATTGCCAATATATTTTAAAGATTTATAAATGCCTCTGATTAATCTTTCTCCACCACGGCTGAATTGAGATATTCCTGTTATACCTGCAACTTCTTCTCGATAGTATTCGCTAATTCCTTGCCACCAAGCCCGTTTTAAATGCCAATTTGGTTTTATTCTTTCTGGTTGCACGTTATGTTCTACTAAGGCATTTGGTAAATAAGCTACTTGCCAACCATTTTTTAGGGCTAATTCTGTCATATATAATTCTTCATTGGATAGTAATTTTTTTCCTATTCTCCCTAAATTTGCATCAAAACCTCCTATTTCTTCTAAAAATGTTTTTCTAATGGAGTAATTTAAACCTCTAGGTGTTAAATTTGGTTGTTCAATGAATACCATTTCTGAACCTAAATCATAGTATCCTAAATTTCCTGATAATTCTGGTGAAATCCATTGGGGTTGAGTTACTCCTGAAGGCCAAATTAATGTGACTTTACCTCCTGCTATTGCTAATTTTTCATTTTTTTCATAGGCATCTATCAGAACACTTAACCATTGTTTACTGGCAATAGCGTCATCATCCAAATAGGCAAGGATTGGTGCATTAGTAGCTTTGGCTCCTGTATTTCTGGCGACGCTTAAACCTAACTTTGATTCGTAAATATATTTAAGATTGGGATGATTTGGCAATCTTTCTTGAACGATTTCTTTTGTACGATCGGTTGAAGCATTATCGATTACTAATACTTCATAATCACTACAATCTTGTTGGAGTAAGCTATCAATGGCTGGCCCTAGATAGTTTTCTCGGTTATGGGTACAAATGATAGCTGCTATTTTGGAATTCATAATAAAAGTTATCGCAGGATCGAAACTTAGTGTAAATTATATTTGTATCTAATTGTAGAATTTTTTAGAGATAATGCCTAAAGTTAGTGTGTGTATCCCTACTTATAATCGCTCTCATTATCTAGTATATGCCTTAAAGAGCGTTCTTAATCAAAGTTTTGACGATTTTGAGCTAATTATCTGCGATGATGGCTCCATTGATGATACTCCAGAAATTATTGGTAACTGGCAGGATTCTCGCATTCGCTATATCAGACATCCAAAAAATATTGGCCGTAGCCGTAATATGCGCTCAGGTTTTGAAAATGCTTCGGGTGATTATTTTATCAAATTTGATGATGATGATGCTTTAACTCCTGATTTTTTAGCTAAAACCGTGGAGATTTTAGATAGTAATAATAATGTTGATTTTGTTTGTACTAGTCATTGGATTATTGATGGTAATAATAATCGCGATGATGATGCTACTCAAGCCAATATTATTAAATGGGGAAAGGATAAATTATCTCAGGATATAATTCCTAATTTAATGTTAGAAACTTTTGCAAATCAAAGTTTACAAGTAGGCTCTACTTTATTCCGTCGTTCTTGTTTAGAAACTGTTGATTATATGCGCCCTGAAGCCGATGGTTGTGAGGATTTTGATTTATTAGTTCGCTTGGCTATTGCTGGTTTTCAAGGTTATTTTTTGCCAGAATTATTGATGGAATATCGCATTCATGGTGGGCAAACTAGTTTAAAACAAAATCTCCATTTTTTATCTTCTAAGGTGTTTTGTATTGATAGTTATCGATTCCCTGATCCAGAATTGGAAAAGTTACGTTTACAAAAATTGGCTTCTACAAAACAAGATTTTGGTTTGCGTTTAATTGAAAAAGGTGAAACTGAAAAAGGGCGAAAGTTATTACAGGAATCAATGGAATTTTCTGGGAATTCTCGTCGTTCTCAATTAGGTTTAATTCTTTCTTATTTACCAGTTAATTTAAGGCAATTTGTTTTGGAAATATTCCGGAAACTTAAACCTCAAGATTATAGTGATCGAGTTAGAAAAGTTGTTAGTAATTAAGCTAACAATTAAACCAACAATTAACCTAAAAATTAATCGAAATTTGATAAAATCTGTTTCAAAAAATCTAAAATTTTTACCAAAAAAATAACTAACAATTGAACTATTAATTAGTAAAAAAAATGAACATTATTCCTACAGAAATACCAGATGTATTAATTATTGAACCTCAAGTATATGGAGACGATCGAGGTTTTTTCTTTGAAAGTTATAACCAAAAAAAATTCCAAGAAAAGACAGGATTAGATCTTAAATTTGTACAAGATAATCATTCTCGATCAGTTAAAAATGTGCTACGAGGATTGCATTATCAAATCAAAGAAGCCCAAGGTAAATTAGTAAGAGTAGCAGTAGGGCATATATTTGATGTAGCAGTAGATATTAGGAAAAATTCTCCTACTTTTGGAAAGTGGGTGGGATGCGAATTAACAGCAGAAAATAAAAGACAATTATGGGTACCAGAAGGATTTGCCCACGGTTTTTTAGTAAGATCTGAAATCGCCGAAGTTTTGTATAAAACTACCAATTATTATGCTCCAGATTATGAAAGATCTATTATTTGGAATGATCCAGAAATAGGAATATCTTGGTCTCTAGAATCAGAGCCAATCCTATCAGCAAAAGACCAAAAAGGTAAACTCTTTAAAATGGCAGAGGTTGTCGCATGAAAAGAATATTACTGATAGGAATTAACGGACAAGTAGGGCAAGAATTAAAACAAACCTTAGCACCTTTAGGAGAAATAATCGGATTAGGAAGACAACAATTAGATTTATCTCAATCCGAAAAAATTCCCCAAGCAATATCAGAAATAAAACCAGAAATCATAGTCAACGCAGCAGCTTATACCGCAGTAGATAAAGCAGAAAGTGAAACAGAATTGGCAAATATTATCAATGGAATTGCCCCAGAAATAATGGCATTAGAAGCAGAAAAAATAGGAGCAAAACTAGTCCATATTTCCACCGATTATGTTTTTAATGGAGAAAAAAATACCCCATATTTAGAAGAAGATCCAACTAATCCACTTAGTATTTATGGCAAAACAAAATTAGCAGGAGAAGAAAGAATTCAAAAAAATTGTCATCAATATATTATTCTAAGAACAGCTTGGGTGTATGGTAATTATGGTAAAGGAAATTTTGTCAAAACCATGCTACGTTTAGCCAAAGAAAGAGAACAATTAAGAGTAGTAGTAGACCAAATCGGCAGTCCAACTTGGGCAAAAAATATCGCCGAAACTATTACTAACCTCTTAAAAAATGAAGCAACAAATGGTATTTATCACTTTACCAATAGTGGAGTAGCTAGTTGGTATGACTTTGCCATAGCCATATTTGAAGAAGCCAAACAACGAGGAATTCCCCTCAAAATTAAAGAAGTTGCACCAATTACAACCGCAGAATATCCAACCCCCGCCCATCGACCTAAATATTCCGTACTTTCCAACAAAAAAGTAACTGAAATTGCAGGAAAATATGCCCCCCATTGGCGAGAATCACTCCGAGAAATGTTAGATAATTATCAACAGTAAACTCAAGTATTTCAAAGATGTATTAATCAATAGAATCTTCAAGGTAAATTCAAAGGAAAAATTATTAAATTATGCAACTACTTAAAAATAGTAAATCGAAGAAATAATCTATCAAAAACAAAATCTAGTATATTAAATCTAGTATATTAACAAAAAACTTAACAAAACAGGAAAAACTAATAATGAAAGCACTCATTCTCTCCGGCGGAAAAGGCACTCGTTTACGCCCATTAACCTATACTGGTGCCAAACAATTAGTGCCAGTAGCAAACAAACCAATTCTTTGGTATGGAATAGAATCAATAGTAGCAGCCGGAATCACAGATATTGGCATAATTATTAGCCCAGAAACAGGAGAAGAAGTCAAAACAAAAACAGGAAATGGTGAACAATTTGGAGCAAAAATTACCTACATTCTTCAAGCAAAACCAGAAGGATTGGCACACGCCGTTAAAGTCGCTCAAGACTTTTTAGAAGACTCTCCTTTTATCATGTATTTAGGAGATAATTTAATCCAAGATGATTTAAATACATTCCTAAATAACTTCAAAAATAAAACCTTAGATGCCTTAATTTTATTACGCACAGTTTCCAATCCAAGTGCATTTGGAGTAGCAAAAATAGACGAAAAAGGTAGAGTAATTCAGTTAATAGAAAAACCAAAAGAACCACCATCAAACTTAGCATTAGTAGGAGTATATTTCTTTTCTAAAACCATACACGAAGCAATTGCTAACATTAAACCATCACCAAGAGGAGAATTAGAAATAACCGATGCCATTCAATATTTAATCGAACAAAACAAATCAGTAGAAGCTCAAACATTAGAAAATTGGTGGTTAGATACAGGGAAAAAAGACGATCTTTTAGAAGCAAATAGAATCATCTTAGATACCCATTTAAAATCCAATATTCAAGGAGAAATAGATTCCTCAAGTCAAGTAATTGGAAGAGTAGAAATAGGAGAAAGATCGAAAATAATTAATAGTACAATTAGAGGCCCAGTTACTATTGGAAAAGACTGTTATTTAGAAAATAGTTTTATTGGCCCATATACAAGTATCGCCGACAATACAACCTTAAAAGAAGTAGATTTAGAACATAGTGTTATTTTACAAGGAGCAAAAGTAATCGATATTTCAGCCCGAATTGTAGATAGTTTAATCGGGCAACGTGCTAACATCAAAGAAAGCAAACAAAGACCAAAAGCCTTACGATTTTTAATCGGAGATGATTCAGAAATAGAATTACTATAAAGTCAAAAATAATCAAAAATAATCAAAAATTTAAAAACAAAAAAATAAAGAATAATAATCATGAATACCCCAACATTATCAGTAATCATTCCCATGCGAGATGGAGTGCCAGTAGAATGGTTAAAAGAATTAGCAAACGTCAAAGGAAATGTTGAATTTATCTTAGTTTTCCCCCCATCAGTAAAGCAATTTCCAAACGATATAGATAACCGTATTAAACAAATAAATAGCCCCATACAAGGAGAAGTAACCCAAAGAATTACTGCCTTATTAAACGCATCAGGAACCTACGTTTTATCCATTAATTGTGATGAATATCTTTATCCAGATATAGAACAATTAACCCTTCAATATTTTCAAAAATTTCCTAATAATTGGTTTATCAGATTAAGAACTAAATATTATGAATATGGTAGCCAAGCAGAATTAGTTAAAGAATGGGAAAAATTTCCAGAAATTGAAAATATTAAAATTAAAACAACAGAAAATAAAGAATTATCAGAATTAGAAACCATGCGAGAAATTCCTATTTCTCCTATAGAAAATAAATTAGATTTAATGTGTATGTTTCGCCCTTTTCCAGGTAGAAAAGATTTAAACGGACCCCATCAAGAAAACTTTGATAAAAAGATTTGGAAAAATAGTATTGTTCAAGAAAATTTGCAAGATATCGTTAAATTATTTACAATTTTTGGCCCTTTTAAATACATACCCTTTTGGTGTGCCGATCGACTTTTAGGATTATCCACCCAAGCAAAATTATACGAAAAAGAATTAGTAAAACAAGGACAAATAGTTGCCCATTGGTTGCCATTACCAGCACAAATTCGCACCGAAAATAACCCTCCAGAATATCGAGGCAAAAATAGACGTTATGTCTTAGCAGAAGTATTTTTATTAAGAATTTATCCTCAATATGGATATTTTTGGAATCTAATTCTTTCTCAATGGAGAAGTTTAATTAAATAAAATATAGCTATCAATAATAGAAAAAAAATAACTATGATTAACCCAATTGAAGTCAATAATATCAACCAAAATATCCACCAAAATCGTCGAATTTTAATCACCGGAGGAGCCGGATTTATCGGTTCAAATTTCGTTCATCATTGGGATAATACTCATCCTCAATCCAGAATAGTAGTATTAGATGCCCTCACCTATGCAGGTAATCTTCAAAATCTAGCTTCATTACAAGGAAAAGAAAATTTTCGCTTTGTGAAAGGAGATATTGGCGATCGTTCATTAATCGACCAGCTTCTCACCGAAGAAAAAATCGATACCATCGCTCATTTTGCCGCAGAATCTCACGTCGATCGATCCATATTAGGACCAGATGCCTTTATCCATACTAATGTTGTAGGAACATTTACCCTTTTAGAGAGCTTTAGACAACATTGGTTATCCCAAGATAAACCAGAAAATTATCGATTTCTTCACGTTTCCACAGATGAAGTCTACGGTTCTTTAGAACTAGACGATCCAGCATTCACAGAAACCACCCCTTATGCACCCAATAGTCCCTATTCAGCATCCAAAGCAGGAAGCGATCATCTTGCCAGAGCTTATTACCATACCTATAAACTCCCAACCATAATCACCAACTGCTCCAATAATTACGGACCATATCATTTTCCAGAAAAGTTAATTCCCCTAATGTGCATCAATATGTTATTAGGAAAACCCTTACCAGTATATGGAGACGGACAAAATATTAGAGATTGGTTATATGTAGAAGACCATTGTCAAGCATTAGAATTAGTCATTCACCAAGGAAAAACTGGAGAAACATATAATATTGGGGGAAATAATGAAGTAAAAAATATAGATTTAGTAAAAATATTATGCCAACTAATGGATGATTTAGCAGATGAATTTGGAGAAAAATTACCCGTAAAACCTTGTGAAGAACTCATTACCTTTGTCAAAGATAGACCAGGGCACGATCGACGTTATGCCATCAACTCAACTAAAATCCAGACAGAATTAGGATGGAAACCCAAACAAACCCTCCAAAGTGGATTAAAGAAAACAATTGAATGGTATCTCAATCATCGTGATTGGTGGCAACCATTACTATCAGAAGAATACCTTAAATATTATCAAAAAGTGTATAACTTATAAAAAAACCTATTTTAAAACTTTAGAATCACCAAAAATTGCTACTTCAACCTTTTGGAGAGCAACCTTCAAATCATCATTAACAATATTAATATCAAACTCATCACAAGCAGCAATTTCCGCCTTAGCAGTTTCCATGCGTCGATTAATAGCAGTTTCAGAATCCTTCCCTCGATCACGCAATCGTTGTTCTAATTCTTCCATAGAAGGAGGCAAAATAAAAATCAGTAAAGCATCAGGAAAACTATCTTTAATTTT
Source organism: Prochloraceae cyanobacterium PL24a_bin.78 (assembly GCA_028281945.1). Taxonomy (GTDB): domain Bacteria; phylum Cyanobacteriota; class Cyanobacteriia; order Cyanobacteriales; family JANQIW01; genus JANQIW01. The sequence goes on from JANQIW010000168.1 coordinate 40,425, forward strand.
TCGTGCACCAATCACCTCAATTTCCAAAACAACAGAAACACCCTCATTAATTTTCCCCTCTACATTAGAGCGAGGAGTGCCATAATAATTACCAGCATATTCTGCCCATTCTAAAAACAAATTATCTTTAATCTTGGCTTCAAAATCTTCTCTAGTCAGGAAAAAATAATCCTTCCCATCCACTTCACCAACCCGAGGTTGACGAGTAGTAGCAGAGATGGATAAAAATAAATCAGGATGATTTGCCTTTAAAGCTTTTAATAAAGTACCTTTACCAACACCACTAGGCCCTGTTAGCACAATCAATTTCCCCTGAGTGCTCAAATTTTTTCCAAATATTTTACTTAGAAAATCCTTGAATCGATCAAAAATAGAGTTGTTTTGTTGATTGTCGAGCATATTTAACAATAATAATTTAGTTATAGCAGTGGATAATTTTGATGAAAACTTTCCTAAAATCCAAACTTTTTTTCGAGAAAAAATAAATAATATCAATTTGCTTATATAAAAACCAATAGCTAATACTGGTCAACTAAAGCTATCTTAGCTTAGATCAAATTTTCAAAAATAATGATAGACTAGAAAAATTATATCTTTAACAATCCTCCCTATCTTCTCCATCTTCTCCCTCAATATCTAACACTATGAAAGCAAAATGATACTAGTTATTATGGCTATTAGACTCCTTATTAATAACAAAACGATGTGCTACCGTTTCAGGTTGAATCGCTGAAAGAATAATATGATTAGAATCAGTGATAATAACCGCACGAGTGCGTCTTCCATAAGTAGCATCAATTAATTGCCCACGATCGCGAGCATCTGTAATAGTTCGTTTAATAGGTGCAGACTCTGGGCTAACTATGGCAATAACTCGATTAGCACATACGATATTTCCAAAGCCAATGTTGATTAGCTGTATTTCCATAACAAAAATTCGTGCAGCTACTTAAAATATATAATCTTCATGTTATCTGTTCAAATTTAACCTAAAAGCAGTCAAAGTTACTTAATTATGGAAATTATAGCTTTTTTTTCAGTTTTTTTCGATTTTTTGCCAAAATTAAAGATTATCCCAAATTGTCTTTAAAGATGATAGAGTTAAAGCTCTTTTTGGACTGCTGATTTCCAACCCAAAACCTATCTCCCTTGTCCTCCTTGTCTCCCTTGTCCCCTTTCTCTCCCCCTAACCATTGTATGTCATACTTTTGAAAAAACGATATTATCCCTTAATAAGAAGATGCAAACCGTTGATTTTACTAGCCTTGTTGCTGTTTGTGGAGAATTAGCTCAAGATTGGATTCCTGCAAAATTAGAACAAGTATATCAAAAAGATCGTAATACCATTGCCATAAGTTTGCGAACGATGAAGAAAAGAGGTTGGCTAGATATTTCATGGCATCCTACAGCAGCTAGAATTTGTCTAGGAAATGCACCACCAAAAGTTCCAGATACTTTTACTTTTAGCGAACAATTACGAGCTAAATTAAAAGGATTTGCTTTAATTAATCTTGAATTTATTGCCCCATTTGAAAGAGTATTAGATTTTCAATTTGCTAATCGTCCAGGGGAATCACCATTATGGCATCTTTATGTAGAAATTATGGGGAAATATAGTAATGTAATTTTAACTAATGCTGAAAAAGAAATTGTTACTGTTGCTCATCAAGTTAATGCCAGTCAATCCCGAATTAGAACGGTAGAAACTGGACAACCTTATGATTTGCCGCCTAATCTTACTAAAACTATTCCTAGTCTCAATGAATCACAATCTTTGTGGCAAGAAAGAGTTAGTTTAATTCCTAAAAAAATTAAATCTCAACTTATTAGTAATTATGCTGGTTTAAGTCCTTCTTTGATTCAACAAATGTTAGCTGTTGCTTCTATAAATCCAGATCGAACAACGGATAAAATCGAAGCTAATGAGTGGGAAAAACTATTTCAATTGTGGCAAAAATGGCTTCAAGCTTTAGAAACTTCTACTTTTAAACCAGGTTGGACTAAGGATGGATATACGGTAATGGGATGGACAATAATTGAACCACTGGAAAGTATTCAAATTTTACTAAATAGCTATTATACAGAGAAAATAGATCGAGAAATCTTTCAACAATTACACCATCAACTTACTCAAAAAGTTAACAATATTCTTAGCAAATTAAAACAAAAAGCTCAATCTTTTCAAAACCGTTTAAAACAATCTGATGATGCTGATTCACATCGAGAAAAAGCGGATTTATTAATGGCTTATCTTCATCATTGGCAACCAGGAATGAAATTAATTAAACTTCCAGACTTTGAAACAGGTAAAGAGGTAAAAATTGCTTTAAATCCTGAAAAAAATGCTGTTCAAAATGCCCAAGGTTTTTATAAGCTTCATCAAAAGTTAAAACGTGCTCGCGATGCTGTTTCACCTTTATTAGAAGAAGTAATTACTGATATTAATTATTTAGAACAAATCGAAACTAATTTAACTCAATTACAGGATTATAATTTTCGAGAAGATTTAGAAACTTTAGAAGAAATCAAACAAGAATTAATCGAACAAGGATATTTAGAAAATACTTCTAAAAGAGCTTTTAACTCTAATCATACTTCTCAACCATATTTATATAAGACTCCTACTGGATTTGAAGTATGGATTGGCAGGAATAATCGACAAAATGATCAATTAACTTTTCGTACGGCAAATGAATATGATCTCTGGTTTCATACTCAAGAGATTCCAGGCAGTCACGTTTTATTAAGACTAAAACCAGGGGAGATACCAGATGAAAATGACTTACAATTTGCGGCAGATTTAGCTGCTTACTATAGTAAAGCTCGATCGAGCGAAGTAGTAAGTGTAGTATATACTGAGCCTAAATATGTTTATAAACCCAAAGGTGCCAAACCCGGAATTGCAGTATACAAAAGAGAGCGAGTGATTTGGGGAAAACCTCAGAGAGGGCATATTATATCTAATAAATCTAAAGCTTGAGAGATTAATCTCAAAAAATTTAATTTTTTTTAAGAAAAGTTTGTGTATTCTGTTACAATGATTGTTAAGAAATCTTTTAGGTGTCCTTATTTTGGAAAGCGCGATGGAGATTTCCTCAAGATCTAATCACAACAACTTTTTCATCCTACCAGTGCTATATTTGTACTGGTTTTTGTATTATTAATATATTTTAGTTATCTTTTTTGGATTCAGAGTTTTTTAAGACTTTTAGTTTTTGGATTCTCTCTTCTTTACGAGTATTATTATTTGATACAAATAATCCAATTACAGATAAAGCTGTTCCTCCAACAATTGCAGTAGCCGTTAATTCACGATCATTCATTGCAAGAAAAACCGCACTTCCAAATAAAAAAAAAGCTAAGACAGCACCTATTATTAGTCCCCATTTAGATTTAAAAATATCACTTTGAATAATATTCTTTTCCATGTCTCTACGATGCTGATTTTGCTCTTCTAACATAATCAAAAGTCTATTTGCCGATCCAGGTAAAACTTCTTCATATCCTTTGAGAATTTCAGGAGGGGGAATTGGCCCAGAAAAACTAGAGGCAGCTACACTAAAGATATTGGTAACTATTTCTTGTTTTTCTTTAGGAAGAGAAGAAGGTAAATTTTCTAATATATTTAAATTTGAATCTGAATCTTTAACTGGATTATTCAATTTAGATTCAGATTGTTCGGGTGGTAAATCTATATTTTGTTTTGATGATGGTCTTTCTTCTTCAGAATTCATTTCAACTTAAATTATTTATTCTGGTTGTTGAGAAACTCATAAAGTGCTTTTTGAAACTCTTCTGAGTTTGAATACTCCATCATAACTTCTCTCATATCATCTCCAACAGCTTGCCAATCTGAATAAATAGCTAAGGCATCTGCTTCTTGTGGAGTCAAGACATCAGGCTCATTAAAATAATACTGGGATAGAGTATTACCAAAATCAAATAATCTAGCAATTCCTTCTAGAAAAGAAGGTCGTGCCAATAAGAGGGAACGTACTTTAGAGGTATTCATGGTAATAAGTTAACCAATCAATTTAATCTTCTTCCATTATATCAAATATGTTGGAAGCACGCTTTTATTGTTCTACTCTACGTATTTACCTCATCTAGGGCTTGTTACTTCTTGGTAATTTTGGGAAAAACCTTTTTGATAGCATCTAATGGTTTAGAGTAACTGGTGTTAATTTCAGTAATATCCCGTATAACTTTAAGAAAAAAAAGTAAATAATTGTATAGCAACCTAGAGAATCCAACATGACAAGGAAAGAAACGCCATATGATGTTATCCCAGAAATTTAAAATTATGTTATAATGCCAATCAACTGATTAGAATAATTGATTATCATATTAATCTAATCGTATTAGACATGGTGTTGTTTAATTAAATTTGATGAGGAGTTGAAATAAATTATGTCTGATAATTTACAAATAATTACGGCAGAAGGAACTACAACAGTAGCACCTTCAGAAACATTACCACTTACTATAACCTATACAACAGAAACTGATGATCCAGCTGAACCTGTTGATCCAACCTTAGTTGGGATCGGATTGCGTTTACATTTTGATTCTACTTTCTTAGGTTTTGATCTAGCAGAAGATTTAAGCGATGTTTTTGAATTTGCTTTGACTACTGATCCCCAAGTTTTACCCGATACAGAAGATTTCGATGGGGATGCAAGTACAGATAGTTTTTTATTGGTAACTTGGGCAGATATCGCAGGGAATTGGCCTGGAGTAGTCCCACAAGATTTATACAACATTGAATTTACCGCCCCTGATACTGTAGGAACAACAACCCTCAATTTTACTGCGTCTTCATTAGCAGCAGGATTTGAACTAAGTGCTGAACCTGTAACATTTACAGTGAATAATTCTCCCGTTGTTGATGAAGAGATTGAGGATATAGATACAACTATCAATTCTCCTATTGATGATATTAACTTATTTGATGTTTTTGGTGATGCTGATGATGCCGAGGCAGATTTAACCTTCGCTGTATCTGAAAATACCAATCCTGAGTTATTAACCACTACGATCGATCCAGTTACAGGTCTTCTTTCTCTAGAATTGGCTCCTGATGCTTCTGGTACAGCCACAGTTACTGTAGAAGCAACTGATACCCTTGGAGGTGTTGCTACTGAAAGCTTTAGTGTTGTAGTTCCTCCTTCTGATATACCTGTAGTTAATCTTAGTATTGATGCAGTAGAAGGCCTAGAATCAGATGCCCCAACTTTTACCCTTACTGCAACCACTGATATACCAGTAACTGGAGATCAAACTGTTGAGTTGGCATTAGAAGGTGAAGCTGAAGATGGAGATTTTGTCGATCCTATCCCAGCGGTAATTACTATTTTAGATGGAGAGACTACTGGAGAAGTAACAGTAACTATCGTAGATGATGTTGATGCAGAAGGTAATGAAGACGCAACATTTACTATTGCCAATCCTAGTGATGGTTTAGCTTTGGGTGCAATAACCACATTAACTTTTGATATTGATGATGATGAAAATAGTGCTCCTTTCTTAAATCCTATCGCTGTTGCTGGATTTGAAGATGAGGAAGTTATTTTTGCTGTTGACGATTTTACTAATGCTTTCCTAGATCCTGATGATGAGGACGATCTTGTCTCAATCACTATTGTAATTCCTGAAGAAATTTCTCCTATTCTTGATGGGGATCTTTCAAATGGTGAGCTTTTAAATGATGATGAATTTATTACTGAAGAAAATAATATAATTCTAACTGCTGATTTAGATGATCTAACCTTTACACCGGCTCCTGATTCAGTTGATGATGTTGTTTTCAGTGTTACTGGTTCTGATGGTGTTTTAGATTCTCCTTTTGCTGATGTTGTTATTTCTTTAATAGAAGTTAACGATCCACCTAGTTTCACTCTACCAGAAGATCCAGACCTAGTCTTTACTCCAGGAAGTGAAGTAACTATTGAGAGTTTTGCGACAGAAATTAGTGCAGGCCCAGCTTCTGAAGTTGGTCAAACTTTAGCTTTCGACGTTGCAGTTGAAGATGATGAAGATATTATCTTTACTGAAGATGGTTTACCAGCTATTGAAATAATTACTGATGAAACAGGAGCAATCATAGGAGGGGATCTTACCTTTACTTTAGCTGATCCCACTGTAACTGATCCAGTAGATGTTGTTTTTACGGCTCTTTCTCCTACTGATACAGGTATTCTTCCCTTAATTGACGGAACTACTCTGATTGAAGGTCTTGTTTTCGATGCTACTCCAGCGGTAGAAGGTGTGGCAACTGCTACTGTTACTCTTTCTGATGATGGTGGTACTGAATTTGAGGGAATTGATATCAGTCCTGAGCAAAGTTTCACTATTACTAGCATTAATAATGTGCTTATTAGCGTGGAAAATGATATCGCTTCAACAAGTGATGCTTTATTTGACAACCTTGTTGGTTTATATGAAGTTGTAGATGAAGATGGTGGTATTGAATTTGCAGGTAACGAAGCATTAGGACTACCTTCTGGAATTATTTCTCCTGATGGTGTTTTAACTCCCGATGATGAGACTCTTGATGTTATTCCTTTAGGAGCATCTGCATATGCTCAGGCAATCTTTGACAATGACTTGGATGGTGAATTCGATGCTGATAGCAATGGAGTCTTTATTCCTGACTTTGAGATTCGAGCAGGTTCAAATGGAGATCCTCTTTTAAATACTACTTCTGGTGATGTTGTGGTTGATGGAGACGCTTTCTATGCACCTTTTGTTCTTGCTAATTCTGGTGCTCTTGGATTTGAAGGATTCTTCGCTCAAGAATTAAGTGAAGCTAGTGTGTTTAACAATCCTGCTGAAATTATTGAGGATCAAGTTGCTTACTTCACTTTCGTAGATGCAAACCCAGATGGTGTGGAACATATCGCCCAATTAAGTAGTGGTGCGTTTGGTTTTGAAGATTTACCAAGCAATATCATCGGTTTTGAAAGCGATAATGACTTTAATGATGTTGTATTCGATTTAGGTTTTGCTGTAACTGCTTAAGCTTCTTAAAAAGATTTTTTCTACCTAAGTCAATATCTGATTTCATAAAATATATATGATTAATCCTAAACTGCATTTTTACTGTACTTGTAAAATCAGTAAGGGATTTTTTATTGGGAGAATATTATTGAAAAATATTATATAATTAACAAAAATACTTAAGAAATTTTTTATGCAGTTAGGAAATTTATTTGGTTTATTAGATGTGCTACCACCTCTTAGATACAATGTCAACCCCCTATTAGCATTTTTTGTGGGAATTGTATCTGGTTTTCCTGGTTTAGGACTTCTATTTCTATCTTTAACAGACTTTATTATACCAACGGTTCTGCTTGGATTAATGGTACTTATTGGTGCTCTTACAGTGCCTCCTATAGCAATTCTTTTAACAGTAGGTTTAGCGAGTCCCTTACTCCCTTTCTATGTTGCCTTTTGTATGTTATTTCAAGGATTTTATGGGTTTTTAAGGGCAGCTAATTCAAATCAGAGGAGAGGTGCTTGGGGGTGAACAATGTAGTAGAAATTTAGGCATTGGTGATTGACCTAAAATCTCTATGGTTAATGGAAAAACTCCTGACGCTAGTTATGACATTTTAAGGAAAAACACTTAGCTACCGTCAAATATTTTAACCCTTGTCTTTAATCCTTTTGATATCTTTTAGGATTTTGAATAGGGTATATTTTTCGGAGCTTTTTCAGTATTTTCTTTATTGTATTTTTTTACATCTTTACTACCCACTTTCGGCACGTCAAAATGTAATATTAAAAGATTACGGCTTCAAAGTCAATTTGTGATCGCAAATCTTAAAAAACTTAGAGTAAAAATACTGATCACGATTGCAAAAAATCTAGATTTTCTATAATACTTACCATGCTACAATTCGACGTGCGGAAGATGGATTATTATGGAAATTATATCGAAAAAATCATTCCAAGGTTGATAAGGTTTATTTTCTAGGTCAAGGTATTTACTTAATTTATCTCTTGCAAAAACTAGATCAGCTTTACGAGCAATATTAAGATCGGTAAGTGAATCTCCTATGGCGATGGTTTCTTGTGCTTTATATTGTTTCATCACTTCTGCTTTGGCTACTAATTCTGTTTCACCTTCAAATTCCTGATTGGGTACGACTAAATATTCTTGAGTTAAATCTATATTCATAGCAAAAATAGCAGTAACTCTTTCTATTAATGGTTTATTTCCTTTCAATTTTCGAGTCAAAACTCTTTTAACTATATCTTTTAAGCCACCAGAAACTACTATACATTGTATCTTTTCCTCTTCTAGAAACTCTAAAAACTCTTCTAAACCATTACGAATGGGAAATCCATCACTAAATGCTATCATATCAGGATAAATTTTAGCTGGGATGGATTGTAATAATTGTCTCACTGCAACTTTTAAATTTATATTTCGAGCGAATAATTCTGGTAAAATTTTTGCAGATAAATCTGGGGCAAATTCTGAAACCATTTCCACAAAGGTATCTACGGTAGTAATTGTGCCATCGAAATCGCAGAAAACTATTCTTTTTATCATTAGTAATAAGTAATAGGTAATAAATATTAAATAGTAAGTACTAATTGAATAGTAGATTTTAAGTTTACTCTTAAGTTTTTTTATCCAGTTATCAAATCTTACTTTTTCTTAATTATACCAAGGTTTGAATCATAATCAATAGTAATTTTTTAAGAATCAATAATAACTCTAATTTAATTTTTATTCAAAAAAATATAAATCTATCTAAGCCTGATAACCTTCCTAGTTTAGATTTACAAGGGGTAAAAGTTTTACAAAGTGTCTTTTGACTAGTATGACAATCATTGAGTACAATTACTCAGCCAATAATTATAGATATTTCCATCGTGAAAAACCTTCTGATTAGACTAATATACCTTAGGAATTTGGGAGTTTTTAATTATGGATTTTCAATTTAGTAATATGATTTTCGTATAATTATCTTTGTAGTTATTGGTAAAGCAAAAAAACTTTAGTAGAATTGATTTTTTCCACTATTTTTTAAGCTATAATAAGCTTGATGATAACGATAATCATTCTCATTTTTTGGTGTGTGAGGAGAATCAAAAAAATGTTTAAAACTAGCTATCCTAAAACTAACTATCAATGGTTAGTAAAATGTTCAACAATACTTCCAGTAATATTTAGTACAATGTTGCCTATTGCTGCTGTGGCACAAGTTACAGAAAATACAACAGATTCTGAAAGAATAGAGACATTACAAAGAATTGATAGTTACTCATCTTATTTAAGAAAAAGATCAAAAAGAAATCAAGTAACAAATGTTTTTCAACTCAGAGATGTATCCCCAAGAGATTGGGCATTTGAAGCATTAAGAACTTTAGTTGAACGTTATGGCTGTATCGAAGGGTATCCTAACCGCACATTTAGAGGAAATCGAGCCTTAAGTCGTTATGAATTTGCCGCTGGTTTAAATGCTTGTCTGCAACAAATAGAGCGTTTACTGGCTTCTAATCAATCAATTGTTCAAGAAGATATTCAACGTTTACAACGGCTACTAAGAGAGTTTGAAGCGGAATTAGCCTCTGTAGGCGCGAGAGTAGATAATCTGGAAGGGAGAGTGGCTTTTCTCGAAGATAATCAATTTTCCACTACTACCAAGTTAAGAGGTGAAGCTAGTTTTTCACTTAGTAGTGTTTTTGGAGAAGAATTTGCAGATGATAGTGGTGAAGAATTAGATAGCATTCCAGTATTCGATCACCGAGTGCGTTTTCATTTTGATACCAGTTTTTCAGGAGACGATCTGTTAAAAGTACGTTTAGATTCACTAAATACTGTTCCTTTTGGTCCAGGTGAAGAGGGTTTTCCTAATATTACCGGTACAAATGAAACTCGTTTAGCTTTCGATGAAAGTACGGATAGTTCTATTGTTGTAGGAAAATTATTATATAGCTTTCGTGTAGGAGAAGTTGGAGGAGGAAGTCATTCCCATGGTGGAGGAGGACATTCTCATGGTGGTGAAAAAGATAGTAGACACAGTCATGGACCGGGAGATTCCCAACTTTATGTAGTTTTCGATGCCGTTGGTGGAGAATTTAATGAAAACTTTGAAAACTTTAATGAAGCTTTTGCGGAAGAAATCACTGGTGCTATTTCCCGTTTTGGACGTTTTAATCCTATTTATTACCAAGGATTAGAAGGTATGGGCTTATCTTTGAATTATCAGTTTAATGATTTAATTGGGGTTTCGGCTGGTTATCTTGCGCCAGATGGTGCGGTACCAGAAGCTGGAGAAGGTTTATTTAATGGTAGTTTTGCGGCTATTGCCCAAGCAACTGTTGAGCCTACAGAGACTTTGGAATTTGGTTTAACTTATGTTCGTGCCTTTTATCCTGGAGACGAAGTTGTGGTTTCTGGGGAAACTGGTAGTGAATTAGCCAATGAGCCTTTTGGAGATATTCCCACCGCTGCGGATCATTTAGGATTGCAAGTGAGTTATCAACTGAATTCTTGGTTAACTGTTTCTGGTTGGGGTGGTTTGACTTTAGCTAATGCTGAAGATAATGGTGTTAATGATGGGTTTGTGGTGGAGGAAGATGCTGATGCTACTATTTATAATTGGGCGGTTACTTTAGCTCTTCGAGATATAGGGAAAGAGGGTAGTTTATTAGGTTTTATTTTCGGGCAACCTCCAAGGGTGAGTTTTAATGAAGGTGGGCCAGATGAGGATGAGGCATGGCATTTGGAGACTCAATATCGTTATCAACTGACTGATAATATTGCTATTAATCCAGGCTTTTTTGTTATTCTAAATCCTGAAAATAATGATGAGAATACTGCTATTTATGTGGGTAGTATTCGTACTATTTTTGAGTTCTAATTTTCTGGCAATTTGAATCATATTGAAGCGATTTTATAGGCTTTATTTTGATAATTGTTTGATAATTGTGATTCCTGTTTTTTTTTAGATGGTATAAAAAAGGTGATGGTTTTTTAACTTTTAGTTAATATTGCCATCCCTATTTTATTGTTTTTAAAAATTTAACTAATCTACATCTATGCCTAATGCCCGTAATTGTTCTGCTAATTTTTCAGCTTTTTGTTCGGCAGATTCAGCTCGTTGCTTTTGAATTAAAGCTTCTTGTGCAGTATTTTCTATCTGTTGTTTGAGAGTTAAAACCTCTTCTTCTGGTAAAGGAATAAGATTTTTATTCGCATCAAACCACCGTAACCATTCTCTAGTGATTCCTTTATAATTTCCCTGCCAAACTCCTAAATATAATTGGATTGGTTCGATCCATATCATCTTTTCAGTGAGATCTAATTCCTCATAATACTTTTTCATCAACTGAAATACTATTAATTGATCATTATAACGATTGTAAACAATATAATAAGGTATCTTTAAAATCTGCTCATAAACTTCCCATTTAGTTGGTGGTTGGTTTATTTTGCGAATTTTTTCCCCTAAATCCTCATTTTCTGTGCCCGGAGATAATAATTCTATTACTACTATTGGGGTTACTTGTTCGTCCCAAACTACATAAGATAATCTAGAATCTTGTTTTTGATACAAACGATCGACTCCTACAACTGCAAACCAATCTGGGCGTTTATACCAATTTGACTTGTTGGAATCATAATATAAATTCATATCCATTGCGGTAAACCTTTCTTCAGGGGAATAATTTGGTGGTTGAAAGGTTTCTCCTAACATTTGTGGTTGTAAAGCATGAAATTCGTCTGGCAAACCTGGCTCTTCTGGATCTTCACTGGGGAGATCATACATGGTTGGTAATGGTTTTTTTTGATAATTTTTCTGATACATGATTCTTTTTTTATGTTTTTTATCCTATTATAATCTAAATTTTAAGTTCTTGAAAAGACTTTAATCTAGATCTATGGCTAGTTTTCTTAATTTTTTCTAACAAAATCCCTAGGTATTTGTTTTTTTTATTAAGATTTTCCTTAGCCAAGTGTTTCAGACAGGAGAATTAGGAATTACCAAATTCAGGTAGATAAATAATTAACAAAAAATAATTAAAATCCATCAAAATCTAGCCTCAGAAATTGTACAATGGGAATTTTGCAGGATAAGCAGACAGTTAAGTAGATAATTAATAAAATAATTAAGGAGAAAATTCTATGGCTAAAATGTATTATGACGAAGATGCCAACTTAGATTTACTAAATGGTAAAACCATTGCCATTGTCGGTTATGGTTCCCAAGGCCACGCCCACGCCCTTAACCTCAAAGATAGTGGTGTTAACGTCATCGTCGGATTATACCCCGGAAGTAAATCAGCAAGTAAAGCAGAAGCAGAAGGTTTAAAAGTTTATACTGTAGCCGATGCTGCCAAAGCTGCTGATTGGATTATGATTCTACTTCCAGATGAAGTACAAAAGCAGATATATACTCAAGAAATCCTTCCAAACCTCAAAGAAGGAAAAGTACTTTCCTTTGCCCATGGATTTAACATTCATTTTGGACAAATCGTACCTCCTCCTGATGTAGATGTAGTAATGATCGCTCCCAAAGGACCCGGACATTTAGTAAGACGTACCTACGAACAAGGCGAAGGGGTTCCTTGCTTATTTGCAGTAGGGCAAGATGCTTCTGGAAAAGCCCGAGATTTAGCCATGGCTTATGCTAAAGGTATCGGCGGCACTCGCGGTGGTATTCTTCAAACTACTTTCCGAGAAGAAACTGAAACCGACTTATTTGGTGAGCAAGCGGTATTGTGTGGCGGTTTAACTGCTTTAATTAAATCGGCTTTTCAAACCCTAGTGGATGCCGGTTATCAACCTGAGTTGGCTTATTTTGAATGTCTTCACGAAGTCAAATTAATTGTGGATTTGATCGTTGAAGGTGGATTGGCAAAAATGCGCGATAGCATTTCTAACACTGCTGAATATGGTGATTATACCAGAGGACCCAGAATTATTACTGATGAAACTCGTGTGGAAATGCGCAAAATACTTAGCGAAATCCAATCTGGCCAATTTGCTCGAGAATTTGTCTTGGAAAATCAATCGGGTAAGGCAGGTTTTACTGCTATGCGCCGTCAAGAAGCTGAACATCCTATTGAGGATGTTGGTAAAGATTTACGGGCAATGTTTAGTTGGTTAAAGAATAAGTAATTGCCAATTTTGGAGCAAGGGGTTTTTATTTTATTGCTTCTTGCTCTACATTCTTAATGAGGGTATCGCTACGCTTATTGTTGTATCCTTGATTGTTATCTTTTTTCTCTTCTGGAAATAATCCTACTAGAAATTGGTTAATATTTCCTCTGGTATTATAACTTGCTTCACTTAATGGGGATGGTAAAAATCGATCGCCTAGGGAAATAAAGACGATGAATAAGAAGGGTGATACTGTGATTAGATTCCAAAAAAGATTTTTAATGGTTGCCATAGTTAAAAAATTTTTAATTTTATAGGTGATTATCTTGATTTTTGCGTAATTACTCCTATATTAAACATTTTTTTAGTATTTTTTTGCAGTGTAATATTTTTTTTATAGTTAATCTGGTTTTTCTTTAATAATGATAGACATCCTCGTGGGGGGAATGGGAGATGGGGAGAATGGGAGATGGGGAGAATGGAAGAATGGGAGATGGGGAGAATGGGAAGAGTGGGAGGATTGGGGAGACTTGGAAAAAAAAGAGTGTATCTTAATCACTTATTACTTATTACTTAATCAACGATGGGGGAATGGGGAGAAATTACTTATTAATTATTAATCTTCCATAAATATTTTCCAATTGTGCTGCGAGGGAAATAATGGTTAATTCATCAGTCGGTTTTCCCACTAATTGAATACCTACAGGTAAACCATTCTTATTTAATCCTGTAGGAATAGCAATGGAAGGTAGCCCAGTTGCATTCATTGGAGGGCAGGGGAAAATCCAATTAATAATTTTTTCTAAGTTTTCTCTAGGATTTGAAGCATCTTCTTCCCCTATTTTAAAGGGTTCGTGCATATAAGTTGGCAGAAGTAAAACATCATAATACTCGAAAAAAGCAACAATTTCTCTAGAAATAACTTGCATTTGAGTTACAGCTTGTAAATATTCTCCCGCAGTACCAGATTGTTCTGCAATCCAACGATTCATAGGACTAAGTAAATTTAACGAAATTCCTGTAGCCATTACTCCTGCTTGCCAAACTTTCTGAAAGGGCTTAATTAGTTTACTAAAGTCAGGACAGTTTGGTTCAACAATATGACTCATATCACTGAGTAATTTGGCAGTTTTTTCCACACTTTCTCGACATTCTTCTGCTGCATCACCTACAGGCGAAAAAGAACTAGCAAAGGCAATCTTTAATTTTTTGGGAACTCGATTAGCTGCTTCATAAAAAGATATCTCAGGATTTCCTAACCAATAGGGATCTCCTATGATATACCCTGAGACCACATCTAAAAATGCTGCGGTATCTTGGACCGATCGAGCCATCCCTCCTTGAGTAGCAATTCCACTTTGATAATCTCCCACAGGGGCATTAGAAATCCTCCCTCTACTGGGTTTCAAACCTACCAAACCACAACAAAATGCTGGCCCTCGGATTGAACCTCCTCCGTCTGAAGCTGTGGCAATGGCACACAAACCTGCTGCGACTGCTGCTGCGGATCCCCCACTGGAGCCTCCTGGGGTATAGTCTAAATTCCAAGGATTGCGAGTTGGTAGAAATCCTTGAGGTTCGGTATAGGGCAAAGAACCTACTTCTGAGGTGGCTGTTTTCCCTAGAATAACAAATCCTGCCTGCTTTACTTTAGTTACAATTCCTTCATCATAAGCACTTATTTTATCTTTTAAGGCTGCTACTCCATAAGTACAAGGCATTTGGTTTACATTGTGGAGGTCTTTAATTCCTATGGGTACGCCAAAAAAGGGTGGTAATTCTGTATTATCTTGAATTTTTGTTAGTTGCTCGGTTTTTACTTGTGCATCTGTGATAGCTTCTTCTCGTGCTACGTAGTAATAGCTACCTATTTTTGGGTCAATTTTTTCTATTCTTTCTAGGTAAATTTCTACTAATTCTAAAGGAGATATTTGACGATCTCGAATTAGTTTTGCTTGTTCTACTGCTGGAGTAAAAGCCAATTCGGTTTGATTCATGGGGAGATTAGTTATATTATTAGTTATGGTTGATTGATTCTTTTTGGCTTGACTTTATCCTGTTGTTTACTATTTTATCATATTTTCTCAATTTCCATTGTTTTTATTTCTCCTCCATTTGAGAAAGGATAGATAGATTAAAATTTATAACAATTATCAGAATAAAAAAAAATTCGTTTTTGGGTTTTTAGTCTTTAATTTTTTCTGCTATTGTGTTTCCAAACCGTAACTTTTAAAGATATTTTTAACTGCTTCAATTAATTCTGGAGATGGAGGATTAGTATCTTTAAGTTGATAATCATAACCTAATTGTTCCCATTTATATTTTCCCATTTGATGAAAAGGCAATACTTCTACTTTTTCAACATTATCTAAAGTGGAAATAAATTGAGCTAAAGCTTGAATATTTGGGATGGGATCGGTAAGATTTGGCACTAACACAAAGCGAATCCATGCAGGCTTTTTAATTTCTTTGAGATATTTGGCAAATTCTAAAGTTGGTTCAATGGAAACGCTAGTGACATCATGATAAATTTTGGGATCGAAAGATTTGATATCTAATAATACTAAATCTACAAAATCTAACACTTGTTTTGCTACTTTTAATTGTACATAACCAGAAGTATCTAAGGTTGTATGAATACCCATTTCTTGACAGCGTTGGCAAATTTCTTGGACAAATTCTGGCTGCATTAAAGGCTCTCCTCCTGTAATGGTTATGCCACCTCCGGAAGATTTAAAATAGGATGTATATTTTTTTATTTCCCTAATTAATTGTTCTACTGTTATTAGTTTTCCATCTTCTAGATGACGACAATCAGGATTATGACAATATAAGCACCTTAAAGGGCAACCTTGAGTAAAAATAACGAAACGTATACCGGGTCCATCTACTGTTCCACAGCTTTCAACAGAATGAATATATCCACTTTTTTGTCTTTGAAAATCTTTTTCTATGGTTTTTGTTTGGTTCATTTTAAATAAAAATTAAACAATTAATAATTTAAATAATTATAGTTAAAGCAGGTAAAAAACTATTTTATAGTATACTTTCTAATCTTTTACTCTTTAGAGAAGAAGGTAAAGAAGGTTATTCATTTTCTTCCTTACCTAGCTTATCTATTTTAATGTAAGTCTGGTCTAAACTTTACCATAATTTAGATTAAATCCTTTCATGGAAAGTGCGATTAATCACATCTAGCTGTTGCTCACGACTAAGTTTAATGAAATTAACTGCATAACCAGATACCCTAATAGTTAGTTGTGGATAATTTTCTGGATGTTCCATGGCATCGATTAGGATTTCACGATTAAGAACATTGATATTAATATGATGTCCAGTGTCATGAAAATAGCCATCAAGGATTCCAACTAGATTATTTACCCTTCCTTCTTCTGTTTTCCCTAATGCTTGAGGCACAATTGAGAAGGTATAAGAAATACCATCTTGGGCATTCTCATAAGGTAATTTGGCAATGGAGGCACAAGATGCTATGGCACCTTTGGTATCTCTGCCATGCATAGGATTTGCACCGGGGGCAAATGGTTCCCCTGCCTTACGGCCATCGGGAGTATTGCCAGTTTTCTTGCCATAAACTACATTTGATGTGATTGTTAGAATGGATTGTGTTGGCACTGCTGCTCGATAAGTCTTATTCTTACGGATCTTATTCATAAATTGTGTGAGGACATTACAGGCAATTTCGTCTACTGCATCGTCATTATTGCCAAATTTAGGGTAATCTCCTGTGATTTCATAATCCACTGCCAATCCTGTTTCATTACGAATCACCTTCACTTGGGCGTATTTAATGGCTGATAAAGCATCCACTACTACTGATAATCCTGCTATGCCACAAGCCATGGTACGATACACATCTCGATCGTGTAAAGCCATTTCCAGACGCTCATAACTGTATTTATCGTGCATATAATGGATTACATTAAGAGTATTTACATAAAGTTTAGCTAACCAATCCATTAAAAGATCAAACTTAGATACAACTTCTTCATAATCTAATAGATCTGAAGTTATAGGTGCAAAGGGAGGAGCAATTTGCTCTCCTGCTTTTTCATCCTTACCTCCGTTGATACTATAGAGTAAAGCTTTTGCTAAGTTAACCCGTGCGCCAAAAAACTGCATTTGCTTACCAATTTTCATGGCTGAGACACAACAGGCGATTCCATAATCATCCCCATATTCCGGACGCATCAAGTCGTCATTTTCATATTGAATTGAGCTAGTATCGATGGAAACCTTGGCACAGTAGCTTTTAAAAGCTATAGGCAATCTTTCAGACCACAAGACAGTTAAGTTTGGTTCCGGTGCAGGACCTAAATTATATAATGTTTTTAGAAAACGGAAACTATTTTTTGTAACTAACGGACGATTATCTACACCCATTCCCCCAATTACTTCAGTTACCCAAACTGGATCTGCCGCAAAAAGTTGATTATATTCAGGAGTTCGCAAGAATCGAACCATTCTTAATTTCATTACGAAATGATCTATTAATTCTTGTGCTTGACTTTCTGTTAAAATTCCCTGTGTTAAATCTCTTTCTATATAGATATCTAAGAAGTTTGAAGTCCTTCCTAAAGACATTGCTGCACCATTTTGTTCTTTAACTGCCCCTAAATAACCGAAATAAGTCCATTGAATGGCTTCTTGGGCCGTAGCCGCCGGTTTACTTATATCGAAACCATAGTTGGCAGCCATTTCCTTTAACTCTTGCAATGCTTTAATTTGATCGGAAATTTCCTCACGCAAACGGATGGTATCTTCATCCATTACATCAACTTCTAAGGATAATTTTTGCTCTTCTTTATCTGCAATTAGACGATCGACTCCATATAACGCAACTCGTCTGTAATCTCCTATAATGCGTCCTCGACCATAAGCATCTGGCAACCCTGTAATAATACCTGAATGTCTGGCTTTTCGCATTTCCTTAGTATAAGCATCGAAAACCCCATCATTATGTGTTTTGCGATATTTAGTAAAAATTTCATTAGTCTGGGGATCTATTTCATAATTATAGGAGGCTAAAGATTTTTTCACCACCCGAATACCTCCATAAGGCATAATGGCTCTTTTTAGAGGTTTATCTGTTTGTAGACCGACTATTTTCTCTAAATTTTTATTGATATAACCAGCTTGATGAGCATTTATACTAGAAGGGATTTTAGTATCTACATCTAAAATTCCTTTTTCTCGCTCTTGATTCATTAATAATTTTACTTGAGTCCAAAGATTTTTGGTCTCTTCCGTAGCTTCAGTTAAAAAAGATTCATTACCAATGTAAGGATTATAATTTTTTTGAATAAAATCTCTAACATTAATTTCTTTTGTCCATTTTCCAGTATTAAAAGAAAACCATTCTTTTCGCTCTATTTGTTCTAAATTACGTGTCGTATTTAATTTGCTTTCTAAGTTGGCAACCATATTTGTTTTCTAGTTGTTTCTTATCTTCAACTAGCCTCCTTATCTTTCATTATGTCAAATTTCTTGGTTTTCGATCATTGTTTATGTCTTTTTTATACAATTTTAATTATTTTTTAAAAAGTTCTGATAAAAGTTTTTGAAGTTAAAATTTAACCTTAATTTTAACAGCTGACTTGGTTAAATAAGTCCAAAAGATATTATAATAGTCAAATAAACTTGAGTCATTAATAATAACTAAAAAAGCAATAATGGAGTTAAAAACAAAGAGATACACTTCAAAGAATTTTGGACGATTAACCATTAATTATTAACCATTAACCACAAAAAATAGAACCTAATTGGCAATGAATCAAAGTACTGAATTATCAACAAAAACCTCTACAACCTTAAAAACTTTAATCGTAGCTCCTTCTGTAGTATTAAGAGGAGAAAATGCCATTTCTGAAGCAGGAGAAGAAATATCAAGATTTGGCAATCGCCCTTTAGTAATAAGTGGTGCATCTACTTTAGATTTAATTAATCCTTTACTCCAACCAGTTTTTCAAAAATATCAACTCCAATCTTCCCAAGTAAGTTATAATCCCGATTGTTCAGAACAAGTATTAGAATATTTAAATGAGAAAGTCGTATCTCATCAAGCTGATTTTATTATTGGTGTAGGAGGGGGAAAAGCCCTCGATACAGCCAAATTAGTAGCCCATTCCCATCAACTCCCAATAATTACCATTCCTACTTCTGCTGCCACCTGCGCTGCTTGGACGGCTTTGAGTAATATTTATTCTAACGAAGGCGCTTTTCAATATGATGTACCATTAAAATCAGCCCCAAATTTATTAATCTTAGATTACAATTTAGTCAAAACCGCACCTCAAAGAACTTTAATTGCAGGCATAGGAGATTCCATCGCCAAATGGTATGAAGCATCAGTCAGTAGTGGAGATTCTACTTCAACTATGATTATAGGTGCAGTACAACAAGCTAGAATCCTCAGAGATATTCTCTTCCAAAAATCAAGAGCGGCTTTATCCAATCCTGGCGGGGAAGAATGGCAAGAAGTAGTTGATGCCACTATTTTATTAACAGGAGTCATTGGAGGATTGGGAGGAGCTAATTGTCGCACAGTTGGTGCCCATGCAGTTCACAATGGTTTAACTCATATTAAAGCTGCTCATCATGCTTTACATGGAGAAAAGGTAGCTTATGGCATTTTAGTGCAATTGCGCTTAGAAGAAATGGTGCAACAAAATCAGTTGGCTGCTACGGCAAGGCAACAATTATTGACCTTTTATGAAGACCTTGGGTTACCTAAAGACTTGGCAGATTTAGGTTTAAAAGATATTACTTTAGATGAATTATCTCAAGCAGCATCTATTTCTTGTAATCCTAAGTCTGATATTCATAGATTACCATTTAAGGTAATTCCAGAACAGCTTATGGCAGCTATGGTTTCTACTACTTTGCCTGTTGAAAAAAAGGAACTAATGGCAATTGATAATTAATATTTAGTAAATTTTTACCATTAATTTAGCAGTATAAAAATACTTAGGGACAGTTTAATAATTGTCAACCTCTTTTTTGTACTGCCATTATCATTAATTATAATGGTTTATTAGACCTTTAATTAACTTTAGTGAAGTATATTATGACTGGTAAATCTATTACCAAAGAAAATTTGAAATTGCCTACTCTGACAAAAAAGGTAATTCAAAGGGCAACGGAAGGATTAAATATTGCCAAGGATACTGCTGTGAAATCTGCTATGGAGAAATCCCAGCAAAGACTACAGGAGATTACAAAAACAGATAGAAGAAAAATTAAGATTGCAAGCACAATGCGCCGTTTTATAACAAGAATAATAATTAAATCGGCTTTTGATATAAAAGTAGAATATCCAGAAAGAATCCCTCATGAACCAGTAATTATTGCTCCTAATCATCTTCATCATATTGATCCCTTTATAATTTTATCTGAAGTACCAGCATTACCTTACTATTATATAATTGGAGATTGGCGTAGTCTTTACGATAAATGGTGGAAAAGACCTGTGATTAATTTCTTTGAAGGGGTTATTCCTGTTGAGCGTTTGTGGAAAGAAGAAATGGCAGTGATGGAATCAGCTAAAAATGGAAATGAAGAATTGAAGGATTTAGCTAAAGAAATTGAAGAAAATATTAAATCTACTAATAATCTTCAAGCTTTAAGACAGATGGATACTGCTGTACAGAATATTTTAGCAAGAGGAGATGGATTAATACTCTTTCCAGAAGGGCGATTAGGAGAGACAGAAGGGAATTTGCATTTACCCTTCAAACGAGGTACAGCCATTTATGCTCTTAGATCGGGTGTTCCCATCATACCTGTGGCAATCATAGGAACAAAAAATTTATCTTTTCGTAAAGAATTAATTATTCGTTTTGGCAAACCAATCTTAAATTCTCAATCTAAACGCCCTAAGAAAAAGGAAATAGAAGCAGTTTTAAACCAATTAGAAGAATCTTTAGTAGAACTTTTATCTTGAAATAATTAATACTTATAGTCTATGAATTTAGTTATCTTATTTTGCTTTAACTATTTTTGTGATTAAATTGTCAAGAAAAAATTGTTAAGATATAGTAATACTAATATTATTCTGCTATATTTTATTCTAATGTTGAAACAACAAATTAAACTATTTTTCCAAAAAATCACTTCTAAATTTAATACTCCAGCTTATAGAGTTATATTTACTACTATTAATCACAACCGTCTTTTAATTGCTATTAACTTTAATGCAAATTTGTTAGCTGGAATTTCAGAAGGAAGTGGTTTTAGTTTAATTTTTATAGCACTAAAGGTATTAGAATCGGACAAAAGAGAAGACCTACTAAATAATTTTTTATTTAAAAATACTTTTTTGTCAAAAATAATAGAATCTTTATCTCAAGGACAGCTATTTATTAGTTTAATTATTTTAGTTATATTGATACAGCTATTACGCAATGGTTTAGAATATTTTGGAGCCGTCACTTCTGGTTATTTAGGAGCAGAAATACAAGCACAAATGACTGAGAATATTTTTACACAAATTATTTCTTTTAGCTTTCCTTGTGCTAGTAGTTACAAAGTTGGAGATTTAACTAACTATGTCAATCAAGCTTCTGTAACAGTTTTGAATCTCATTAGACATGGGAATATGTTTGCTTTATTAGGAATTAAATTAATTATTAATATTATAGTTTTAATTCAATTAAAAACGATTTTTTCCTTAATAACTATTATAATTTTTTCATTTTTATTTTTAATCCAAAGAAAAATAATTCCTAAAATAAAAAAACTATCCTATAAATTAGCAATAATTAGAGCGAATACTTCTAAACAAATTACAGAAAAAATTCAAGCATTGCGAATCATTCATACTTTTGCCACGCAAAATCGAGCCATTACTGAAATTCATAAAATAGAAAATGAATTAGTGACAAATTTAAAGTATCAAAGTCTTTTAATTGAGTTAACTCAACCTTTAGTTAGAATAATAACTACTATCAGTATGGCTAGTATCTTAATTTTAGGTTTTCTATTTGTGGAAAATTCTACAATAATATTACCAAGTTTAATAACTTTTTTAATACTATTGAATTCTTTAGCTAGTCATATTAATGGTATAGCCAGTACGACTAATAGATTGGCTGCAAATTCAGGAAGATTGGCTCGTTTAGAAGAGATTCTTTTTCCTGATGATAAGGAATTTACTTCTAGTGATGGTCATATTTTTAAGGAATTAAAAGAAGAAATTAAATTTAATAAAGTATCTTTAAAATATTCAAATACAACAAAAGAAGCTTTAATTAATATTAATTTAAGACTAAAAAAAGGAACAACAACTGCATTAATAGGTAAATCTGGAGCTGGTAAATCTTCCATAGCCCATTTACTAATAGGACTTTATCAACCGACAGCAGGTGAAATACTTGTAGACAATATAAAATTATATGAATATAATCCTACTAATTGGTGTAAACATTTAGGGGTAGTTAGTCAAGATACTTTCATATTTAATCAGAGTATCTTAGATAATATCCGTTATGGATTGCCAGAAGCCACAAAACAACAGGTAATTCAAGCGGCTAGAATTGCTAATGCTCATGAATTTATTGAAAATTTACCACATACTTATGATACAGTCGTAGGAGAAAGAGGTTATCGTCTTTCAGGAGGGCAACGTCAGCGTTTGGCATTGGCTCGTGCTATACTTAAACAACCAGAGATTTTCATCTTAGATGAAGCTACTAGTGCTTTAGACAGTTACTCAGAGCATTTAATTCAAGATGCCTTGGCACAATTTCAAGATAATCGTACAGTTTTGGTAATAGCTCATCGTTTATCTACCATCGTTAATTCAGATTTAATCATAGTTTTGGAAGAAGGCAGGATAGTTGAATCAGGTAATCATCAAGAATTATTAGCTAAAAAAGGAAACTATGCACAATATTGGCAATTACAATCACTTTAAAATTAGGTATTGACTAAAAATAGATTTTAAATTATATTAATTAATAACACTATCAATATAGGTTTTTATTAATGAAAAAATCTCTTATAATTGGATCTAATAAAGGTATTGGTCTTGAAATATGTCGTCAGTTATCTGCTAAAGGGCATCATCTATTAGCAACTTGTAGAAAACGTTCTGTAGAATTAGAACAAATTGAAAATATCACTATTTATGACTCAGTAGATGTTACTCATGGAGATTCCTTAGTCAATCTTGCATCTCTCATTGGCAATCAAACTCTGGATTGGTTAGTTGTAGTTGCTGGTATTTACAAAACAGTTACTATTAATCCTCCACTCGATCGTAATGCCATGATAAAACAATTTGAAGTAAATGCTCTCGGCCCTTTGCAAGCAGTTATTGAATTGCTGCCTTGTCTAAAACCAGAAGGTGCAAAAATCGGTTTATTAACCAGTCGAATGGGATCCATTGCTGATAACACTTCAGGTGGAAACTACGGTTATCGAATGTCCAAAGTAGCTTTGAATATGGCTGGAAAAAGTTTAGCTCACAATCTTTTATCTAAAAAAATAGCTTTAGTTTTACTTCATCCTGGATGGGTTCGCACTGAAATGACTAAAGGTAACGGAAATATAAGTGCCGCAGAATCTGCAAAAGGATTGATTGAACGAATGGAAGAACTTACTTTAGAAAAATCTGGATCTTTTTTTCATCAAAATGGTGAAGAACTTCCTTGGTAATCTTTTAAATAATTATTGAATTGTGCTAAATTATCTATTTAGGAAATAATCACCAAGTTTCCAAGCACTCATAAAAGCAGATTCTACCTTCCCAGAAATACACCAATCCCCACAGGCAGCTAAACAATTATTCTCATCTACTAAAAAATCACAGTTTGCAGGAGTTTGTATATTGGCATATAGCCAAGAATGAGTAGTAATATAACCTATATCTCTAAGTTTAATAGAGGTTAATTCCTCCCATTCTGCTAAAATTTGTTCTTGTATAATGTTAATATCTTGCTCTAAATTGGCTTCTGCCCAAGTATTGGTAGTTTGAATAAGTAAAGAATAAGCATCAGGATTACGATCGGGCTTATGAGAGTTAACCGCAATCCAACCAATGAGAGAATTTTTTACCTTAGCGGCATCCCATGTTAGATTCAAAGGTTTATTAAGACCTAACATTAAAGTATAACAAGCCAGCATTTTCACTTGTTTTAACATTTCTAGTTGAGAGAAATTATTTGGCATCAATGCTAATGTTTGTGGAGCGGGAGCAGTGCTAATTACCCAATCATAATCTTCAAAAGAATTACTATCAATATCTATTAATGTCCATTTATGATCTTGTTGTTTAAGAGTTTGTATTCGAGTTTGTAGAGATATATCTAAGTCTTCTGCTAGTTTACGGCATAAACTATTCATTTTAGGTGAAGCAACATAACGGGATTCTAACCATTCTTCTTGATAAGATTTTTGCCCTTTTTCTAAAATTACCAGATTTGGTTTCCAAATAGCAATAGTTTTATCTTGGATAAAAGGATCAAGAAATTCCTTAAATTCTGAGCTTCTTGCACTAAAATACTGTGCACCATGATCGAATTGATAGCCAGAAGCATAACGAGTAGACATTCTTCCTCCAAATCCACGGGATTTTTCAAATACTTTTATATTTGCAATAGGAGAAAGTCGAGATGCTAAGGTTAAACCTGAGATTCCTGCTCCAATAATAGCGATTTTAGGTTTGCTCATATATTGATTATTAATATTTAATTTTCTTGAGAATTAGGATTAGTAGGATTAGTGGGATTATTAGAATTATTAGGAATAGTTTGATTTGGAGAAATAACAGGATTAAGATTAAGGTTATTATTATTATTAAAATCCGAATTTATTTCTGGTATAGTTGGTAGATTAGGTGAGATTGGGTTAGTATTTAGGTTAGGAATTTGATTTTGATTAGGGATTCCATTAGTATTTATCTGAGGATTTAAATTTATTGGAATTTCAGATTCCCCCGGTAAAGTAGCTAAAGCCACCCGATCTCCTCCCACTTGTTTAAGTAAATCTAAAACTTGAATAACATCATTATAACTAGAATCTCTAGAAGCATAAAGAACCATTAAACCATTAGGATTAGACTGATGATAATTAGTGATAGTTTGATTCAGTTGATTTCTAGTAACAGGATTTTGATTAATATAAACCCTTCCCAAATCATCCAAAGTAACCAATAACATCTCTCTTACAATGGGTTTACCCGTGCTGGCTTTAGGTAAATTAAGACTAATTGCTTGCTGACGAGAAAAACCAACAGCTGCTAAAAGAAAGAAAGTTAAAATACAAAAAATAACATCAATTAGAGGTAGAATTTCAATCCTGACATCTGAATTATTAGTATCATCTTGCCAAAGTTTGAGAGGGCGAATTGGAATAGGTAAACGTTTCAAACTAGCTCTTTTTTTATAAGATTTTGTCTTTTTTTTAGCCATTTTCTTAACAGATTAAAATTAGATTTAAAATTACTTTTTAGAGAATTTTTAGAGAATTTTTAGAGAATTTTTAAGGTTATAAATTTTAAGAAAAACATTAATCTATTTAAACTTATTGTTTAACTTTTTAGTTAATATTACGTCCCAAAACTAGAATCCAAATTGAGATTACCACTAAGATCTTGATCTTGAAAAGCTTCAGCCTCCATTAATCTTTGTCGATAAATCAATTCTAATTCACTTCCTGCTTTACGAAAAATTCTAACTTGATTTGACCAAAAAGCTTGAAATAAACGATAAAAAGCCAAACTAATAATTGCTATAATTAAACCAGTAGCCGTTGAGATTAAAGACTCACCAATCCCCAAACTAACACCTGCGGTAGAAGCGGTGCCCAAATCACTAATTCTAATAGAACCAAGGGAATTAATCAAACCTAAAACTGTCCCCAATAATCCTAACAGAGGAGCTAAAGCGATCACTGCTTCTAAGACTTTATCTCCCCGACGCATTAAAGCTAAAGCATCATCAGCGGCGGCTTCGAGGGCAAGATGAAATACTTCCGAATCAGGATTTGCTAACCTTAAAGGAGCATAAAGAAAATTGCCCATAGGATGCTTTCGATATTTTTTAGCTACCTCAGTCACAGCCTCCCAGTTGTGGAAAGCTGCATTCATAATACTTTCCAAAACTTGACCTTCTTTGAGCAAAAGTCTCCCCCAAAACCAGATCCTCTCAATAATAGTTCCTAATGCTAGAATGGATAAAAATAGCAAAGGCCAGATTGCTAATCCACCTTTTTCGATTAATTCGGCTAAATTCACTTTACCGGATTTCCTCCTGAATATTCCATAAAATTATCTATTTATTTTAGTTAATTTAGTGATTTTAGAATTGACTCTATTTTAAAACAAAATCTTTTTTATTATATAAACTTTTCAATTATTATCAGTTACTAATTATTAATTATTCATCATTAATTTAGAAATTGTTAGACTTTTGGAACTTTAGATGGAAATTACCCGTCATAATTAATAAAAGCCCACATAATTTTATCTTTTAAAAGGCAACCCTATGAAACAAAAACTATTGTTAACTTTAACCACAATTTTATTCTTAATCATAGCATATCTTGTGGGAGTCAATAAATTTAACGGGTTAAGATTTTCTTCCGATTTATCTTTATCCTCAGAATCTATGGCGAAAGAATCTCCAATTAAATTGGATAGAAATCATCCTTTGGTAAATGCAAATTTAGAATTCGGTTTGAATTTATGGAGAGAAATTGTTGAAGAATCTCAGGAAGAAAATGTTTTTATCTCTCCTACAAGTATTGCTTTCGCACTTGGAATGCTTTATAACGGTGCCGATGGAAAAACTCAAGCAGAAATGGCAACAGCTTTACAATTACAAGGCATGAGTCTTGATGAAATTAATCAGGCAAATTTAAGTTTATTAGATTCACTTTCTCAAGATAAAGAAGGAGTAAAACTTACTATTGCTAATTCTCTTTGGGCTAAAGAAGGTGTTTCTTTTAAACCGGAATTTTTGGAAAATAATCGACAATTTTATCAAGCAAAAATTCAAGAATTAGATTTTAATAATCCTGAAACAATTACCATAATTAATAATTGGGTTAAAGAAAATACTAATGGCAAAATAGAAGAAATTATTGACGATATCTCAGCAGAAAATATCTTATTTTTAATTAATGCCATTTATTTTAAAGGCATTTGGCAAAATGAATTTGATAAAAATAATACTCAAAATCTACCATTTTATCTAGCAGATGGTAGTCAAAAAAATCATCCCATGATGTCTCGAAATGGTCAATATCCATATTATGAAAACGAAAAATTTCAAGGAATTTCTTTACCTTATTCTGACAGTGAATTAAGTATGTATATTTTCTTGCCCAAACCAGATAGTAATTTACCAAATTTTTTGAGAGAAT
The DNA here is from genome assembly GCA_028281945.1 of Prochloraceae cyanobacterium PL24a_bin.78. Classification (GTDB taxonomy): domain Bacteria; phylum Cyanobacteriota; class Cyanobacteriia; order Cyanobacteriales; family JANQIW01; genus JANQIW01. The sequence goes on from JANQIW010000168.1 coordinate 67,930, forward strand.
TAAATAGTGAAAATTGGAAACAATGGCAATCTAATTTTACAAAAAGTGAAGGTAATATCCAGCTTCCCCGCTTTAAATTAGAATACGAAATAGAGCTTAATAATACTCTGAAAAAACTAAGAATGAATTCAATGTTCGATCGAAATCAAGCTAATTTTAAATCCATGACTGAGTCTCAAGCTAGTGTGGATACAGTTAAACATAAAAGCTTTATTGAAGTTAATGAAGAAGGCACGGAAGCAGCCGCAGCTACATCCATAGGAGTTAGGAGTACTTCCATTGGACTTTTTCAACCATTTTCCATGATTGTCGATCGACCATTTTTCTTTGCCATTTACGACAATTCTACTAATACAATTTTGTTTATGGGATCTATATTTGAACCGAATTAAATATGAGTAATAGATCGTTATAGATAATAAATTATAAATTATTTATTAATTAAACAAAAATTATATCTATAGCAAATAATCTATGGTATAATATTGAATTAACTTGTTCTTATTGTCAATCGAGCTACAACAAGAACAAGAAGTCAATTAAATGTATTCAAAATCAAAAAACTTTTGAGATAGAGCTTTTAGAGTTTTGCGCCAACAAATACTCCTAAACTAGGCTCTATTTATCATTAAGAGGTTTACCTTTCCACTTGAAACTGCGTTTTTTCGTCAGGATGAAACCTAAACCTAGAAAACCAAGGCCTACTAAGGAATTAGGCTCTGGAACAGTAGGAATTGGGGTAATAAATAATTCAGCAGCTATTTTTTCAGTAATAGTATCACCAAAATCCTCAAAACTAGTCGCCTCCAAAACAAAAGCTGGATCTCCGTTAGAATTTGTTCCACCAATCACTTCATTTTCATAGAAAGCTCTTAATTCAGCTATTGGTTGATCAGGATCTTCTGCCACAATTAATCCATTGATAACATCAATACCAGCAGCTAAAGCGAAATCTCTTGCTGTTGCAGTGTCTATTCCTTGGTTTTCTACCCCATCACCAGAGATATCAATAATTTGTGTGTCTGAGAGAAAACCATTATCTGCAAAGCCTGTTTCAGTTCCAAAAAGAGGAACGGCAAAGTTGATAGCCGAACCAGGAGCCGTACCATTATTAGGTTCTCGACTAGAGAGAGCAATTTCTAAACTGTCAGCAAAAGCATCGGCGGTAGCATTATCTGTTATGAGTGTCCAATCTACTTCTACAAATTGAAGGGATGGACCGGACCATACAATGGCATTTACTGCCACGTTACTTTCTGAAAAATCAAGATTCCTGAAAGCGTCTACATATCCTTCAACTTGTAAAGCATACTCACTGGCATCTATACTTGGAGATATATCTAATAATAAAGATAACTCTGCGTCTACTTCAATTTGTGCTAATACCGATGAAGGAAGAGATAAACCCAATATAGCTCCTGCTGATAAGATAGTAGTTAACTTTTTCCAAGTTAAAAATTGTTCAAAAAATGGGATTTTT
>JANQIW010000023.1 GCA_028281945.1 Prochloraceae cyanobacterium PL24a_bin.78
ATATCTCGATATGTAATTTTCCAAGCAATTATGGAGATGGTTAAAACTGGAAAGGCTCTAGAGGATATTCGTCAAAAAGATGTAGCCCAGGCGATCGGGAAAAGTGAGAATAGTGTTCAGAAATTGTGTGCCAAGTTTGGCGTAAATGCAGAGGGTAAGAGTGGTTGGAGTTTAATGCTTCAGGAACTCCAATCTTTATTAACCCGCCTACCCCTATTAGTAGACAATATAGAACCAGGCGGGTTGGTGGAATTGGCTAAATCCAATGGGTTACTTGCCGAATGGTTAAATATGGATCGTGCTGAATTAGTTGAGGAATTTACCAAATTCGTTCATGGTATGGATTTCGATACCTTTAAGGAGATTTGCCTTGATGTGCCAGCCAATACGATTATTGAAAAAATTAAGTTTCTATTCGCAATAATTGGTATGTCTTTTACTGATGATTTAGATCTCTTTGGAATCAATCTTCTTGATTGGGAGAAAATTATCTTCAATGGTGCTTGAAAATAAGATTAAAATCACTAAAATAGTAAAAAGATAACCACAATTAAAGCTTTGTGATGGAATACTATGCCCAAATTCTCTTAACCTATTGCTTTGGATATTTCGTTGAGAAGGGGAAATGGGATCGATCGCAGAAATTGTCTATTTAATTTTTTGTGTTATAAATATTTATAAAAATTAATTATCTGGGAACATAATTAACTCTTGAAATTCCTCCAAAGAATTAACGCTAATAGTTTCTAAATGAAGTTCTTGTAATTTAGTTACATCAGAAATACTATTAATTAAATCTATTAAGTCCAATGGAATGCTTTTAAAACGTCTCTCTAGAATGCTAATAATATTAGCTTTTACATTTTGTTGGATACCCTCTTGGGTACCAGCTTGTTTTTCTTCTCCTTACGGAGATGCACAGCCAAGGGCGTTGCAGAATAATTACAAGATTCAGCAACGGCACAGATTGTTAACAGCGACCACCAATTTTACGTTTTAGGGTTGAGACTGCACCTAGAGTGCCTAGGGTTAGGATACCAAGAATGGTAGAGGATTCAGGTACAATCTCATGTCTCGCTTCTAAATTTGTTACTAAGAAATTTGCATCTTCAAAAGTTGGAGGTACGCTTAATCCCGCTCCAAGTCCTATTCCACTATTAATATTACCACTAAATGTTCCCCCGTTAAAGATAAAGGAAAGTTCTCCAGTTTCTTCATCTTTCGTCCCATCACCAATAAAAAATGTCACTCCGTCTCCAAAAAAACCTTCACTTATCGTAAGAAAACCGAAACCCTCTACAGTTTTTTCAAAAGAAAAAGTAGCACTTCCTTCAAGATTAGGTACTGTATCAGTAACTAAATCAAAACTCCCTACAACTTGTGTTCCTAGGGTTGCTGCTTGCGTAGGTAATGTAATGAGATTAAGACTAATACTAGCACCAAAAATACCAATACTAGAAGCTATTTTATTTCCTAAATATTTGTTTACAAAAGATTTGGACATTTTATTTTACTCTTTTTCGTTATAAGAAAAGTTTAATACTAGATAATCTAGAATTACGATAATTTTAAAATATTTTCTTCAAAAAAGCTAGATGCTTAATATTTTGTTATAAGTTTTCCTTAAACTCAGATCTTGCACCTGAAACCACATAAATCAAAACCATCTCCTACTCTCATGGAGAAACCCACTTTAGTGGTACAGCACACCCAAGTAATACCAAATCCGGTTTACATACTTCCTTTATTAAAAACGGCTAAATTCTCTGTGTAGAATGGATTTCATAGATTTAAAGTTTGTGGTTTTTTGAAAGGTGGATTTAGTATAATTTGAAATCAATCTCCAAAACTGGGAAAAAATTATCTTTAATGGTACTTAAAAGTAAAATTAAAATTACTAAAATAGTAATATATAACTTCTTTTTAAAATTCATAAGTTTTAACCAAATTACTATCAAATATGATTTAATATTGAGAGTAGAATAAGATATATATTTTCTAATAAATTTGATTGAGTTTGATTATGAGCCAAGAATTAACAGAAGATTATCAAGAATTTCTCCTCAATTTGAAAAAACGTATCATTCATGCTCAGCAAAAAGCCGCAGCTTCTGTAAATCAGGAATTAATTTTGCTTTATTGGCAAATCGGACAAGAAATTTTGATTAAACAAAAAGAACTTGGATGGGGTGCAAAAGTTATAGATCGTTTGGCGAGTGATTTGCGTTCTGCCTTTCCTAAAATGAAAGGATTTTCCTCTCGCAATCTTAAATATATGAGAAAATTTGCTCAAACTTATCCTAATCAACAAATAGTGCAAGAGGTGCTTGCACAAATTACTTGGTATCATAATCTCACTTTAATTGAAAAGATTAAATCAGAAGAAGAGCGTTTCTGGTATATTAATAAAACTATTGAACTGGGATGGAGTCGTAATGTATTGGTTCATCAAATTGAATCTGACTTATATCATCGCCAAGGAAAAGCAATTACCAATTTCAAACGTACTCTCCCATCTCCTCAATCAGAACTTGCTCAACAAATTCTAAAAGATCCTTATAATTTTGATTTTCTCACTTTAGGAGAAGAAGTACAAGAAAGAGATTTGGAAAACGCTTTAATTGAACATATTCGTGATTTCTTATTGGAATTAGGGATAGGTTTTTCTTTTGTTGGAAGTCAATATCATTTAGAAATAGAAGGAGAAGATTTTTATTTAGATTTATTATTTTATCATCTTCAATTACGCTGTTTCACAGTTATTGAACTTAAAATAGGTAAATTTAAACCTGAATTTTCTGGAAAAATGAATTTCTATCTAGCTGCGGTAGATGATTTACTAAGACATCCTGATGATGCACCTAGTATTGGTATTATTTTGTGTAAGACGAAAACCGAAACTATTGTAGAATATGCCCTAAGAGATATGAATAAACCTATTGGGGTTTCCACTTATCAATGGAGAGAGGCTTTACCAAAACAATTACAGGGAAGTTTACCTACTATTGAACAATGGGAAGCAGAGTTAGATGCTATTCCAGAAAATGATGACGACATAGAAAGCTTCTGTTAGAGCTAGTCAATAGTATAAGAATATCTATTTTTCCAAATATTGAGCAAAGAATTCTTTTATAGTTTCATGGATATCCCAATCCCTAGAATCGTAACAACATATTGGACGTTGAGTACCATTACACAAACGATATTCCATAGTATATTTATCAGGGTGGCGAGATTTTACAAATTTGCCTAATTTACTACGATCACCTACTGAAACCTTTGGCAACCCTAGAATCTCTTCGGCAATCTCCACGACACCCATTAACCCAGATGGTTTAGTGCCATCAGAAGAGACGAATAATCCTTGTTCCCTTAAATATTGATTGGTAATGCCATCCTTTAATAATTGAGCTAATCGAGGATCTGAATTTAAAAGACTATCATTGATTTTAGCAACATTTTCAGCGATTGAAACCTCTTTGATACCAATGGGATGATTTGAGGTTTCTTCTTTAATAGAGACTGAACCTTTTGTCATTAATTCCTCTAACCAAAGAGTACATTGTACTGCAAATTCTGGACTACACCATTGAGCAAATCTAATACATACTTTTCGCTCAGCCCAAGTTCCACGGTCTTCATTTCTCCCCTGAGATTCATTGATTTCAACTAGGAGGTCTGCTGGGATTCCAGTAGACCTTGAAAGTACCACCATATAATCTTTTGTAGACTTCTGCTGCCACCAATTATTAAATCTTTTCCCTGTTGCTTTAGCCATATCACTGAGGCAACCAAAACCATCTTTGCGAAATCTAATCTTTCTACCATTCCAAGACTTTATAATTTCTTTCATGTCTGACAAATCAATTAGTTTTATATCTCAATTATAAACTAAAAAAATATGTTTAGCAGACAAATATAGTTAACAGCTTAAGCTATTTAAGATAAAAAGAAACTAAATTAAAAGCTATTTAACATAAAATACGCTCAATAGAAACCCTATTTTTTGCAAAAAAACATCTATAAAAGAATGAAGATAAAATAATAGTTGTTTTTTTCCCTATTTTGAGGTATAATAACTTCATGAGTCACTTGAAAACTCAATTTCTTACTTTTTCCCCTTCAGGAGGGTAACTCTTAACATTTATTATTCCCAAACACCCCTTGCCCCAGTATCCTTTTCTATATATCTAAGATGACTATTCTTAATTGTACAGATGTTGTTAAGCTTATCTAGAAAAACCTTGGTGATGGTGAACCACTCTTTAATTCAGTCCTAGAATACTATAAGGGTAAAGAGTATTTTATTTTTTATGTAACTCTAAGCTATAATAATTTAGTTCCAAAATGGATAATTGATCATACAGAAGAAGCATCAGAATGTTGGCTCCTAATTGATTTACTAAGAGAACTTTCTTTTATTTCTATCACGATCGCGCCGGTGCGCGGTGGCAGAGCCAATCGTTGAGAAAATCAAGTTTCTATTTGCTGTAATTGGGATGTCTTTTACTGACGATCTGGATTTATT
>JANQIW010000079.1 GCA_028281945.1 Prochloraceae cyanobacterium PL24a_bin.78
ATCTTCCCAATCTTCCCATTCCCCCACTCTCCCCATCTCCCAGTCTTCTTTTGAGAGAAGTATTTTCCCTGAAAGTGATTTAATTGTAGAGAAATTCCCTTGTCGTCAGGAGAAGTTTTCCCATGATGAGATAATTCAACGGGCTTATGAGTTAAAATATTCCATGCTTAGTTGCGAAAATCTTGAGGAATGGACTAAATTTTTAGCTTCTGGTGATTATTCAAGCTTGGAGATTGAATGGGTTTATGGTAATTTGTTTGGTGATAAGGATAAGTATTTACTTAGCAAATTTGTTGGAGAAGTTTCAACAATAAATTTCAACAGTAAATTTCAACAGTAAATTTCAATGATAAATTTCAACCAGACAAAAAACTAAATTTTAAAAGTTTATCATATCACCAATCCTATCGAGAACGAGAACTTTTTATTAAGTAATAAGCTAAGATTTAAGTAATAAGTAACAAGTAATAATATTCACTTTATTCTCCCAAGTCTTCCTTACCCCTAATCATCCTCAAAGAAACCATTCTCAAGAAGTAGGCATACGCTTCATAAACCAAATAGGAGGACCTCCATTAGGGGTATTTTGTTGTTCCAGAACAGTAAAACCATACTTTTGATAAACAGGTAAATTCCGTTCATTAGAATTCTCCAAATAAGTAGGAACATTATCATTGTCAGCCATTGTAATAATATGACCCAACAAAGCACGACCTACACCCCTTCCTTGAAAAGATTTCTTTACTCCGAGGGCAAATAAATAGTAATGAGGTTCACGAATATGGTATTGCTCAACAAAATTCATCAAATCAATAAATCGTTTAAGGGGTAGAAAACCAAAATCACTAAAAATTCTGCCAAAAATCCTTATAGAAGAAAATAATGAAAACTTCTTAATATCTTGTCCAGGTTTTGCCAAAAGTGCACAACCCATAGGATTACCATCTTCGTCAGTGACATAAAAAGAACAATCTAACGAAGCATATACATTACGAAACATTGACTCAAAGAAATTTCCACCAAAGCTACCACCTCCTGTTAGATGATAACCCACGGGATCGTCAGAAAATGCATCCCCAAGTATATCCTTAATGACTGTTGAATCTTCGAGTTTAGCTTTTAATATCAATGGCATTTTGATAAATTCCTTGCTCTGAAAAATCTAATCTTAACAATCAAATTTTATAACTAAATTTAGGAGTGTTTATCATCGTTTTCTTGCTTTGAGAAAAGCCTAAGACTTTGTTAAGATATTTAAGAAATAGAATAATTTTCTTCAAAACATGACTCAAAGCCTTGAAAATATAAAAGAGAGTAATCAAACCCCATCTACCTTAGTAGAACTTTTAAGAACCAGAGCATCCTTAACCCCTGATAATCATGCTTATACTTTCCTCACTGATGGTAGAAAAGAATCCGCACCTCTAACATACTCCCAACTCGACACCCAAGCTCGATCGATAGCCGCCCTTTTACAACAAAAAAACGCCAAAGGAGAAAGGGCATTGCTACTTTATCCCCAAAGCTTAGAAGTAATTGCAGCTTTTTGTGGTTGTCTCTATGCAGGAGTAATCGCTATTCCCGTGCCTCCTCCAGAATCTGGTAGACTAAAGCGCACTTTACCCAGATTACGATCGATAGTTAAAGATGCCCAAGCAACTCTTGCCCTCACCACAGCCTCAATTTTTGAGTTAATCAAAAACGTAGAAGATGAATTCCCAGAATTCCAAGAAATGCAGTGGATTGACACCGCTACTGTAGACCCGAATTTGGCAGAAAAATGGGTTGATCCCCAAGTAGATAAAGACATTCTCGCTTATTTACAATATACCTCCGGTTCAACTTCCACACCAAAAGGAGTAATGCTCAGTCATTTTAACTTAATGCACCATGCAAGTTATCTCAAAAGAGCTTGTGGATATGATGAAAATAGTATTACCACCACTTGGATGCCTTACTTCCATGATTATGGTTTAGTAGAAGGCATAATGGTGCCCCTTTATAATGGGACTCCTTGTTATTTAATGTCACCCTTCGCCTTTGTAAAAAGACCAATTCAATGGTTAAAAAACATCACCAAATACCGAGTAACTCACTCTCAAGCCCCCAACTTTGCCTACGATTTGTGTGTTAGGAGAGTAAAGAAAAAAGATTTTGCCGACTTAGACTTAAGTAGTTGGCAAGGTGCAGGTAATGCCGCTGAACCCATAAATCCAAAAGTAATGGCAGATTTTGTAGAAACCTTTTCTCCTTGTGGTTTCTCTTGGGAACAATTCGCTCCTGCTTATGGTTTAGCCGAATATACACTCTTAGTTTCAAGTAAACCTAAAGGTAAAAAACCCGTCATTGCCACCCTTGATGCTGCTGCTTTAGAAAAAGATACCATTATGGATGCCAATCCTGATTCTGATGATTTGGTTCGGGTAATTGCTGGTTGTGGTAAATTGGTTTGCGAAACTCAAGTTGCCATTGTGGATCCTGATAATTTAACCCTCTGCCCTCCTGATAAAGTAGGAGAAGTCTGGGTAAGAGATCCTAGTATGGCTCAAGGTTATTGGCAACGCCCAGATGTTACGAAGGAAACTTTCCAAGCTTATATTAAAGATACAGGAGAAGGTCCTTTTTTACGTACTGGTGATTTAGGTTTTATGAAAGATGGAGATTTATTTATTACTGGTAGAATTAAAGATTTGATTATTCTCCGTGGTACAAATCATTATCCTCAAGATATTGAATGGACTGTTCAAAGTATGAATCCTGCTTTACGTAACGATTATGGGGCAGCTTTTTCCATCATTGATGATGGTGAGGAAAGATTAGTAGTTGTTCAAGAAGTAGAAAGACGCACAGAAAATCTCGATTCCCAAACTTTATTGGCTGATATTCGTCAGGAAATAGCCGAACAACACGAAATACAAGTATATTCCATTGTGTTAGCCAAGTCTGGTACCATTCTCAAAACCGCTAGTGGAAAAATTCAACGTCGCGCTTGTCGATCGAAGTTTTTGGAAAGAGCAATTAATACCATAGATTTATGGTGCGAAAATCCCCAATTAGTCGAAAAATTTGCGGAAAATCAAAATAAATAAGCTCTTTTTAAGTAAGAAGTAAGAAAACACTAAATTCAACCCTATCTTCCTACTCCTCCCCATTCTTGGTTAAGTAATAAGTAATAAGTAATGAGTAATAAGTACAATAAATTTCTCCCATTCTCCCCATTCCTCCCATTCTCCCCATTCCTCCCATTCTCCCCATTCTCAAAGAAGCCATCTACCTAGAAACCATCACCCATTCTCCCATTTCCCATTTTCTAAAAATATTAATTTGTTCCCGATTCGGTGATATTCTCAATCAAAACCAAAACTTATTTAATTTAAACGAGGGTGTCTCGACAATGTATAGATAATCTCCAGACAAACAAACTAAATTTTAAAAGTTTATCATATCACCGATTCCATCGAGAACGAGAACTTTTCATTGACACTCCCACCATCAAGCTGACACTGTGATGGGGGATTCTTGGTTCCCTGACTCGCCATCAAACGACAGGATTTCTCCAACCGTTCCAGAGGGCAAATCTCCCCAAGCTTTAGTTTCTGTGTGCCCCACAGTACTTAATGCTAGTTTTAGGATGTTTTTCGCGGCATTTTCATCTCTATCTCCTATATATCCACAATGAGAGCATACATGAGTTCGAGTTGATAGTGTTTTTTCTACTTTCTTTCCACAGTTGGAACAGTTTTGAGAAGTATTATGAGGCGGTACAGCAACAGTTATTCTATGATATTTACACCCAAAATATTCCAGCCATTGACGAAAGATAGTCCATCCCGCGTCATTAATTGATTTAGCAAGTTTTCGATTTTTTACCAACCCTTTCACATTTAAATCTTCATAGGCTACCAAATCGTTAGATTGGATTACGCAGAAAGCTACTCTCTTAGCGAACTCTTTACGTTGTCTACTTACTTTTAAATGCTTTAAGGCATATCTAACTCTTGCTTTATGATAGTTTTTGGATTGTGATTTTTTTCCTTTCAGGTATTTTTTAGACTTTTTCCTATTAAGACGATTCAAAACTTTTTCAGATTTTCGCAAGAAACGAGGATTTTTGACTTTGTTCCCCATATTATCAGTTAAAAATTCTTTCAAACCTACATCTAAACCACACATTTTACCTGTTGGTTCAGTTTTTATTTGTACGTCAACTTTGATAGAAAACTGACAATAGTAGCCATCTGCTCTTTTTACAAGGCGAACTCGTTTAATATCTTTAGGATTATAATAGTAAATATCTCTACTTCCAACTAATTTGAGTCTTCCAATACCTTTCTTGTCAGTAAAAGTGATATGTTTTTTTGTAATATCATCTAATTTCCAACCACTTAATTTGTATTCAACAGAACGTGAATTTTTCTTAAATTTAGGATATCCTTTCTTTCCTTTAATTTTCTTTTTACAGTTATCGTAAAAACGAGAAATTGCACTCCAAGCACGCTCCGCACTTGATTGCCTAGCAGTTGAATTTAGTTCATTTGCAAATGAATACTGTTTGGCTAAAACGGCACAATATTTATTTAAATCATATTTATTGATATTTTCACCATCCATCCACAATCTTAGGGCTTTATTGCGAATGAATTGCCCTGTTCTAATTGCATCATCGATAGCTTTATATTGGTGTTTTTTGCCTTTTAATTTGTATTCGAGTACAATCATTTGTTTTTTTACAATTACTTATTTTTATATTAACACAAAAAATCTACAAAGTTAATATTTTTGACAAATGATCGACTCCTATAGGGAGAATTTATTTTATTGGTGCAAAATTCATCCCCCGTTGATTTCCGATTACTTTTTACAGGAGAAATCCAACGGGAGTCTTCTTTTGCACATTTTCAATAAGTAATAATATAGTAATCATCTAGAAAATCTAAAACAGGAGAAAACCACCATGACACAAGATATATCTCCTAGTAATCAAGAAGAAATTATTTATCCAGAAACCGATGGAATGCCAATGGCAGAAAATACTAAACAATTTAAATGGATTGTTTTAATCAAAGAGAATTTAGAAATCCTATTTGCCTCCAATAGTGAAGTGTTTGTGGCAGGAGATTTGTTTTGGTATCCAGTAGAAGGAGATAATACCACCAGATTAGCACCAGACATTATGGTAGTATTCGGTTGTAAAAAAGGCGATAGAGGTTCATACCAACAGTGGAATGAAAATAATATTGTACCCCAAGTAGTCTTTGAAATTCTTTCCCCCGGAAATCGCCCCAAAGAAATGGAAAATAAGTTCTTATTCTACCAAAAGTATGGAGTAGAGGAATATTATATCTTTAACCCAGATAAAAATGAGTTAGCAGGATATGTAATCCAAGGAAATAAATTAGAAAAAATACCAGAAATTAATGGTTGGATAAGTCCAAGATTAGGAATAAGATTTGAACTAAAGGAGGATACATTAGAAATATTCACACCATCAGGAGAGAAATTCTTAACACCTCTAGAATTATCTCAAGAAAGAAAGATTGAACAACAACGAGCAGAACTTGAAAGACAACGAGCCGAGCTTGAATATCAACGTGCAGAATCTGAATACTCCCGTGCAGAAACTGAAAAACAACGGGCAGAAACTGAACGTCAAGAAAAAGAACAAGCATTAGCCGAATTGGAGGCAGAAAAACAACGCTATCAAGCATTAATGGAAGAACTTAAAGCCAGAGGAATTGATTTCTAATCTCAATTCATTTTTCCAAAACCATGATATAGTTGGGCAGGGAGAGACAAGGAGGAGAAGGGGGACAAGGATGGACTTGGGAGAATGGTTTTGGGTTAGAAAGTGAGCAAAATTTGGGTAAGTATAACTCTATCATAGTTAAAGACAATTTGGGATAAGAAATTCCAAATTTAACCCCAAAATTCCCCCAGAAACCCACAGAATAAGTTACAAATTAATAAAGCTATCTTACTAAAATTAACATCCATGCTCAAACAATATAAAATAGCAGAGAATCTAGAACAAGATTTAGGCTCTCCTTTAGAAGCTGAGAGTATATTATCATTTGCTAAAGTAATTGCTACAGATGAAACAGAACAATTTCCCCATGACGAAGTAAATTGGCTCTACAACTATAAATTGCAAGATTATTATGTGCCAGTCAAAGAAGGAGGTAAATTCACTTCCTTTGAAGAATTTGTAGCTTTTGTTAGGGTTTTATGTCGCCGAGACCAAACAGTTGGTATTGCCATGACCACTCTATTTTGGTCTTTTATTACTTGGATGGCTGGCAATGACTCCCAAAAACAAAGACTTTCCCAATTTATTCGCGAAGAAAATGGGACTATGTGTCTTGGCTATTCAGAAAAAGAACATGGTAGTGATTTAATTGGAGGGGATTTAACTGCTAAAAAAGTAGAAGGAGGATATATCCTCAACGGAGAAAAATGGCCCATTAACCGTGCTACTATCTCTGGTGTTTCCTATATTCTCGCCAAAACTGATTCCGCAGGTGGTGCTCGTTGTTTATCCCTATTTATGGTAGAAAAAAGTCGTTTAAATCCTGATAATTATTACAACTTACCCAAGATTTTAACCCATGGGATTCGGGCATCTGATATGAGTGGCATTGGTTTTAAAGATTGTTTCGTTCCTGATGATATGCTCATTAAAGGCGAGGGAGAAGGTTTAGAAGTTGCTCTGAAGGGTTTTCAGATAACTAGAACTTTATGCGCCGCATTTTCTCATGGTGCAGCAGATACCGCTTTGAGAACCACCCTAAGTTTTGCCCTTAAACGTAAGGTGTATGAAAAAACAGTTTTTGATATTCCTCTACCCCGTAAAACCTTAACTGATGGCTTTTTGGATATTTTAATCTCTGATTGTGAAACCATTAGTGCAGCACGGGCTTTTCATGTAATCCCAGAGCAATTTAGTGTTTTATCCGCCGTAGTAAAATACTTTGTACCTATTTGTTTAGAAAGAATGATAAATAGTGTATACGTAGTACTAGGTTCTCGGTTTTATATGCGAGAAGAACATGAATTTGGGATTTTCCAAAAGCAATTACGAGATAACTCCATTATTAGTATGTTTGATGGCAGTTCCGTAGTTAACTTACACTCTCTCATTCTTCAACTGCGCCAGTTAACTAAATACCGCTCACGACGTAAACCTAAAACCATGAGTGAGATAGAATCTCGTCTCGATGTGATTTTTGATTTGTCAAAAGATGTTCCCACCTTTCAACCAGAAAATTTAGAATTATTCGGCAGAGGTGCTGATGATTCCCTTTGTGGTTTGGAAATATCTCTAGAAAAATTGACAAATTTACGAGGAAATTCTGATGTTAATCCTGAAGTCTTAGAAGAGATAATCTCTTTAAGTCAAATTGTTCTTGAAGAGTTAAATGCTCATGACGAACAAATTGCTGGATCTAAATTTGAATTTGGTCATAATCAAGATCCACAATTGTTTGAAATCGCAGAAAAATATTGTACTCTACACGCAGCAGCTTCTTGTTTGCATATGTGGATTTACAATCGCAAAACCAACGATAAGTTTTTTGCACAAGGAGAATGGTTAGTTTTAGCCCTACACCGGTTGGTAAAAACTATTCGACCTATGCCATACTTTATATCTAAGACTTATTCAGAAAATCTATCTTCTCAAATGCTTAAACTCTATCAAGAAGATAAAATGTTTTCTATAGTTCCATTTCAATTAGCTCAAACAAATCAAATTAAACAAGAGGATAATAAAAATAATGCAAGTTACCAGCTCCAACTCCAAAGTTAATAATCAAAATACTGTTTCTCCTAAAGAGGCTATCTCTAATTGGTTAGTTAATCAGTTAGCAGATCAACTTTCAATGGATCCTAAAACTATTCAAACTAGCGAGCCTTTAACTAGATATGGTTTGGATTCTATTGATGCTGTGACTTTAGTGGGGGATTTGGAGGATTGGCTAGATTTAGAGCTTCCTTCTACTCTCTTCTGGGATTATCCTACTATTGATGAATCTGCTCAATATTTAGTTGATGAGCATGATGTTTCTATCTCTGATTCCGATTCTGATGTTGATGCTTCTAGTGATTCAACTTCTGATAATTCCTCTAGTCAGAAAAAGGGTTGGGGTGGTCTATTCGGCAAGTTTTAGGTAGCTTAAATAGATTCCTTTTAACTAATAAATAGTTAATACCTCTCTGTTATGTAGTTACCAGTTGGAATTTTTTTCCTTCTCTCTGGTAGCTGATAACTATTAGTTTCTACTATTAGTTTCTACTACTAAATTTCTATATCATCTCTAACTAATTTATTCTTTAAGATCAACTTTTATTTTATTTTCTTTGCAGTGCCTTGAATTATTCTGAATTTTCTTTTTGGTGGATTCTTTTACTCTTTTCTATCCCTTTTTTTACCGTTCGCTTTATAGGGCAAAACCTTAATCTCTGGCGCGGTGTTTTTGATAGTTTTGGTTTGATGGCACTTTCTCTGTTGTTATTTCTTAATGCTAATACAACGAGTTTTGTTGTCTTCATGTTTGAAATAGTTTTTAACTATTTGATGGTGGCTTGGATGCTTCGTCTTCAAGGCTCACAAGCTAAGTTGGTTGGTACTTTAGTCATTATTATTGATGTGCTGATTTTGGCATATTTTAAATATTTGACTTTTTTTGTAGAGGATGTCATTGGTTTATTCTTGAATATCCCTGAAAATTGGCAACAAGCTTCTATCTTACCCATCAGAAATACTATCCCTCCGGGGGTTTCTTTTTATACTTTCCAAATGGTTGCTTTTGTGGTGGATTCTCTTAATGCTAGGAAGAAAAAACCCATTGGCTTTATTGATTATGTCAATTTTGTTGCCTTTTTCCCCCAAATTGTAGCTGGACCCATTGAACGCAAAATTAATCTTTTTCCCCAAATTCAATCTTTTAAATTTAAGTTTAATCTGGATAATTTTATCGATGGTTTCCGTTGGTTATCTTTGGGGCTATTTATGAAGTTTGTTTTGGGTGATAATCTTTCTCCTTATATTGATTTACAACCCGCGGAAAATCCTTGGAGTATTTGGTTTTTTGCTTTTTTATTTACTCTGAGAATTTATTTTGATTTCGCTGGTTATAGTTTTGTGGCAGTTGGTATTGCTAAATTTTTGGGTGTGAAGTTAACTATTAATTTCTTAGCTCCTTATACTTCTTGCAGTATTAATGAATTCTGGCGACGTTGGCATATTACTTTAAGTACTTGGTTTCGGGATTATGTTTTTATTCCTCTAATGGGTTCTAAGAAGCAATTAGCTCCTTTTTTCCTGTTTATTACTTTTACTCTTTCTGGATTCTGGCACGGCGCGGCTTGGAATTTTATTATTTGGGGAGCTTATCATGGTGCTCTATTATTGGTTTTGCGCTATCTGGGAAGACCTTTTCAAAGGTTTGTGGATAAGTCTCTTAGTGGTGCTCGATCGGAGTTTATTTCTTGGGGTTTGACTTTTGGTTCTGTGATTTTGGGATGTCTATTTTTTATGGATACGGATATCTCCCGTCTGTTACTAAAGTTGAAAACCATTGTTACTCCTTGGGCTTATTCTTTTGGCAATTTACAGGAGTTGGTTACTAGTTATAGTCTCAATCAGGGTGTGGCTATTTTGATTGTTTTAGGACTTTCTATTTTTACTCTGTTTTTGGAGCATTTGGCTGTGTGGCAGAAGAAGTTTGAATATGAGTTGTTATTATCTTCTTGGATGTCTCCTGTTTTATTGGGTTTGACTATTATGCTTGCTGCTACTACTCCTGCTGATTTTATCTATTTTGAGTTTTGATTTTTTCTGCTGTCTTGAAAAGTGTTCTCGGTTCTCGATAAACTTGGCTATATAGTAAACTTTTTTTATTTACTTTTTTTGTCTGGAGATTATCTATATATTATCGAGACATTGGGTTTAATTTTCAAAAGTTTTGGTTTTGCTTGAGAATATCTAGAACGAGAACAGATTGAGATTATAGTATTACAGTATTACAAATCAATTCCTCTGGCTTTGAGTTCTTCC
>JANQIW010000125.1 GCA_028281945.1 Prochloraceae cyanobacterium PL24a_bin.78
ATTCTCAAAAAACCATCCTCCCACTCTTCCACTCAATATCTACACATTATTAAAGAAAAATGATATAAATCTGATATTTTTATACCAAATTTATAAAATAATGATAGAGTTAAAACGCTTCTTAGACTGCTGATTCCCAACCCAAAACCTATCTCCCTTCTCATCCTTGTCTCCCAAGTCATCCTTGTCTCTCCCTAACCATTGTATGTCATACTTTTGGAAAAACCATATTAGAGATGATGATAAACTTAGTTACCAAATATCAATTGTAAGAATTGCTATCCATGGAAAATGCTTTATATTTTCAAACCCTAATTCAAGAAGCTAAAGAAAAACATCTTAAAAAGTTAGATTTAAGTTTTGGAAACTTAAGAGAAATTCCTGAGGAAGTTTTTGAATTAGAAGAATTAGAATATTTAGATTTAAGAGAAAATCAAATCCAGAAAATATCCCAGCAAATTTTTAAATTACATCGTTTAAAATCCCTCAATTTAATGGGTAATCCTTTAACAGAAATTCCCCAACTTATAGACAATTGCCAAAACTTAATTTTTATAGGATTAAATTGGGAAATAGTAGAAAATATCTTTTCTTGGATTCATCGAATTCCAGAATTAGGAATATCTTTAAAAGCAAATCAAATAACAGTTTTTTCAGAAAATATCCATCAACTAAACAACTTAACTTGGCTTTCTCTCAATGATAATCAAATAGAAATCTTTCCAGAATCCCTTACTAATCTACCCAATTTAGTCTGGCTATCTCTGAAGGAAAATCAAATCAAAAACATCCCAGAATCCATCGCTAAATTAAACCATTTAAGCTGGCTATCTTTAAGTTGTAATCAATTAGAAACCTTTCCAGAATCTCTTACTAATCTACCCAATTTAACCCATCTTTATTTAAGCAATAATCAAATCAAAAACATCCCCGAATCCCTTAATAAACTAACTAATTTAACTTGGCTTTCTCTTAGAAATAATCAAATCAAAAATATTCCAGAATCTTTGATCAAGCTTACCAAATTAAACATTTTAGAACTAAATTCTAATCAAATAAAGACAATACCAGAATACCTTAATCAACTAGAAAATTTAAATATTTTAGATCTTAGTCACAATCAAATAAAGACAATACCAGAATACCTTAATCAACTAGAAAATTTAAATATTTTAGATCTTAGTCACAATCAGATTAAAAAATTACCAAAATCTTTTAATCAACTAACCAATTCAACAGAAATCAATCTAACATCTAATCCTCTAGAAAATTTATTCCAACCAATAACCCATACAGAAAATCAAACCCTAAAAAAAGATCTTCAATCACCAAAAATAAAAACTCCTCAACAAAAAGCAACAATAAAATTATCAAGAAAATTTGCACCCATAGCCATAATATTAACCATATTAGTAGGATTATTAGGAATCATATTCTATGAAGAAATTAATACCAAAACAACCAGAAAACAAGGTTTAAACGAAATACCATTAAAATTTTAAGTAATAATTATCTAATTAATAACTAATAAAATTAAACTTTCCATCTTAAGCACTGTAACCTAAAAAAAATACAAATCAAAATATACTTGAAATCCTAATCAATTATTGAAACTTGATAATCCTGATTTTTCCAGATCTGGCGTTTTAGAGTTTCTAATGAACATTAAATTTTGATTATTTCCATCTCAAAAAATACTAAACAAGTCGAAAATATATCTCAGACAAAATTAAGGGCAAATTCAGCATAATACTTTAAAACTACAAAAAATACCATTGAAAAAAGTAAACGCCATTGATATAAGGAGAAACAATACTAAAAAAGGTTGTATAAAAACCCGATTAGGATAAAATAGACAAAACTTTACAATATCCAAGGTAATTTCAGCAAAAACCAAGTTAAATTACCTTGGCAAAGAAATCTAGGATAATCATGGCGAATTATACCAAATCTTAAGTATTTTAGAGTATATTAGCTGGCGTGAGGAGCTGAATTAATGAATTTAGAGAAAAATGCTTTAGACATTCTCAAAAAAACTAGTAGAACTTTTTATATACCCATTAGTCGTTTGCCATCAAAACTTAAAGAAGCGGTAGCATCGGCCTACCTGTGTATGCGAGCTATAGATGAAATTGAAGATCATCCCCAATTAGATCATCGCACCAAAAGCAAGCTTTTAAGACAAATTAGTCTTCAACTGCAATCAGGAACCGAAAATTCTACTATTAAGGACTTCTCCCTGGATTTATTCCCCAAAAACAACTTTTTTGACCTTAATGATTCCATAATCCCAGAAGTAACAGTTAGAATTGGCGAATGGGCGGCTTTGGCTCCTGAAAGTATTGCACCGCGAATTTGGGATGCTACTGCGGCTATGGCAGATCGAATGGCTTATTGGGCTGAAATTAATTGGAAAATTCAAACCTTGGAAGATCTCGATTGTTATACCTTTAGTGTAGCTGGAGCGGTAGGTTTATTGCTTTCTGATTTATGGGCTTGGTATGATAACACTCAAACTAATCGAATTCAAGCTATTGGATTTGGGAGAGGTTTACAAGCAGTGAATATCTTGCGCAATCACAAAGATGATAAAGATAGAGGGGTTAATTTCTTTCCAGATGGATGGCATTCAGAAGATATGTATGCTTATGCTCGCCGAAATCTCCAATTAGCAGATTTATATACCAAGGGTTTACCCGCAGGGCCTGCCAGAAATTTCTGTCAAATCCCCCTAGCATTGGCTCATGGTACTTTGGAGGTTTTGGTCTTAGGAAAAGAAAAACTCAGTCGTACAGATGTTATGGCATTGGTACAACAAGTTACGAGTTAAATTTTATTTGATTTATAAATAGCAAATTATAGTCAAGGACAATTTATCAATATAAATTTCTAGATTAAAATTGACAATTGAATTATCTTATGACCTGTAAATCAATAGCAATAAACAGCTAAATTTCCAAGAATTCAATAGCCCAAAAGTTTTAATTTGTTAGAAAGTCCTGTTCCAATGACTATCAATCACAAAAAAATAAAATTATTAAATACCCCAAAAACCTCTTGTCAAATATATATTGCAAGAGGTTTATATTTTGGGCTGTTTTTTAGTTTTAGCGATACAATTATTGGCTATTACTTGGACTTATATTATCTACAAAATGATGGACAAAATAGGTTAAGTAGCACAACATAGATGAAAAAAGGCAATTACATCATGCCCATGCCACCCATGCCCATACCACCCATACCCATGCCACCCATACCCATACCGCCCATGCCGCCCATGCCGCCCATGCCGCCCATGCCGCCGCCAGCAGGAGCAGGAGGTTCGGGTTCGGGTTTCTCTACCACTAGGGCTTCTGTGGTTAGTACCATTCCGGCAATAGAACCGGCATTTTGTAAAGCCGATCGAACAACTTTTGCAGGATCGATAATTCCAGCAGCAATTAAATCTTCGTATTTACCAGTCAAGGCATTGTAGCCAATATTAAATTCTGTGGAGCGAACTTTTTCCACAATTACGGCTCCTTCAAGGCCAGCATTATCAGCTAATTGAGTCAAAGGTGCTTCTAAAGCCTTCATTACAATTTCAGCACCAATCTTTTCTTCTGGATTTTCTAAAGTCTCTTTAAATTCAGCAACTTTGCCTGATAAATGAATCAAAGTTGTACCACCACCAGGCACAATTCCTTCTTCTACCGCAGCTTTAGTGGCATTCAAAGCATCTTCAATCCGTAATTTACGGTCTTTAAGTTCAGTTTCTGTAGCCGCACCTACTTTAATTACCGCAATACCACCTGCAAGTTTAGCAATTCGCTCTCTTAATTTTTCTGAATCATATACGGATTCATTCTCATCAAGTTCTTTACGAATTTGAGCAAGTCTCTTTTCTACTTCTGCTTTATTCTCGTCGCCGGCAACGATGGTAGTATCGTCTTTAGTAATGATTACTTTACGAGGTTTACCTAACATCTCTATAGTGGCTGTCTCAAGATTTAAGCCTAATTCTTCCGAGATTAATTGGCCTCCAGTTAAAACCGCAATGTCTTTTAACATTTCCTTGCGTCGATCGCCGAATCCTGGTGCTTTTACCGCAGCGACATTGAGAACGCCTCTTGCTTTATTTACCACTAAAGTAGCTAAAGCTTCTCCTTCTACAGTTTCAGCCAAAATTAATAATGGGCGACCTTCTCGTGCTACTTTTTCTAAAATAGAGACGATATCGGCAACTGCGCTTAATTTTTTATCTGTAATTAGGATTAAAGGATTCTCAAATTCAATAATTTGTCTTTCTGTATCTGTTACAAAATAAGGGGAAGCATAACCTCGATCGAATTGCATCCCTTCAACCACATCTAATTCTGTTGAAAGAGATTTAGATTCTTCTACGGTAATGATTCCATCAGTAGTAACTCGATCCATTGCCTCAGCAATCATCTTGCCGATTTCTTCATCATTAGCAGCAGAAACCGTAGCTACTTGAGTAATGGCATCTCCTGCTACTGGTTTAGCAACGGCTTCAATTTCTGTCACTAAATAAGCAATGGTTTTTTCGATTCCACGTCGTAAGGCAACAGGGTTAGTACCTGCGGTGACGTTTTTTAAACCTTCTTTGATCATTGCTAGAGCGATTACTGTGGCGGTAGTGGTACCATCCCCTGCAATATCTTTGGTTTTGGAAGCTACTTCTTGGATTAATCTGGCTCCTGCATTTTCTAAAGGATCCTCTAATTCGATCTCTTTAGCTACTGTAATCCCATCTTTTACAATTTGTGGAGCACCGAATTTCTGTTCTAGCAAGACATTACGACCTTTTGGCCCTAATGTTACTTTTACTGCATTCGCTAGGGATTCGATCCCTTTTTCTAAAGACTTTCTCGATTTTTCTCTAAAAGAAATTATTTTTGCCATCTTATTTCCTGATCTAGCCTTATGAAATAAATATTCTCGATCTAGGGTTAATTTTAGCACTCCTAGTTTGAGACTGCTAATCTAAGAAATTTCGGTTTACCGCCCTTTTTTTGGAAGAATCGGTGAATGGGGAATGGGTGATGGGGTGAATGGGAGATGGGGTGAATGGGGGAGAATGAGTGAATCGCTAATACGGGAAACTCTATTCTCCTTGACATCTACTATCTGTGACAACTACTATCCTTGGCAGCTACAAAATTCGAGACGATAGAAAAGACGCATTTGTAGGTTCATCCACTCAGATATTGCAGAGGGAGGAAATAGGCACATCACCAATGTTTCAAAGTCTTGAAAAACATTTTGAGGAGCAGCATTTATGCATGAGGGGAGATGTCCAATTTTAGTATCACCATTAAGGGAAAATTTATAATCTCCATAAGGTATCCATTTTCCTTCTACTCGCCATCCCACTTGATAACCAAATTTTTCCCATATTTTCTCATTATAATCTATTGTTCCTCCTAATTTTTCATAAATTCTTTTTTGAACACTATATCCAAAATGACCCTTGCTATAGTGACACCATAATCTATCTATAGTGAGTAAGTCTGTGCACGGGAAAGTATCGGCTTCATGTTTCCTAAATCTTTCTCTTTCACCAAATAACAACAAATCTAATTTTACTTTGTTAATGGCTTTAAGCATTAGATTATGAGTTTCTGCGTCAGCTTCTTTCCAATTTTGGGCGGCAAGTAAATCCTGCAATCTGGTATAGTTTACTCCTACTTCACTTTTAAATTCGATCAACTTCCTCTTTGGTATTGATTTTTGGAATTCTTCTTGGTTTATTTTCTCAATTTCTTTTTTGCATTCTTCTATCTTTTTTCGTAATTCAAACTTTGTTGGTGCATGATGAGTTTTAGAAAGTTCACATCTAAATTCTGCAATTTGCTCTTCGTAATTCCTTATGGTTTCTTGTAGTTTTTCTTCATACATAATTCAAACTAACCTATAGTAATAATTTTACCTTTAAATTCCTTTAATGTATTTATTTAGAGAATTGATTATGGATACTTGATTAATATTTTATAATACCCAAAACATAGTTAAAAAGAAAGAAATAAAAAGTTTATAAACCCTAGCACTGTGATTTATTCCTTAATTACTTCTTACTTCTGATGCTAATTTTCTAAAATAAAGATAGAGTTTAAATTTTGTAAATTCTAAATATAGGGTAATGAACAAAAATTTATTCCCCCCATTCCTCCCATTCCCCCATTCTCCCATTCCCCCATTCTCCCATTCCCCCTTCAATATCTATCACTATTAAAGAAAAAAC
>JANQIW010000135.1 GCA_028281945.1 Prochloraceae cyanobacterium PL24a_bin.78
CTTGTCTTCCCCATCTCCCACTCACCAACTCACCCATTCTCCCCAATCCTCCCATTCTCCCCAATCCTCCCATTCTCCCCAATCCTCCCATTCTCCCCAATCCTCCCACTCACCAACTCACCCATTCTCCCCAATCCTCCCATTCTCCCCAATCCTCCCATTCTCCCCAATCCTCCCATTCTCCCCATTCCCCTATTCTCCCCATTTAGAGGATTAAGCCAAAAAAATACTTAAGCAATTCAGAAATCAGCCAGAAGAGAGATTATCATTCTGCTGTACGATAGAATACTAAAATATGGAATCGCCTTCATTTCGCCGAACAAAAATAGTAGCAACAGTAGGGCCTGCTACTTTAAAGCCAGATGTTCTTCGTAATTTAATTCAAGCAGGTGCAACTACTCTACGCTTGAACTTTTCTCATGGCACCCAAGAAGATCATCAAAATGCAATTCGCTTGATTCGTCAAACCGCTTTTGAGTTGAATCAGCCTGTAGCCATCTTACAAGACTTACAAGGGCCAAAAATCCGTCTTGGAAAGTTTGAATGCAAAACCATTGAACTATCTAAGGGAGATCCTTTCATTCTTACTAGTAGACAAGTAGAATGCAATAATAAAATTAGTTATGTTAGTTACGAACGTCTCGCAGAAGAAGTACCAGAAGGGGCAAAAATTTTACTTGATGATGGTAAAGTGGAAATGTTTGTGGAAAAAGTAGACCAAGCTAACCAAGAATTACATTGTCAAGTAGTGGTAGGAGGGGTTCTTTCTAGTAATAAAGGGGTTAATTTTCCTGGAGTTTATCTTTCCGTTAAAGCGATGACCAATAAAGATCGCTCGGATTTAATGTTTGGACTCGATCGAGGAGTTGACTGGGTAGCCTTAAGTTTTGTGTGTAACCCTCAAGATATCTTAGAAATAAAAGAATTAATCGCTAATGCCGGTAAATCTGTTCCAGTAATTGCTAAAATAGAAAAGCACGAAGCCATCGAACAAATGGAAGCAATTCTCTCTCTTTGTGATGGAGTAATGGTTGCTAGGGGGGATTTAGGAGTAGAATTACCAGCAGAAGATGTGCCAATTTTACAAAAAAAATTAATTGCCACTGCTAATAAATTGGGAATTCCTGTGATTACAGCGACCCAAATGCTAGATAGTATGTTAAATAATCCTCGTCCAACCCGTGCGGAAGTTTCTGATGTAGCTAATGCAATATTAGATGGTACCGATGCTGTGATGTTATCCAATGAAACCGCTGTAGGAAAATATCCTGTAGAAGCAGTAGCAACCATGGCCAGAATTGCAGAAAGAATGGAACAAGAGCATAATAAACTTTCTTCTAATACTCTAAATCAAACCAATAATTACTCCGTCACCAATGCAATTTCTAGTGCTGTTAGTCAAATTGCACAGCAGTTAGATGCAGCAGCAATTATGACTTTAACTAAATCCGGAGCAACAGCCCGAAATGTTTCTAAATTTCGACCTAAAACCCCAATTATTGGTATAACTCCTCATATTGATGTATCCAGACAATTACAATTGGTTTGGGGAGTAAAACCTCTTTTGATGTTAGATTTACAAACTACTAGTGATACTTTTGAGGCAGCCATTAATCTTGCCGAAGAAAAAGGTTTACTATCTGATGGAGATTTAGTAGTTTTAAGTGCAGGAAGTCTTCAAGGGGTGACAGGATCCACAGATTTAATTAAAGTAGAAGTAGTTAAAGCTGTAATTGGTAAAGGAGTAGGTATCGGTCAAGGCGCAATTAGTGGAAGGGCAAGAGTAGCAGAGCATTTTAGAGAGATTGGTAAATTTAGCCCAGGAGAAATTTTAGTTACAAAATCTACTAATGCAGATTTTGTGGATTTAATGCGAGTAGCTTCAGGAATTATCACAGAGGAAGAAAGTTTGACTTCTCATGGGGCGGTAATTGGCAGAAGATTGGGTATCCCAGTAATCCTTGGTTTTAAAAATGCCACTTCTATGATTCGTGACGGAGCAATTTTAACCCTTGATGCAGAGCGCGGCTTAGTTTATTCTGGAGCAAGTACCTCAGTGAATCCAACAAGAGTTAAACTGCCAATCTAAGTAATTTTCTCAGTAATTTTTTCAATAAATTTCTCAGTAATTTCAAAGATGAAGCAGATATTTACTCTATAATATTCTCTGTATTATTCTTTTGGTTTTCTGTGTAATCACAGGTTAAAAAAATGTCTCGTCGTCGTTTCATCAATCTTCTCGTCACAACTTCTATAAGTCTTTTACTTTGGTTAAATTTTATCCCTTCTGCCCTAGCTTTGGGGGGAAAACAACCAAATCTTAATGAGCCTGCACCGGATTTTACTTTACCTACGAATGCTGGTGATGGAGAAATTTCACTTTCTGATTATCGGGGTAAATGGGTTGTTCTCTATTTTTACCCTGCGGATTTTACCTCTGGATGTACTCTAGAGGCTCGCCGTTTTCAACAGGATTTACCTAAATATCAAGAAAAAAATACTCAAATCTTGGGTGTAAGTGCTGATGATGTTTATTCTCACGAGGATTTCTGTGATTCAGAAGGATTAAGATTTCCTCTTTTAGCTGATACAACTGGAGATGTCAGCAAATCATATGGCTCTTGGTTAGGTTTTATTTCATTACGTCATACTTATCTTATCGATCCTGATGGGATTTTACGAGAAATTTTTCTTGATGTTCGACCTGCTATTCATAGTAATGAAGTTCTTAGTAGCCTTGAACAATTCCAGTCATCTTGATAATTTTAGTTAGTAATTAAAGCTTATTGATTTTGAATCAAGCTTAATTCTTAAATGTTTTGAGGGAAAATGTGTATTTTTTATACTTTTTTCCTTTTTTTATTCTCTCCATTCTTCCCATTCCTCCCATTCCTCCCATTCTCCCCATCTCCCACTCTCCCCCATCCTTGATTAAGTAATAAGTAATAAGTAATAAGTAATACGGATTCACTAAATTCTCCCTTGTCTTCCTTGTCTTCCTTGTCTCCCTTGTCTCAAGAAACTCCCAATCCTCCCATTCTCCCCATCTCCCCATCTGTGTGGAAAAATTTTAATGATAAACCTGCCCATCTGGCATAATGGCTCCATCCCAATTGACTCCAGTTAAATTAGCACTACTGATATCTGAATGCATAAGATTAGCATTACTAAAATTAGCATAACTTAGATTAGTTTTAGCAAAAAACACTTCCATTACCGATGTATCCTGAAGATTAGCTTTCTCTAAAGAGGCTCGACTTAGATCCGATCGATTCATACGAGCATGACTTAAATTAGCCCGATAAAGATTAGCCCTAGTAAGATTAACTTCTGGCATGATAGCATACTCTAAATTTATTTTAGTGAGATTAGCCTCAACTAAATTAGCACGCTCCAATTTGACATTAGATAAATTAGCTCCTTTTAAATTAGCACCAACTAATTTGGTTTCAGTCAACAAAGCACCACTAAGGTTTGCATAACGCAAATCTGCATTACTAAGATCAGCTCCCCTTAAATTAGCTTCTTTGAGATTAGCCCTTCTGAGATCTACCTCTATCATTTTACTTCCTTTAAGATCAGTGCCTTGTAAGTCTGCTTGAAATAACTTCGCGCCACTCAAGTTAACATTTTCACTTCTATTCTCTTGACGTAAATTAGCCCCTCGCAAACAAGCCCCAGTTAAATTCGCTCCAGTTAAATTCGCTCCTCTTAAGTCAGCAGAAATCAGATTAGCATCTAAAAGATTAGCTAAACTCATTTTGGCATTGCGTAAGTTGGCTTTTTGTAAAATCACCCCATGTAATTCAGCATTATGGAGATTAACATCGTTTAATTCTGCTTGATTAAGATTTGCCCCACTTAAATTGATCCCACTGAGATCGGCATTATTGAGATTTGCTCGATTAAGATAAGTGAATGCTAAATTAGCACAGTGAAGATTTGCTTCTTGAAGTACAATCCCAATTAAATCAGCTCCGGATAAATTGGCATTGCCTAAGTTAACTCCAATGAATTCTTTTTCTCCTGCAAGATATTGTTCGATTAGATCTTGTTTTTCCATTGATGTTTATTTTTTCCCGTAAAAACGATTAATTGCTTTAACAATGGCACTGGCAGCTTGTTTATATTCTTCTGCATCTGGTAGAGAATCAGCTTTCCTGTAAAGTAATGATTCAAGTTCTTTAGGATTTCTATAATTACTGAACATTTTAAATAATAGATCGTCTAAAGTACAACCTCTAACTATTGTCCAATGTTCTTCGCTACTATTTAGTTTATATATGGTAAAAAACAGGAGTATTTTTGCTCTCAATGGATTTGTATACTGAATAATTTCTAATCTCATTTTAAAAATGTCATAGTTATTATTACCAATATTATCGACTAAAAACTGATTTTTATCTATTATTTGATTTTGATTTTCTGGTTTGATAGCATCTGTTTTATCTCCATCATCATATAAAATACTAAATTCTCTAATGATTGTATCTGCTATAAATGAATATAAATTTTCTCGATTTAAAATTCCAACGATTTTATAAAGTTCTGTTCTAAGTTCTTCTAAATCAGCAGTTATTTGACGTAAATATAAAATTAATTCTCTAAAATCGTAACTACTAATTACACTAATATCACTTTCCCAGTAACCTTTACAAGTCGCAAATATTAATTTTTTGATCCTTTCTACTTCATGATTATTTCCTAAATTTTCGACTACCCGATCGGCTAATGAATCATCAATAAAAACATTGGTTGATAAAATTTTTTTATCAGAATTACCATAAATAATAGCTAATTTCTTAATTAGATAATCTGCTACTTCTGAATATACTTCTGCACGGTTTAATGTCAATACTAAACTACTCATATAATCCATTAAACCTGCTAAATTGGGATACTCTTCTTGTAATTCTTGAATATAAAATTCTAAAGGAATATGGTTAAGAATTTTTTCATTATCTTCCCAATGCTGTTTGCAAGCATAATACATGAGTTTTTTAAGGCGAATTGATTGTTCATAATTTTCTAAATCTTGAACAATGTCATTGAGTAAATCTGCTGATTGGATCATAATATTACAAAAAACAATATTAAAGGAAGTTATATTTACTTAGAGGAAATGGAAGTATTCTATATTTAAATAGATTTTAGCAGATATAAGAGATTGTTTGCAGAAAGAAGAAAAAGCTCAAATAATTAGTAGGATATCAATTTTTAAATCTTAAGTAGTTTTTATTTTCCATTTTCCGTTAATTTTCCCACAGGCGACGACGAGGGGAACCATTAAGACGTTGGTGAGCATCGAATAATAATTCAGGAATATTTAAATGTTCCGGACAGCGAGGTAAACAATCACCACAATGAGTACAACGGTTACCTTTCATTCCAGGAAACCAATGACCAGCATTTTCAAACATCCCATAACGATATTTGCCATATTCTTTCAAGTCATAGGCAATTGCGAGGTTACGTAATCGCAATATTTCTGGAATATTGATATTTTCAGGACAAGGTAAACATTGATAACATTGACTACAACGATCGTTTTCTAGTTTTAAATTTAATTCATTTTCTAACTTTTGGAAAACTTTTCTTTCTTCAATGCTTAATTCTTCAGTTCGATGGGCTACTTGTAAAGGTAAATTTAACTCTTCTGGATTAGCAGGCCCAACACTCAAAGTAGTAATTCTCTCATCACTCAATAAAAAGCGATAATTTAACTCTAAAGGAGAAAAAGGCTTGCATAAATACTGTAACTTTGCTGGGGGAGTATATAACATTCCACCTTTATCAGCAGGAGAAATAATAAATACTCCCATATCTTTCGACTTAGCTAAATCAATTGCAGCCTGATTACGTCTAAAAAAATAATAATAATGAAGATTAACAAACTCAAACCAACCAGTATTAATGGTTGCTCTAATCAAATCCAAACTGCCATGGGTAGAAAATCCAAGATGTCTAATCTTCTTTTCGTCCATTGCTTGAATAATAACTTTCCTACAACCATTGGGATCTTGTAAAATTTCCAAATGTTCCCAAGTATTGATTCCGTGAATTGCTAAACAATCAAGATAGTCAATTCCCAAACGCTCTAGGGATTCATCGATCCATTGACTCATAAGAGAAGGATCGCCAGTAGGAGGCAGTTTAGTAGTTATATATAACTGCTCCCGTGGCACTTGTAATCCATTTTTAAGAGCTTTTCCCAAGTATTCTTCACTTTTACCATAGCCTCTGGCGGTTTCTAGGTGATTAACCCCTAATTTTAGGGCTGTTTGCAAAGTAGAAAATGCCGTTGACTGATTTGCCAAACAACGCATTGTTCCCAAGGAAAATACTGATAAAAATAGATTAGTTTTTCCAAAACGCCGATAACGCATAAATTTTCTTAAAAAAGAAGATTATCTCAAGATTCATTCTCCAAGCCCCCTCGTTTAATCAAATCTTCTGGTCGAAGATTAGCAATAAACTCTTTAAAAGCTCTTTGTTCTTCTTCATCAGCCTCTCGATTCACTGGAATTGAAGCATCCGCTACTACTTCCTCCATTACCCAAATGGGACTACCAGTGCGCAGTGCGATGGCAATAGCATCACTGGGTCGACAATCAATTTCTTTAGTAGTTTCTCCTTGAGATAAACAGAGAATGGCATAGAAGGTATTGTCTTGGAGAGCATGAATTATGATCCGCTCTAAAGTCATTTCCCATCCATTAAAGATATTGACCATGAGATCGTGAGTTAGTGGTCGAGGCGGTTTTTGTTTTTCTAAAGCTCCAATAATTGCCCTTGCCTGATCTTGCCCTATATATATGGGTAAAGCTCGACGATCTGTTCCATCCTTTAGCAACACTATGGGGCTGCGGTTAATGGCATCTAAGGCAATTCCAGCTACTTTCATTTCAATCATTGGTTTAGCCTCATAACACGCTGTTAAGTATCAAATCAACAATTAATTTGTTGCCTAGGTTAAATTAATATTTATTAAACTTAACCTATTATTATAGAGTGGTATTACTTATAAATTTACTCTTTAGTTTTCTTTTAAAGATGCCCCTCTAGCAATGCTCTTTTTTATAGTATGTCTGATTTTCATGCTTGGTGGCATTGTAACTAATAATTTCAAACATACTTAGGTTTATTTTATCTTTTTTTTAGTTTACCAACAAATTATGTTTACAGGATTAATTCAAACTTTAGGTACAATTAAACCCATAGATTCTCAGCAATTCATTCTGTCTGAGTTTTTTTGCCATGACTTTTTCTCTGATTTAGCTATTGGAGATAGTGTGGCGGTGGATGGGGTTTGTTTGACGGTGGAGTCTATTTTAGCTGATGGTTTTGTGGCTTATGCTTCCCCTGAAACTTTACAACGTACTACTTTAGGTACTCGATCGCAAGCTGCTATGTATGTTAATTTGGAAACCTCTCTTCGGGTTGGTAGTAAGCTTGGAGGACATTTTGTTACAGGTCATGTGGATTCTCTTGGTTGTTTAGTTGAATCTTTTCCGACTGAAAATGCTTGGGAGATGACTTTTGCTGCTGTTCCTTCTTTATCTGAGTCATGGCATAATTATGTCGCTCGTTATCTAGTTTCTAAAGGCAGTATTTCTGTGAATGGCATTAGTCTAACTATTGCTGATCTTGATATTAAGAGTAATTGGTTTAAAGCTGCTGTTATTCCTCATAGTTATTCTAATACTAATCTTTCTTATCTTAAAGTTGGGGATTTTGTTAATATCGAATGCGATATTTTAGGGAAGTATGTTGATAAGTTACTTGCTTTTAATAACAATGGGGCTAATCATTCTGAAGATATTTCTTTAGATTTTCTCATGCAACATGGGTATTATTAAGTAATAAGTAATAAGTAAAAAAAACGATATAATAGTTAATCCTTGCCTACTACTTTCCATTTAAAAGATTTATTTAATCTCATTAAGCTAAAAAATCATCTAAATTAGGAACATCAACCCAAGATTTTAGCTGATGGGATTGGTGAGTTAAATCCATTAATAACTGAGAATAAACCCCCTCTTTTAGTGAAGGAGTGGTGGGTTTTCCTCTATCAATATTTTCCACCCAGTGATTAACAACTCTAATAAAAGGTGCTAATCGCCCATCTGTAAAAACTCCATCAAATGCTAAACGTTTGGGAATTTCCACTTCCGTTAAAGACTTCCCAGCGGGTGCGGCGAATAAACGAAAACCATGTACATAATCTTTTAAATTATCACTACCCAAAACTAAAGTGCCATCTTCACCATAAATTTCGATCCAATGTCCTCTACCTTGGTAAGTTACTGAACTAATACTAAGTTGACAAGGAGTATTATCAGCCAAATTTAACATTAATAAACAAGTATCATCTGAATCTACTGGTTTTAATTGATTATTATCATTAGGATCTGGTCGTTCTTGAACAGCACAACTTAATAAAGCAGATAAACTTTTTACCGAACCAAATAACCAATTAATATAGTCAAAGGAATGACTAGCAATGGCACCTAAAGCACCTCCTCCCATATCCTTACGAGAATACCAATTCCAAGGGCGTTGAGGATTAGCACGACTTACCACTAACCAATCGATTTTGATTAAACGAATTTTACCGACAAATCCCTGTTGTAAATACTCCGCTAATAATTGCCACGCTGGCACAAAACGAAATTCAAAATCTGGAGTTGCGATTAATCCTTTGGCTGCTGCTAAATGATATAATTCCTTAGTTTCATTAGCTGTCATAGTCATGGGTTTTTCTAACAAGAGGTGTTTGCCAGACTCTAAGACTTTTTTCGCCATAGGATAATGCAAAAATGGTGGGGTGGAAATACTAACTCCTTGAACTTCTGGTAAAGAAAGTATAGTGTCTAGATTGTTATCACCATGGGGAATACTATTAGCATTAGCGATGGCTTGAGCTTGATCTTTATCTCGATTGTATACTGCTACTACTTCTGTGCGAGGATGATTTTGAAATCCTGGAATATGAATTTTTTGCCCAAAACCAGTGCCGATTACGGCAATGCCTATTTTGGATTGATTTTCTTGAGATAAGTTAGAATTCATCAATTTGTCTTGTTAATCTATTTGTGTTCAGTTTATATTTGACAATCTTAATTATCTATCAAGTTTTGTAAAGTATTCTTAAAAATTGATCATGTCTCTTTATCTAAAAATTACAAATTAAGTTATACACGAAGTTATACATTAAGTTTATAATTTAAGTAGATATGGGGGATTCAAGATAATCTCAAGGTCGTTAATCATCTTTAATATACTAAAAAAACTATGTTAACTATAGTATTATTACTATGTTTTTGATTTATATTTGTAAACATTATGAGATGGGAATTAGTTATTAAAATGATATCTCTGGCAAATTTAGCAAACGTATTTAAGAAAAAAACATTGCAAATCATTTCTATGATGATTAGTGTTATTATTATTTCCTTATTTCTATATTCTTGTCAATCTCCATCAATTAATGAATCTACTGATTCTATTCTGGAAAAAGATAGCAAAATTTCTTTAATAAATGAGCCGATTACTCCAATTCCTCTCAAATTGGAATTAGATGAAAATAAGGTTAAATTAGGAGAGTTGTTGTTCCACGATCGTCAATTATCAGGAGATGATATGATTTCTTGTGCTAGCTGTCACAAGCTTAATCACGGTGGAGTAGATTTACTGCCAAAATCGGAGGGAATTAATAATAGAATTGGAGAGGTAAATTCACCAACTGTATTTAATTCAGGATTTAATTTTAAACAGTTTTGGGATGGCAGAGCGGATACTTTAGAGGAACAAATTGAAGGACCGATTAATTCAGAAATAGAAATGGGATCTTCTTGGCCATTAATTGTGAGAAAATTATCTTCATCTCCTGAATATATTTTGAGTTTTAGGCAATTGTATTCTGATGGAATTACTAAGGAAAATATTAAAGATGCTATTGCTACTTTTGAACGATCTTTATATACTCCTAACTCTCGTTTTGATTTCTTTTTAAGAGGGGATAAAAATGCTATTACAGAAGAAGAAAAAGAAGGTTATAATCGCTTTAAAAATTATGGCTGTATTACTTGTCATCAAGGAGTAAATGTTGGCGGAAATCTCTTTCAAACTTTTGGTTTATTTGGCAATTATTTTAAGGATCGAGGGAATATAACTAGGGCAGATTTTGGTCGTTATAATGTTACTGGAAAAGAAGAAGATCGCTATTTATTTAAAGTTCCAAGTTTACGAAATATAGTGTTAACATCTCCATATTTTCATGATGCTAATGCTAAAACTTTAGAAGAAGCCATAGCTATTATGGGAAAATATCAATTAGGACGTAATTTATCATCTGAAGATATAGATTTAATTATTAAGTTTCTGAAAACTCTTACAGGTAATTATCAAGACAACCCATTATGAAGATATTGAAAATTCCCAATAAATTAATAAATTTAAATAAATTAATAAATTCAAATAGTTTAATAATTGGTATAGCTATTATATTGTTAATTATTTTTACCCTCAAAAGTCTATCAATTGATTTTGAAAAGCATCAAAAATACCAAAATATTTTAAATCAACAAAAGCAAGCATATGGACTTTTAGATCTAGAAGTTTTAAAATCAAGATATCAGCTTCTAAGTTCTTACGATTCTTTTGTTAATAATTTATCACAGATTAAAGAAAATCAACTTAAGTTAAAGCAAATTCCTAAATTTATTAAAGCTGATGGAAAAAAAGAAATTGAAATACTACTTGCTAAAAATTCTCAAGGGTTTGAAGAGACAGAAAGATTATTAGAAAATTTTAAATCTAAAAATGCAATTCTCAAAAACTCTTTAACTTATTTGCCATCTCTAACTAATGATTTAGTAGATAAAGTTTCATCCGGAAAATGGAGTAAGGATTCCATAATTGTTTTTGATGAAATTGTCGAAAAAACTATGCTTTATGAATTGACTTCAGATTCTGATTTCATACCATTAATTGAAAATAAAGTAAAACAATTATATCGCCTCACTACACCTAATATAGAGGATCAAGATCAACAATTTATTAATACTTTTATTGGTCATGTTAGAATAGTTTTGGATAACAAATTAGAAGTAGATCAACTGGCTGAAAATTTACTCCAATTGCCAAATTTAGCAACCTTAGAAAAAGTAGATCAACTATATAATTTTCATTATAAAAGAGCCATTATTAGAACAGATATTTATCGTTTTTTTGCTTATATTTTGTTTTTAATTATTTTAGGAGTAGTTATTAATTACTTTATCCGGAAAATAGTTAAAGTCAATAAACTTACCAAACAATTCCTTAAAAAAAGTGAAGAAGCAGAATTAGCTTTAAAGACAATTAATGAGGAATTAGAAATTAGAGTAGAAGAGCGCACAAGAGAATACAAGAAACTTTTAGAACAAAGAAATATTCTAATTCAACAGCAGCAACTAGACATAGACTTAGCAAAAACTCTCAACCATATTACCATTGATCTTAGTAATGCCTTGACTCGTGAAAAAGTGTATGACATATCAGTGAGTAAAACTCGTCAAGCCCTAAAAGCAGATAGAATTATTATTTATTCCTTTGATAAAAATTGGAATGGTGAAATAGTTGCCGAATCAGTTGAGGATAATTACCCAAGATTTATGGGGACAAAAATTGAAGATCCTTCTTTTATCGAAAAATGTATAGAACAATATTATGATAATAATTTGGAAACAATTAATAATATTTATGCTTTAAAACTCACAGATAATCTTGAGAAAAATAAAGAAAATCTTTTAAGAAAAGCTAATTTAATAGCTCCAATTGTAGTAGAAAATGAATTTGTTGCTTTAGTACTAGCTCATCAGTATTCAGATGAAAGGAAATGGAATCAGGTAGAAATAGAATTTTTCTTGCAAATAGCTAGTCAGATAGGCGGTACTCTAGGTAGAATTAATCTCTTAGAAAAGCTACAACAAGCTTCCGAAGAACAAAAACAAGCTAAAGAAAATCTCCAATATCGTGCATTTACATTGTTAAAACAAGTAGATCCAATATCTCAAGGGGATTTAACAATCCGTGCTCAAGTAACAGAAGATGAAATTGGAACCATTGCCGATTTCTATAATACTACCATTGAAAATCTTCGATACATCGTAACAAGAGTACAAAATGCAGCATTACAAGTAGCAAAACTAACCATAAAAAATGAAAATTCTATTGCTGATCTCTCAGTTGAAACCACACAGCAAGCTCAAGATATTAATCAAACTCTTAATGGGATCTCTAGACTAACTGATTCGGCTCATACAGTTGTGGATAATGCTAAACTTGCTGAAGTCGCAGTTAAAGAAGCAAATGAAAGTGTGGCGGCTGGAGAAATTGCCATGAATCGTACAGTAGATGGTATTTTTACTATTAGGGATACTGTAGCAGAAACAGCCCAAAAGGTAAAAAGTTTAGGGGAGTCTTCCCAAAAAATATCAAAGGTGGTTAACTTGATTAGTAACTTTGCCAATCAAACTAACTTATTAGCTTTAAATGCTTCCATTGAAGCCGCTCACGCCGGAAAACAAGGAAGTGGTTTTGCTGTAGTAGCAGAAGAAGTTCGTTCCCTAGCTCGTCAATCTGCTCAAGCTGCTGTGGAGATTAAAACTATGATAGAGGCAATTCAAGAAGAAACTAATGAAGTAGTTGAGGCGATGGAAATGGGTACTCAACAAGTTGTTTTGGGAACTCAAACCGTGGAAGAAACTCGTAACTGTCTTAATCAAATTAGTATGGCTAGCGATCAAATTAATCAGTTAATTACAGCAATTACAGGTTCTGCTCTTGAACAATCACAGGTTTCAGAAGAAATAGCTGAAACTATGACTGATGTTGTCTTAATTTCAACCAAAACTTCTTCGACTACTAATGAAGTTAGTGAATCTTTCCAACAATTATTAAAAGTTGCTGCAGAATTACAAGATAGTGTTAGTAAATTTAAGGTTTACTAAACCAGTAATAACTAATAATAATAAAGTCATTAAATCTAAACAATAATTAATAGTAATGATAAAAATAGGATAATTTTTCTATGTTTTTGGCAAGAGTAATCTTACTTAAAATAGTTAAATTTAAATTTTAAGATTTTAGAGGATTAAAAAGTCTTGATAAAAATTAACATTATGGCTATTGTCTTAAAAAAAGATTAACACTAGGATAGAATATTTAGTAACACAAAAAGCACTAAAAATAAATACAATTTCAGGAGTCAATCAAAAGTGGTTGTAGAAGTAAAACCCATGGCAAGATACGAAGAAAAAACTCAAGAGATAGCCAAACAATTAATAGCAGAAACAAGAGAAAAACAATCCATCTTCAACAAATTACAAAGTCAAATGCGCCTAGATGATCAATTATTAGGATGGGCCATGAGTAATCCGGGATTAAGAGTTCAATTATTTCGGTTTATAGATTGTTTACCTTCCCTTCAAAGTGACAGAGAAATAGCTCGCCATCTCCAAGAATATCTATCAGATGAATTGGTAGAATTACCAACAGGTTTAAAATCATTTCTAAGTTTTAGTAAACCAAATTCACAACCAGCAAAAATAGCAGCAAAAGCAGTTAAAAAAAGTGTGGAAACTTTAGCTTATAAATACATTGCTGGGGAAAATATCCAAGAAGTAATTAAAACAGTAGAGCGTCTTCGTAAAGAAAAAATGGCTTTTACAATTGACTTATTAGGTGAAGCTGTAATTGCCGAATCAGAAGCTCAATCTTATCTAGAAAAATATCTAGATTTAATGGAAAATTTGAGCAAACAATCTCAAAATTGGCAAACAATAGATGCAATTGATGTTGCTGATGGAGAGGAAATTCCTAAAGTACAAGTATCAGTAAAATTAACAGCTTTCTACTCTCAATTTGATCCTATGGATCCTGAAGGTAGTAAAGAAAAAGTATGCGATCGTATTAGAATTTTGCTACGTCGTGCCCAGGAATTAGGAGTAGCAATTCACTTTGATATGGAACAATATATTTACAAAGATTTGACTCTTTCCATTCTCAAAGAATTATTATTAGAAGAAGAATTCCGCACTAGAACAGATATCGGGATGACGATTCAAGGATATTTGCGAGATTCAAAACAAGACTTACAAAGCTTAATTGATTGGGCAAAAAAAAGAGGATATCCCATCACAATCAGATTGGTAAAAGGGGCATATTGGGATGCAGAAACCATCGCAGCAAATCAAAAACATTGGCCTCAACCAGTCTATAATCAAAAGGCAGAAACTGATATTAATTACGAAGATTTAATTCAATTACTATTAGAAAATCATCAATATTTATACGCAGCAATTGGCAGTCATAACGTCAGAACTCAAGCCAAAGCTATTGCGATTGCCCAAACTCTTAATATTCCCCGCCGTTGCTTTGAAAGTCAAGTACTATACGGCATGGGGGATAAAATCGCAAGAGGTTTAGTTAAACTAGGTCAAAGGGTAAGAGTATATGCTCCTTACGGTAAAATCCTTCCTGGTATGGCTTATCTCATCCGTCGTCTGTTAGAAAATACGGCTAATAGTTCATTTTTACGCCAAGTTTTAGAAGATCGTCCTGTAGATGAATTGATAGCTCCTCCTGTTGTTCAAGATAAATCAAAGATTGAAGTAACAGAAGATTCTAATAAATTTGTAGGAGCGGCAGATACTGATTATTCTAATTCAAATTTAAGAAATAAAGCTCAACAAGGACTAAAAACCGTCCGACAAAATTTAGGCAAAACCTATTTACCTCTTTTAAATGGGGAATATACTAATACTTCTGATTTAGTTGATTCGGTAAATCCTTCTAATCCTAGTGAAATAGTTGGGAAAATTGGTTTAATTTCCATTGAACAAGCAGATCAAGCCATCGCTTCAGCTAAAGCAGCTTTCCAAACTTGGCGGAAAACTTCTGGCAGTGAAAGAGCGACAATTTTGTATAAAGCCGCAGATTTAATGGAAGCAAAACGTTATGAATTAGCTTCATGGGGATGTTTAGAGGTTGGTAAAATTCTCCCTCAAGCCGATGCAGAAGTATCAGAAGCTATCGATTTCTGTCGTTTTTATGCCTCGGAAATGGAACGATTAGAAGAGGGATATAATTATGATGTTTCTGGGGAAAATAATCGTTATGTTTATTCTCCTCGTGGCATTGCTTTAGTGATTTCTCCATGGAATTTCCCTATTGCTATTGCTACAGGAATGACGGTAGCTGCTTTGGTAGCTGGAAATTGTGTATTATTTAAGCCTGCTGAAAATGCTTCTGTTATTGCCGCTAAAATCACAGAAATTCTAGTAGAGGCGGGAATACCTCAAGGAGTTCTTCAATATATACCTTGTAAAGGTTCTAAAGTTGGTGCTTATATGGTAAAACATCCTGAGATTCATATGATAGCATTTACTGGATCACGGGAAGTAGGCTGTCAGATTTATGCAGAAGCAGCTATTTTACAACCAAGGCAAAAGCATTTGAAACGGGTGATTGCTGAGATGGGGGGTAAAAATGCCATTATTGTAGATGAAAGTGCTGATTTAGACCAGGCGGTGGCAGGTGTAGTGAGTTCTGCATTTGGATATACGGGGCAAAAGTGTTCGGCTTGTTCGAGAGTTATTGTAGTTGAAACGATTTATGAGAATTTTGTGGAGCGTTTGGTTGAAGCTACTAAGTCTTTAAATGTTGGCATGGCTGAATTACCTAGCACTAAAGTGGGTCCAGTGGTAGATGCTAGTGCTCAAAGTAAGATTAAAGAGTACATTCAAAAGGGTAAAGAGGAGGCTAAGTTGGCTTTGGAAATGGATGTGCCTAATAATGGTTACTTTGTTAGTCCTACTATTTTTATTGATGTAGCTCCTGATGCCACAATTGCTCAAGAAGAAATTTTCGGTCCGGTTTTGGCTGTTATCAAGGTGCAGAATTTTGATGAGGCTATAGAGGTAGCTAATAACACCGATTATGCTCTTACTGGTGGTTTATATTCTCGTACTCCTGAGCATATTTCTCGAGTTAGTGATGAGTTTGAAGTGGGTAATCTTTATATTAATCGTAATATTACTGGGGCGATCGTTTCTCGACAACCTTTCGGTGGGTTTAAGCTTTCTGGAGTGGGTTCCAAGGCGGGTGGGCCTGATTATCTAGTTCAATTTATGGAGCCTCGCACTGTGACTGAGAATATCCAACGTCAAGGTTTTGCTCCGATTGAAGGGAATGAATAAATAAACAAAGACTTGGGAAGACTTGGCAAATCTTTCCCAATTCCTAGTTCTAAAAGGTAATATTGGGATTTTTAATTTAAATATTACTTAAAAAACGTCTTGCCTTTATAAAGAAACTTGCTAACAAAATCATAAATTATTACATTGTTAGATAGATTATCCATTAAACTAAAACAAATAAGGGATCTACTTTCTGATAAAAAAAGAAAAACTTATTACAAATACAATTATCGCAATGAATGGAAATAACGATAAATTAGACCAAATTCAAGATACCCTTGCATCCTTAGCTAACTTTCTACAAGACACTGCCCAAGAAAATCGACAGAAAGCTCAAGAAGATCGAGAAAGAATGAAGGCCCTTGAAGAGACAGTTGCTTCCTATATTAGTTCTACACAAGGGAATACCCAAGAAGATCGAGAAAGAATGAAAGCCCTTGAAGATTTAGTTGCTTCCTTGGCTCGTTCGACAGAAGCCACCGATCAAGATCGTCTTGAGAGAATCAAAGAAAATGAAAGAAAGACTCAAGAAGATCGAGAAAGGATGAAGGCCCTTGAAAATCTAGTAGAATCAGTAGCTCGTTCAGTTCAATCAAGTGCTGATGAGTATCACGAAAAAATGAATGAGAGAATAGAAAAAGCTAACGAGCATGAAAAGAGGATTCAATTGCTCGAAAATGTCACTAACAGGATAGCTAGTGTGGAGGAAGCATTAGCTCGAATGTTAGGATCTATTGATGAAGATCGCCCAACTATTCTTAGAAAACTCAACACTATCGAAAATAAAATCGATCAAATGCTAGAT
The DNA here is from genome assembly GCA_028281945.1 of Prochloraceae cyanobacterium PL24a_bin.78. Classification (GTDB taxonomy): domain Bacteria; phylum Cyanobacteriota; class Cyanobacteriia; order Cyanobacteriales; family JANQIW01; genus JANQIW01. Next base: position 17,050 of record JANQIW010000135.1, read on the forward strand.
CAAGATTAAAGAAAATAAAAAGGGTAAAGAATCAAAGTAAAAGCAAGAAAAAAATCTTAATATTACCGACCTCATTCACCCCAAGAGAATAATAGATAGCATATCTTTATCAATTTTCTATCGCTGAATCATCAGGAGAGAGATGAGAAATCACATCAAACAACTCGATCGATCCTTTAAAAGAGCCATCATGGTTGATAACAGCAAGAGGTAAACCATCTTTAAAAAGAGAAAAAGTATTCTCAAGATTGGAAGAAGCAGGAATTGTAGCAATTTCCGTCAACATAATTTCAGATAAAGTTTCTTTTCCTTTGTGAAGACCAGAATCTAAATAACTTTTTTTGACAAACCCAATAGGCTTTCCTTCAGAATCAACCACAAAATTATATTCTAAAGAAGAAAGATTCATCTTTTCAATAGCACCCTTAAGGGATATTTTATCTATAACTAAAGGACTCATATTATGAGAAATTGCTCCAACAGTGAGAACTTGAGCACGATTAACATCATGAGTAAATCCACGAATATAATCATTAGCAGGTTGAGTAATAATTTCCATAGGACTACCAACTTGAACTAAACCACCATCCTGCATTAAAGCAATTTGATCCCCAATTTTAAGAGCCTCATGGATGTCATGACTAATAAAAACAATAGTTTTATGTAAATCCTTTTGGAGACGAAGTAACTCATCTTGCATTTCTCGACGAATCAAAGGATCTAAAGCACTAAACGCCTCATCCATAAGTAAAATTTCAGCGTCAGTAGCCAAAGCCCTTGCCAAACCAACCCTTTGCTGCATTCCACCACTGAGAGAAGAAGGCAAATAATCAGCCCATTGAGCCAAACCTACCATTTCTAAGGTTTCTAGAGCTTTTTCACGGCGTTTATCCTGATCTATGCCCTTTACCTTCAAACCATACTCCACATTTTCTGCCACACTTCTATGAGGAAATAAACCAAATTTCTGAAAAACCATAGACATTTTGGTTAGACGAATTTGGCGCATTTGTTCTTCATCAACATGAGCGACATCTTCATCATCAACATAAATATGTCCGCTAGTAGGTTTAATGAGGCGGTTAAGGCAACGAATTAAAGTAGATTTTCCTGAACCAGACAAACCCATGACTACAAATATATCTCCCTTATTAATATTTAAAGATACATCTGCAACTCCTAAAACATTACCAGTTTTTTCTAAGATAGAATCTCTAGATTCACCAGCGCGAAACATTTCTAGAGCTTTCCGCGGTCTATTCCCATAAATTTTAATTAGATGTTCGATAATAATTTTAGGTTTGGAAGTATTCATTTTTATTTATTTAATATGCTTTTTGTTCAGATCTGAAATAGTTTTTGATTATTGAGCAGCTTTTTTAGCTTCGGCAATCCATTGATCAAAAGTTGTTTGGTTCTTTTTAATCCAATCTTGAGCATGACTCTTAACCTCTTCAATGGAATTTTCTCCATTTTGAATCAATTGATTTTGGGCATTTATATCTTCAATGGGAATGGTAATTAGTTCAAATAAACGTCTCACAGCAGGATTATCTTCAATAAATTCCTTATTGACTAAAAATCTCATGCGATCAATAGCAAAACCGTGATTTCTACCATCTATAGAAGTATATTCTGCTGTATACTCTCTATCTCCAGGTAAGCTAGTGAAAGGAACTTCTAACCAAACAACATCTTCATCTGGTTTTAGAACAGATGCCATCCAAAAAGGTGTCCATGTATAGAATAAAATCGATTCTCCTTGTTGATAACGAGTTAAAGCATCTGCAATTAAAGCTGAATAATTACCTCGATCGTGTTCTACCGTATCTTCCAATCCATAAGCTTCAATATGATGATCCAAGACAAATTCACAACCCCAACCTGAATTACAGCCCACTAGATTAGCTTTGCCATCACCATCAGAGTCGAAGATTTTAGCTATTTTGGGATCTTTCAATTGTCCAAGATTGGTAATGTTATATTTATCTGCAGTTTTTTTATCAATTTGATAACCTTGCAAGAGATTAGGAGTAATCACACCTATTTTTTCTAGCTTTTCACTACCACCACTATTTTCAAAGAAAGATTGATGTCCTTCTTCCCAATGAACTGGTGTATAATCTAATTCACCATTACTTAAGGCTAAATGCATTGTCACATATTCAATTTGGGTTGCTTCTGGAACTGTATAACCAAGTTTTCTTAATGCGTGATTAACTATTTCAGTTTGAAATTCTTCTTCTAAAAGACTCCCACGGGCAGATTGTACTGTTTTTCCGATTCCTGGTAAATTGTCACTTTGAATTTGAACTTGGTTTCTAGTTAATTGTGCTGGTAAGATTATTCCTAGAATACTTAATACAAGAATAAATCCGAGAAAAATAGCAATACTCTTATTTATAGACTTAAATTGAGAATTTAATAAACCAATTGGACCTCTGTCTTGCCATGAAATTTTACTATTTTTACCTCCCACAACGTTGGTAATTCGATCGAGCATTACGGCAATTAAAACAATACTCAAACCACCGACAAATGCCAGACCAACATTAAGTTGTCCCAAACCTCGTAATACCATTAAACCTAAACCTTCAACTCCAATCATAGAAGTGACTACAGACATAGATAAGGCTAATAAAATAGCTTGATTAATCCCAGCCAAAATAGTTGGAGTAGCTAAAGGTAATTGTACTTCCCATAAGATTTGCCAAGGAGTAGAACCAAAAGCATAGGCAGCTTCAACCACTTCTCCTGAGACATTGCGGATGCCTAAATTTGTCAAGCGAATTAAAGGTGGCACAGCAAAAATCAAAGTAGCAATGGTTCCAGAAACTTCCCCAATACCAAATAACATCACAATGGGCACTAGATATACAAAGGTAGGCAAAGTTTGCATAGCATCTAGTAGAGGTTGGAGGAATTTTTCTACTCGTTTATTATTAGCGCATAAAATGCCAATGGGAATTCCCAACAGTAAGCAGAAAGTTACAGCAGTAACTATCAAAGATAGAGAAGTCATGGCTTGATCCCAAGCACCCATAAAACCAATAATGGTAAGAGCTATGGTGGTGTAAATGCCTATTTTTTTTCCTGCAAGTTGCCAAGCAATCATAGCAATAACAATCAGAAAAATTAATGGGGGTATGGAAAGAAATATCCATTGTATTTTTTCTAAAGTCCAATCTATGGGAAAACTAATGGTTTGAAATACAGGCCTAAAGTTTTCCACCAGAAAGTTGATGAAAGAAGTTACCCAATCTGCCAGAGGAATTGTATAACCTTCAAAAGGATTTAAAATGGAATCTAAGTTTGTTTGATTTGTTGCAATCAAGTAAGAATATATACTTGTTATAATTAGCATGGTTTTTCTCCTTGTTTTTCCCTACCATCTTTAATTAATCATTAGCAAAAAACCTTAAGTTAATAGCTATTGCTATATTCCTTGATATTTTAGTATATATTTAACGAAAAAAATTTTATTTTAAAATTATGGATACAATAACTTTAAATCTCAATCCGATTATTCCTTTAACACAAGAGGATTTTTATAAATTATGTCAGACAAATCCCGATGTAAAGTTTGAACTTAATTTCAAAGGAGAATTAATTATTATGTCGCCAACAGGAGGTGAAACGGGTAAATTTAATTTGAGTATAGGTGCACAATTGTGGTTTTGGAATGATGAAAATCAATTAGGGGTTGCATTCGATTCTTCTACTGGTTTTATTTTACCTAATGGGAGTATTCGTTCTCCTGATTTAGCATGGATAAAAATCTCTCGTTGGCAAGGTTTAAGTGCTGAAGAAAGGGAAAAGTTTATTCCTCTTTGTCCAGATTTTGTGATTGAAATCCTTTCACCTAGTGATACTCTTATTAAAACTCAAGCAAAAATGCAGGAATATATGGAAAATGGCTGTGCTTTAGGTTGGTTAATTAATCGAAAAAAACAAGAAGTTGAAATCTATCGATTTGGAAAAAATATGGAAATTGTCTCAAAACCTACTCAACTTTTTGGTGAAAATATCTTACCGGGATTTAGTTTGAATCTTCCTTTATCAAATTAAGCTATCACTTGATTTTTTTTAAGTAAACTTGGGTAGAATACTTTAGATTATAAAGATGCCGTAAATAACTTTTGAAAAAAGGTACGATGCCATTAGTATTTGGGCGATATATGGGAGGATGTAGTGTAAACCCTGTTTCATTAGCTAATACTTTTAAGGAATGACGATTGAAACAATTTATATGCTCTAGAGGATGTATAGCATCTTTTTTAGCATTCCAATTTTTAGATAGTAATTGCTTTTCTATTCCTTTTCCATTAGGAACTTGTATATAGATAATGCCATTATCTTTTAAAATTCTTGCTAATTTCTCTAAGGTTTCTTTAGGATTAGGAATATGCTCGAAAACTTGATTTGAATATATATAGTCAATGCTATTACTTTCTACTTGAGAAATATCTTCAATGATTTTTAAACCTTTTTGTTGGGCATATTTTACTCTAGAGGTTGAAATTTCTACACCAGTAACATTGAAATTATAAGCTTTTGCTAGATTTAACCAAAAACCCCATCCCATTCCATATTCAAGTATATTAATATCAGATGGTTTTTTCTGAAAAAATTTGCCAATGCTTTCGATCTCAAAACTATATGTTTGAAATAAACTTAAATCACTATATTTTTTTTTATTTAAACTTTGTTCAGAAGATATCCATTCTTCATAAAGTAGAAACATATTAGCATCATTTAAAATGTATTCTTGAAATAGTAATTCACAATTATTGCATTTGGCAATACTAAATAAATCTGATCCCACTTTTTCTTTTGGAATTCTACCTTGGTAATATGAATTTAAAAAGTTCCATATTCTGTGATCAGAAAAATTTACAGAATGGATAACCTTATAGGAAGTACTTTCACAAACTGGACATCGATTTCTTTTGATAAAGTTATCACTCATAATATGATACACATACAGAAAAACTATAGTTAATACATAGAGAGTATAATTACTTTGCTAAATAAATTGATATTATTCAATTATGTTATTTTCTAAAAATTAGTTTTGACGGAAAAAAAATATTATTTAATTTACTGAAACAAAGATAAAAGGGCAGATTAAAAACCCACCCATAAAAAAAACTACTTACCCATACCTAATTGTTGAGCCTTTTGATAAACCTTACCCTCAGTCAAAAGAGAAGGAGCGATCGCCACCTCAACCTGCTGCATTTCCGCCAGATTTTTAGCACCAAGAGTACTCATACTAGTTTTAAGAGCACCCAAAAGATTGTGAGTGCCATCATCAAGCTTAGCCGGCCCAGTCAAAATTTCCTTAATGCTGCCAGTAGTACCAACCTTAATTCTCGTACCACGGGGTAAAACCGGACTAGGAGTAGCCATGCCCCAGTGAAAATCCCTCCCAGGGGATTCAGCCGCCCTAGCAATAGGAGAACCAATCATCACAGCATCAGCACCACAGGCAATACACTTACAAATATCGCCACCAGTAACAATTCCACCATCAGCAATCACAGGAATATACTTACCAGTTTCCGCCTGAAAATCATCCCTAGCAGCAGCACAATCAGCGATGGCAGTAGGTTGAGGAACCCCAATACCCAAAACCCCACGGGAAGTACAAGCAGCACCGGGTCCAATCCCCACCAATACAGCCGCTGCACCAGCTTTCATCAAATTGAGAGCCACTTCATAGGTAACACAATTACCCAAAATCACAGGTACAGACATATCCTGACAAAACTTAGCCAAATCCAAAGGAGAAGCACCTTCAGGAGATAAATGAGAGGTAGAAACAACAGTACCTTGAACAAATACTAAATCCACCTGAGTTTGAGCCAAGATTTCCCCATATTTAATCACCCCAACAGGAGTTAAACTCACAGCAGCAATGCCGCCACCATTTTTAATTTCACTAATCCGTTGCTGGATCAAATCTGCTTTAATCGGTTCAGCATAAAGCTCTTGCATTAAGCCCACAAATTCATCCTTGCCCACAGAAACAATCTTCTCTAGAATGGGATTTGGATCCTGATAACGAGTTTGAATCCCTTCCAAATTGAGAACACCCAATGCCCCCAATTCAGACAGTAAAATTGCCATTTTTACATCCACCACACTATCCATAGCACTAGCGATAATAGGAATCGATCGCTCAATTCCCCCTAGCTGCCAGCGAGTATCTGTCAAACTAGGATCTAAGGTGCGCATTCCAGGGATCAGTGCAATTTCATCAATACCATAGGCTCTTCTGGCCTTTTTCCCACGACCAATTATAATATCCACTTTTGATTTCTTAAATTTCCCAAAGCTATGAGGTTAACATTATTCCTAGTGTTAAATCTAACGATTATAACAAAAATTGTGATGTCTTTGACCATAAACCCCAATCAAGGGGTCTACTATTGTTCAAATTAGTTAAGAAATAGACTATCAAATTTTTTTGACTATTGGCTAAGATTAAGCTGGATAAATTCGCAAACGACGATTCGGTTCTTCTCCAAAACTATCAGAATGGAGACGATAATGTTCTACTAATTCGTGCTGCATTTTCCTAACTTTAGCCGATCGAGGTAATAATTCCACTGGTTGTTGTTTAGGAATCACAATTTGTTCTACTGCCAGTCTTGCTTCCTCTAAAGCTTCTATTTCATCATCATTCCCAGCTTCTGTAAAGAGGCGGATATCCGCCGATTCAGGAACAGATTGATCATCCATATTCAAAAGACGCTGTAGCCCACGGGTAATTTGAGGAATGGTGCTAGATTTAATACCATGGATAGGTAATTGGCGGTTTTTCGCCATTTGTCGCAATTTAGAGTGGTTTTTGATTTGGGATCTCAAGGCCAAAACTACATCAGCATTATTAATATCTTTAGTTAAAACTACAGGTAATTTTAAGATATCAATGACTTGATCCAACTCCGATCGACCAATACCATAGGGATAAACATAAACAGGCCAATCTTCACCATTAGGCCCTGGAGTACGAACTTTATCTCCTTCAGCTACTTGATGCCAAGAAAGCTCAAGCATTTGGTCAAAATCTTTATTTTTCCTGTAATCTGAGGGTTTTCTAGCATCTATTGACACCGGCTTCATTTTTCCAGATGCTCGCCAACCTTGAGTAGAAAGAGGAGTTTCCAGAATATTTTGAGCTTTGAGTAAACCCTCTGAATTAAAGTTAGGAGTTTTTTGAGTTATACTTACCTCTCCATCATCTTGAACAGTTCTAACTTCTAGGATTGGTTGTCCTCCTCGCAAGAGATTATCTATGGTATTAGCTACATCTCGATGAATTGTCCAACGTTGTCGCTCTAACATTTCCACAGCAATAGAAAATGTTGGTGGTGCTTTTCGCTCTAATACTGTTTTTTGGGAACCTCGTCTTCTGGCCTCATCATCTCCTAATGTTACTGCTTGGATTCCCCCAACTAAGTCTGAAAGGGTAGGATTTTTGATCAAGTTTTCGATTTGATTTCCATGGGCTGTTCCTACTAATTGAACTCCTCTTTCGGCTATAGTTCTTGCTGCGATCGCTTCTAATTCTGTCCCGATTTCATCAATTACGATTACTTCTGGCATATGGTTTTCCACTGCCTCGATCATTACTTGATGTTGTAATTCAGGTTTAGCTACTTGCATTCTTCTAGCTCTTCCTATGGCCGGATGGGGAATATCTCCATCACCTGCTATTTCATTGGAGGTATCGATAATTACTACTCGTTTTTTAAATTCATCTGCTAATACTCTGGCTATTTCCCTTAATGCGGTGGTTTTTCCGACTCCAGGACGACCTAATAGTAAAATGGATTCTCCTGTTTCTACTAAATCCCGAATCATAGCGATGGTGCCAAATACTGCTCTGCCGATTCGACAGGTTAAGCCGATGATTTCTCCTTTACGATTTCGGATGGCACTTATTCTATGCAGAGTTCTTTCTATTCCTGCTCGGTTATCGCCACTAAAGTTTCCTACTCGATGGATGCAGTATTCTAAATCTTCTTTTGTTACTGGTTTTTCTCCTAAGTAAGCTACTTCGTCGCGAAAACGTGCTTCTGGTATTCTTCCTAAATCGAGAATTACTTCGATTAAGTGTTCTTGTTTTTGATGATCTTCTAGATAGTTATTTATCTCTCTGGGCAAAATAGCTAATAATTTATTTAACTCATCAGTTATTTGCTTCTTATGAGAAAGAATTTTGTTTGACATTAATGGAGATTTTTTTTTGAAGTAGGTTTTTTTTGTTCTTTTTTTGATTTGAAGTAGGTTTTTTTTCTTCAATTCTTTATTTTTCTGGTTTACCTAAATAAATTTTGTTTTATAGACATTCATGGTTAGTATTTTATCTTGTTATATTTTCTTCTATTTTAACAGATATGGTCATGGACAATGAACTATTGAAATTGATAATGATAAATGACTTTGATTTTTAATACCAATTTTCAAAAATAATGATAGATTTCAAATTTCCTCAATTTAGGATAATTAACAAAAATTTATTCTCCCCATCCAAGATTTAAGTAATAAGTAATAAGTAATAGGTAATAAGTAATTAAGATACACTCTTTTTCTTCCTTGTCTTCCTTGTCTTCCTTGTCTTAAGACTCTCCCCATTACCCCTATCCTCCTACTCTTCCCATTTAAGTTGGTTTACTAAAGAATGGGCAATTTTAACCGCTTTCCAGAGTAAATCTGGTTGATTTTCTAACGGGATAAAACTATCTTTTGTTACTTCTAATTCCTCTAAAATTGGCATAATAATTGAGCGAGCATAACTTCCATAGGCTACTCCTGCTACTTTTAGATTATTGCTATTGCTACTTCTGGTTTTTAGTAATTCAAGGCTTTTTAATTTGGTTACTGTATACTGATTTGTTCCACCTGCTAGCTGTATATATCCTTTAGGTAAGTTCCCTTGTAGTACTTTTTGAGCTAATTTTATAGCTGAATGGGTAGTTCCTTTGCCAATATCTCCAGTCATTGGACGACCATCTGTTTGCCAAATTAAGGGAATTGTTAAAGGTTGAATCTTTTGATGTAGGTAATTTAAGTATTCAATTAGATTCTCTCCATCTTGACAACTAATTGCTAATACTTTTAGTTCTTTTTTATAAGGCTCAATATTGTTCCATAATATTTCAAATTCCCTATCATGTCCTACTTGAGTATGAATTTCAAGTCCATCTATTCCTAATTGTTTAATTAAAGGCATAATTTTTTCTGGAGAAGAAACATACGAACGAGTATATATTAAGTCATAGGGACATACTGGTAAACATCTACCACATCCATAACAACGTTCTTCTATTACTCCTGCTTCTGCAATATTGTGAAATTTAATCGCTTCAACTGGACAAATTTGTTCGCAAGGGCGAGGACAATCTTTAGGACATTGAGTAGAGTCGAATTCTGCTTTGCGAAAATGGGGATCTTCTCCATCATTCAGACTAACCATAAGTAATGGTAATCCTTTTACATGGATTCCTCTGGCTTGAGCTTCTTCTAACAGTTTGCTGGCAACATTTATGGCTTCTTTTGCTACTCTAATTACAGCCGGGTCTGCTGCAACATCGATACAATCGACTCCTGCTAAAGTATAAGCAATGGCTAGACTCCGAATTGCTTTTAAATCTTGATAACTCGCACCACAAATTAATTTGAACCAGTTTCCTTGTGTTAAAGAGTTAATGGAATCATGAATTTGTCTCACTATTTTTGAATAGATGTTTTTTCTATAAATGTTTCCTTAATTTTGGTTTATTATATTATACTACAATATATTTCAAAAAATGATTATGGGAATTTAAATTTTAAATTTGACTTAAATTTGACTTAAATTTTAGAAGCAATACTTTAGGGTTGAAAATTTAGGGTTAAAGCTTCAATCTGAAAGGGGAAAGCCTTATATTATAACATTTTCCTTTCCACCTTTTTGAATCTTTAAATTAAAACCTGTCTATTCTATCATTTGAACAAACTAACCATGGTTTTTTAAAATTTAACTTGATAAGTTTTTTTTACAAGCAAAAGATTATTCATAAATAGCATCTAGTAAAATATCAGTTAAACTCATTTCTTTCATATCTTCAAGAGTTACAGTGTTAACGATATCATATGCCGCACCTACTCCTTTTAGTTTATCATCCAATGCTTGCAAATACTCGGTTGCTTTTAGATTATTTCCTACTTGGATAAATGATATTCCTAGTTCTTCATTGCGATCAATATTGTTTGAAGCTTCTATAATCACTCGCATAACAGCTTTAGGATCGTCAGGTTCACCATCAGTAACCACTAAAAATGTTTCACCATTAGGTTTGGTTTGACCTTTTGTTTTGCGCTCAAAGTAGTTTTCTAAGGCATCAAAAAGTACTCCTGAGAGATTTGATCGTCCCATAGGATCATTAAACTCAAAGATTTGAGTAACTTTATTAGAAGTAACATTGTCATATCGTCTAAAGGGTTTGGAAAATACATAAATAGTAATTCCATCAGGATCGAATTTTTCGCATTCCTTTGCCAAAGCAAGAGTAGATTCTTGAACCGCTGACCAACGACTTTTATTAGTTTTACCATCAGGATTTGACATACTACCACTTTTATCAATGATTAATGTATAATCCCGATTTTCAATAAACTTTTTTTCCTTTTCCACCATAAACTTTCTTTTGTCTTCAAATCTTTATCTTTATCTTTATAAGCTATTATAAGTTTTCAGAAATTTCCCAAAATTTCCAATTTCGATCGGATTTAGTGGGAATTTATAACCAGTAACTTTACATTTCTTTACAAATTTGACCTTTTGTAAAAAGATTTGTCAAAAATTTGACTTTTTTTTGAAAAACCTTGAGATTATAGTTTAAAACGGAATTAATCCTTTGAGCTGAAAAACTTAGAATTTTGACCAACACTTAAGAGATAACTCAGTTGTTTGTATCAATAAATAACTGAAGTAAAGAAAACCCCCCTACATGGGATCAATAATCATCTATGTTATGGTTTTTTCGAGCTAATAGTGTTAGGTAAAAACAAAGCCCTAGTCAAAAAAAAGTGGCCTCAATGTTGTTTGATAATTTGATTTGATAATTTATCAAGATTTATATTGAGTCTAAGCTGTTTACAGCTATACCTACCAATTCAAGATTGGTAAAAACTAGGAAAATTGAAAGCAATGTGGATTTTCCCGTTGACTAATTTTCTCATGAATTCCACCCAGTTTAAACTTGTGGAAAGTCAATCATACAGAAATTAAGGAAGAATAAAATAATGGATATGGATTTACAAAGATATCGAATGATTTGCACTTTGAAATTTGGTGACATTTATGGACAAATTATTGTTTGGTTAATTGTCATTTTTATTAGTTTAGCTACCAGTTTGGCATTATGGAGTAGCTCTCGTCAAATTTTTGCATTAGCTACTGTAGGAATTGTTTTAGTTTTATCTTTACCTTTTTTACTATTTGCTTTTGTAACTACTTTATTAAATCATATTGAATTTATTCCAATGGAAGAGGAAATTAATGCTTTTACTTCTTCTAAAGGCAAATCTGGCAGTTTTAATCAACAACAAGCTCAAACAGCTAGTTAAAAGTTTTATTTATTAATTCCTAAAATAATATTTATAGAAGAGTTTATTATTAATAGTTAATTTTTGAATTATTGAT
>JANQIW010000145.1 GCA_028281945.1 Prochloraceae cyanobacterium PL24a_bin.78
CAAAAAAAGATTTATCAAGAATTAGGGGGAACAAGGAAGTATAATAAGCAGATATGGGAAAATTTTGGTGATCAAGTAGGATGGCGTGTCGATGGCAAATGGATATACTACAAGGATACAAACTTCTCTCTCAATTACGATGATACAAACTTCTCTCTCAATGTACAGGTGGGGCATCTCCCTTATTGGAATGTTGTATGTGAGGTGATAGGGATGTTGGACGACGAGATGCTCTGGAAAGAGGAAGTGGAGTTGTGGATCCCTTCTCTCGCGTCGAGACTTGTAAAGTGTAACATATAAAGACTTCAGAAATTTTTTAAGAATTGTAAAAGAGTTATTTTCCATGAAACCTTGCAACTTCTGGCACTAGCATTTCCTAGCATTGAGGTGGAGGAAGAGAAAAATCTTGTAGTATGCCTCCGAAAATATCACCAAATTCTGGGTATAATTCCAAGCAATTAAATGAAAGACAAACAAATAATGGAAATGGAAATGGAAATTGAATTTGAAGAAAGTAGCGGGAATATTTTTGCCGATTTAGGATTAGAAGATGCCGAAGAACTTTATAAAAAAGCACAAATTAGATTTCATATTTTCACAGCAATAGAAGAAAAAAAATTGCCAGAAATAGAAATTGCCCAACTATTAGGTATTACTCAAGCAGAAGTAATTGAGATAATGAATGGACATTTTAGTTGCTTTACAATAGAGGAATTGCTAGAATTCCACAAAAAACTCCAAATAGAAAATCCTTCTGTAAATTTATAAATTTTTTAAAGGGAATTAACCACTAACTGACTTAATTTGCGCTATTAATTTCTTCATTAACTACCTCAATTTGAGCTATAAAATAATCAACTCTTTGACCAAAAGTATGAGCAATATCTAAACCTTTTTGGAAAGCATCCAAAGATTGAGAATAATTTCCTAACTCCAAGTGAATTTGACCAATTTGATCGAAAGTATTCATCAGATTGTAATAATCATAAGTTTGGTATTCAACCTTAAGTAACTCCTCATAGATATCTAAAGCAAATTCCTGATTTCCCGTAATCACATAAAGTTCTCCTAATTTTTTTAGAGCATCACCTGCTAAAGCCAACATATCTAAATCCCTAGCCAAAGTAAAAGCTTCCTGATAAACTACACTAGCCTCTTCATATTTTTCCAATAACTGATAATCATCCCCAATAGCTATTTGAAGAATAGGAATTTTATCTAAATTTCCATTATCTTGATAACGCTCTACCAATCTTTTTCTAGTAATAATCCCATTTTCAGGTTCTAAAGTTTGACTATAAATATAATTTAATTGATTTAATACCTCTACTTCCTCAAAAGAATTCCCTTCATCTTGAGCAAATTTCAATAATTCTTCATACACAAAAACGGCATTATCATAATCAAACTTTGCCAAATATAGCTCTCCAACAATCTCTAATGTAGGCTTAACCTTCTCATCATCGTTATTAGAACGGTATAAAGATAAAAGTTCTTCGTATATTTTCAAACCATTATCTATATTTCGTAAATTTCTATGTGCTTCTCCTAAAGCATTTAATAACATAGGATCGATATTTGTGTCATTATCCTCAGCATCATCAGTTTCATCTAGATAAATTTCATCCAAACGCTCACCAATTATTCTTGCATCCAAGGTTCGATTTTCATCCCAAGCAATTTTTCCTACTTTACTTAACCCTTCTATTTCTTCAAATACTCCTAATTCTCGTCTTAATCTCAATTCTCTATACCAAAGCAGAAAGGCTTTATCTGGCATTCCTTCCTCAAGTAAACCATTCGCTTGAGTGTCTAATTCCACTATAAATCTTTCAATTCTCGATCGCTCAAAAGGACTTAATTCCCGATCGCTATCTGGTATAAAAGGATCATCATCGTCAGGCTTGAGAGGATCAAACTTTTCTTGAGCAAAAGCCCTATAACTCAATCTATTTTCTTGTGTAAAATAACTAAAACTCAAAAGAAATAAAAGAGTTAAAAAGATTATACTTGGAAATTTTTTTAATTTAAACAACATATCATTTATTTTTTTACTATATTCTAAATACTAATTTTTGCTAATTAATACTAATTAAAATCCAGAGGAAAATATCTTTAATATCTTAAAAATTTTGATATCAAAATAGTGAAAATTTAGCTTAACTTTTCCAGTAAAACATCCATCTAATAAAATATCCAATGGAATAGAGAAAGTCAATAAATACATTTCCCTTTTCCAATTAAACCATACTTTGATTTATTGCAAAGCCTTTAATAAATCATCCTTAGCAGTTGCCAAAGCTGATTCCAACTTATCAGAATCTCGCCCACCAGCTTGAGCAAAATTTGGTTTTCCACCCCCTTTGCCACCACAAATTTCAGCAATTCCACCGATAAATTTACCAGCGTGTAACTTCTTATCTTTAACAACTTTACTACTAAAAGCCGCCACTAAACTAACTTTATTTTCAGCAGGAATTGAAGCCAAAATAACACCACCTTCACCTAATTTTTGTTGCAATCTTTCCGCCGCTATTTTGATAGAATCAGCATCAGCATCATCCATTTTTGCTACTAAGATTTTGAATTCTCCTACCGACTCAGCAAGGCTTAATAAACCATCAGACTTAGCCAATGCAACCTCTTGTTTCAAAGCATTTATTTGTTTTTCAGCCTTCTTTAATTCATTCTGTAAACTGTCAATTCTATGGGGAATTTCTTCCGGTTTTACCTTAAATCTTTCGCTTAAATTTTTAACAATATTATCCCGCAAATTAAGATACTCTAAAACCGCAGGCCCAGCCACAGCCTCAATCCGTCTTACCCCAGAAGAAATGCCTTTTTCACTAATGATTTTAAACAAACCAATTTCAGCAGTATTGCGAACATGAGTGCCTCCGCATAATTCCATCGATACTCCAGGCACATCAATTACTCTTACTTCTGCACCGTATTTTTCACCAAACATGGCGATCGCCCCTTTAGACTTAGCGTCATCTAAAGACATCACAGCAATTTCCGTATCATGAGCCTCAGCAATCCAAGTATTAATCCTTTCTTCGATTTGTTCTAATTCTTCTGGAGTGACAGCACGAGGACAATTAAAATCAAACCGCAAAGAATCAAATGCAACTAAAGAGCCTGCCTGTGAAATAGAATGGTCTACAATCTCCTTTAATGCTGCCTGTAATAGATGAGTAGCAGTGTGATTAGCCTGTGCACGTCTTCTACAAGCGCGATCGATCTGAGCATTTATGGTATCACCAACTTTAATAATTCCCCTTTCCACCTTGCCAAAATGGACAAACATATTGGATTCTTTTTGCACATCCTCAACACGCACCAAAAGATTCTCCCCGCTCAAATAACCTCGATCCCCAATTTGCCCTCCAGATTCTGCATAAAAAGGAGTTTGATCTAAAATTATTTGGATTTGGGTACCCGCTTCAGCAGAATCCACCAAATTACCTTCTACTAACACAGCCTCTACCTTAGCAGTAGATTGAGAATCCCCATAACCTAAAAATTCCGTCGGATGAATATGTTCCCCTAACTTATCTATACTACCCTGTAAAGTAAGATCAATAGTTTCATGTGCCTGACGAGATCGATCCCGTTGTTTATCCATTTCCACTTGGAAAGCCTCAACATCCACCGTGAGATTGTATTCAGCAGCAATTTCTTCCGTTAATTCCAAAGGAAAACCATAAGTATCATACAGAGTAAAAGCATCCAAACCTGAAATTTGTTGAGGTTTTTTCTCCAGAATTTCTGATAGTTTCTTCTCACCATTTTCCAAAGTTTGTAAGAAAAGAGACTCTTCCCTTTCCAACTCAGCTAAGATAAATTTTTCTCTTTCTTTTACCTCTGGATAAGCAGATTCCAATAGAGAAATTGCCGTAACTGCTACTTTATTAATAAATGCACCTTCTATGCCAATTAATCTACCATGACGCACAACTCGACGAATTAAACGACGTAAAACATAGCCTCTACCTGTATTCTCAGAAGTAATTCCATCAGAAATCATTTGCACTACAGAGCGAACATGATCCCCAATTACCTTTAAAGAAGTCTTAGTATTACTATCAGCTTTAAAATAATCAATCTTAATAATAGAAGCAGCAGTTTTAATAATAGGAAAAATCAAATCCGTTTCATAATTATTCGGCACACTTTGAAGAATTTGCGCCATCCTTTCCAAACCCATTCCAGTGTCAATATTCTTATTTTCCAAAGGAGTTAAATTCCCATTAGAATCCCGATTATATTGCATAAACACCAGATTATAAAACTCAATAAAACGGGTATCATCTTCGAGATCGATATTATCATCCCCTAATTCTGGGTGAAAATCGTAATATAACTCGGAACAAGGGCCACACGGACCCGTAGGACCCGATTTCCAGAAATTATCTTCCTCTCCCATGCGTTTAATCCGTTTTTCATTGACTCCTATCTTATCCCGCCAAATTTCATAGGCTTCGTCATCCTCTTCAAACACACTAACAACGATTCTTTCCTCTGGTAATCCAAAAACTTGCAAAGATAATTCCCAAGACCAACTGATAGCTTGTTCTTTAAAATAGTCACCAAAGCTAAAATTACCTAACATCTCAAAATAGGTATGATGTCTAGCAGTGCGCCCCACATTTTCGATATCATTGGTACGGATACATTTTTGTGAAGTAGTAGCCCTAGAGAATTCAGCTTTTTTCTGCCCCAAAAAAATGGGTTTGAAAGGTAACATTCCTGCTATAGTAAGTAATACTGTGGGATCTTCTGGGACCAAAGAAGCACTTGGTAAAATTTTATGTCCTCGTTGGGCAAAGAAATCTAGGAATTTTTGTCTAATTTCCCTACCAGAAAGATACTGAGGAGAATAAGTCATAATAGATTAGCTAATTTAATAAATTATTGTCTATTTTCTATTTTATCTTTTAATCCCAATTTTCGTGCTATTTTCCATCTTGATGAACAAACTATCAAAATTATCCTTGGTTAAAATATTTTCTAGTATTTCTTTTTGAGCACAAAATCATAGATATAAACTAAAAAAATCTTGACTAAAAAATTACTTATTCTTCCTTTAGTTAGTCAGTTTAAAGTATAAATTTATAATCAGCAAAAATATCTTTAATTTACTTAAGCCTTTATACTTAATCAGTTAATTACTTAGATTTATTAAAGTTTATCAAGAAATACTAAAAATACAATCCCATTTTTTTCAATTATTATATTATTAATACTAATCAAATAGAATAAAAATAAGGAAGGTTAATAATGTTTATGACGAACTATTGAAGCTTTGAATATTTTCAATAAATTAATAAAAAAACTACATTTAAATTAAAATAAACGATTGAAAATTAGGAAAAAATCATAGTAAATCGCCATAAATTGAAATAGAGAATAGATTTTTTTTGTGGAAATCAAGATAAAATTTGAGATAAAATTGAAATAACAGGGATTAAACTTCAAGATTTCAAACTTTTAACAACCATGGCTATTTTTTCCCCTTTACGCTCTCGACGTTTTGCCCAAAGAACAAAACAAAACTCTAAACAACTCATAGCATTTCGTTTGCGTCAAGAGTGGTTTGCTTTACCAATTGAAACAGTAGTAAAAGTTGTCACTATGGGTCCAGTTTATGGGGATCCAAAACAAACAGGAATAAGTCTAACTCTTTATCAAAATCAAGAATTATTAGTGGTTGATGTGGCTCATCGTATTTTTAAAGAAGCTCCATCTTCTCCAGAAAATAACCCCCATCAAAAAAATCAAAATCAAGAAGAACCACGTTATCTCTTAATAGTTCAATCCAATGGACAAGAATTAGTAGGATTACCTATTGATTCCCCACCCATGATTCGTCGAGTTTCCACCAATGCTTTTGTTCCTCTACCTGAAAGTTACCTTAATTTAGGCAATATTCAATGCGTTTCTTCCACTATTGTTGAAACCAAAGATGAAAAAGCACTATTTTTACTCGATCCACACAAGTTAAACCAACCACAACAAATTATTAGTAATTAGATCAATAATATGTTTAGGATAAATAAACAAGAATTAAGTTATTATTTAATCAAACACCTAATATTTATCACTTAATTAGTAATTATTCTAAAATTAACTCTAACTAAAATTAACGGAATGATAATATTAAACTTCCATATAAACGTAAATTAATTGAGATTATAAACAAAAAAAACATAAATCATGTCTTCATTATCTAATCAAAACTCCAATATTAAGTCACCTATAGACATATTAAAACAAATATCTAGCTCTCAATCCACAGGTAATTTATATATATATCAAGAAGAAATAACATATTCAATCTATTTTTATCAAGGTAAAATCTTTTATGCTAGTCATTCAATAGATCCCTTGGAAAGAGTAGAGCGATATTTTCGTCGATTGAGTAATGAAAATAGTAATCTTACTAGTGATATCAGAACTAAAGCTCGTTTAAATAGTGAAGCAAATTTAAATGATTCCGAAACTAAAAATCTTGAATATCAAGCTATATGCTGGCTTTTAGAAAATAAATATATTAATGATTCACAATTAAAATCATCTATAGAATATATTAGCCAAGAAGTTTTTGAATCACTACTTTTAATACCACAAGTTGATTATAATTTTGATGAAAACTTAGAATTATCTCCCATATTGTGTAAAATAGAGCTAGAAAATTTATTAGAAAAGACCCAAAAAAGTCTAGAAGAATGGCGAAAATTATCTCCTAAAATATCCTCACCCTATCAAAGGGTTTATTACTCTAGTAAAATAAAGAAAAAAACTCCATCTCAAGAAAAATTAAGTCGTTTATTAGTTGGATTTAGTTTTCGTCAATTAGGAGCATTACTAAATCAAAATGAACTAAAATTAGCCCAATCACTATATCCTCTGATTCTTAAAGGTGTCGTTTCCTTAAAAGATCCTCAAAATCCTTTTGATAAATTACCAAAAATAGCTCCATTACCATCTAATGATGAATTAGAACTAGAAAAAATCAAAGAATTACCAGAAGTACCACAAAAAGAATTAGAAAAAGCAGAAGAAACAAAAGAATTAGAAGAAACAGAAGAAACAGAAGAAACAGAAGAATTAGAAGAAGCAGAATTTAGTTCCTCAGTTCCCGGTGAAATTCTCAATCAGCAAAAGTCAAAAATAGCTTGTATAGATGATAGTCAAGCAATTTTAAATTCTATCGATCAATTTTTATCAGGACATTATTTAGAAGTATTCACCATAAATAATCCAGTTAAAGCTTTAATGGAAATAATTAGAATTAAACCAAATCTAATTTTACTAGATGTTGGAATGCCCCAATTAGATGGCTATCAACTATGCAGAATGATTAGAAAGAATTCCCTCTTTAAAAATACTCCCATTGTTATGGTAACTGGAAATACAGGCTTAATCGATCGAGCGAAAGCCAGAGTATCAGGTGCTACAGACTATATGACAAAACCTTTTACCCAATCAGAATTAATCAAAATGGTTTTTAGGTATTTGACTTAAAGCTAATTGAAATTAACAAAAATATAACTTAATTGATCTTTTTCAATTTTAATGTTAAAAATAAAATTAAGAATCTAAGGATTATTCAAATGTTAAATTTTGAGGATAAGCAAATGACTAAAGTATTAGTAGTTGATGATACTCCTTCACAAAAACACTTAATCAGTACATATATAAGTGATGGTGGATATCATGTAATTGATGCTGATAATGCCCGAGAGGCTCTTAAAAAAGCTTCCTTACAAAAACCAGACGTTATTGTAACTGATGTGGTTATGCCAGGAATGAGTGGTTTTGAATTATGTCGTATCTTAAAAAAAGATCCAGAAACCAAAAACATTAAAATCGTAATTTGTACTTCAAAAGATCAAAAAATTGATCGTCTTTGGGCTATGAAATTAGGAGCAGATGTCTATCTTATTAAACCCTTTACTAGAGATGAAATTATTAAAGCCATTGCTGATGATCATTAAACCAAAAGTTTAACCATTATTCAAGTATTTAATTTTGAGGATAAACAAAATGACCAAAATATTAGTAGTTGATGATAGTCCTTCAGAAAAACATTTGATTACTAATTATCTAAGTAACAGTGGCTATCATGTAATCAATGCTAATAATGCCCAAGAAGCATTGGAACAAACTTCCTTACAAAAACCAGATATCATCGTGACTGATGTTATCATGCCAGGAATGAACGGCTTTGAATTATGCCGTATCTTAAAAAAAGATCCAGAAACCAAAGATATTAGAATCGTAATTTGTACTTCAAAAAATCAAAATATCGATCGTCTTTGGGGAATGAAATCAGGTGCAGATATATATATAACTAAACCATTTACAGAAGAAGATATTAGTAGAGCAATTCAAAGCTTAATATAAATCAATGGATAACGGAAATATACAATCTTCCCAAATTAGATCTCAACAAAAATTAGGAGAACCTTATCTAAAAATACGATTAGATGAAACTACTATAATAGCTATTCCCATGAAACAAGCTCAAGAAGTCATTATTGTAAATAATGACCGAATTACACCAATCCCCAATATGTCTCATAATATCTTGGGATTGCTCAATCAACGTAGCAGAGTTTTTTGGGTAGTAGATTTAGCTCAAATGTTGGGATTAAAACCAATAAAACGAGATATTAAACAATACAATGTTGCTATTATTAAAGCTAATAAAATTCCCCTTGGTTTAATAGTAAAAGAAGTAACAGGAGTAATTAGAATCACTAAAGAATCAATTCAATCTCCTCTAGAAACATTTACATCTTCCATTACTTCATATTTAACAGGTTGTGTTTTTAATGAAGAAGGAATTGTCTTAGTTTTAGATGCTGAAGCAATAATTGAAGCACCAATAATACATAATTAAGTAATATTAAATATTAAGAATTTATTATCATAAAAATTCAAAACGTTTCCAATCTCAGATAAAATTCAATTTTAGATTAAGATAAATTTACAACTATGTCTAACAACAATTCAAAAACAAGTCATAAGATTACCCTAGTTAGGGAAAAATCTACCAAAGAAGAAAACAATAAAAAAATAATTGAAATTGACAATCAAGAATATATTCTCGAAGGAGAAATTCAAGTCAATGAAAATGAATATATATTAGATGCAGCAGAAATACAAGGATTTAATCTACCACTCTCCTGTCGAGCAGGAATTTGTGTAACTTGCACTGGCAAACTCATACAAGGAGAAGTTGAACAAGATCACGATTTCCTGAAACCAAAAGAATTAGATGCTGGTTTTATTCTTACCTGTAAAACATATCCTAAATCTGATTGTGTAATCCTTACTCATCAAGAAGAATCATT
Organism: Prochloraceae cyanobacterium PL24a_bin.78; assembly: GCA_028281945.1. GTDB lineage: Bacteria > Cyanobacteriota > Cyanobacteriia > Cyanobacteriales > JANQIW01 > JANQIW01. The sequence goes on from JANQIW010000145.1 coordinate 9,366, forward strand.
ATTGGATCTCTAATAGCTTAACTGTTTCATCCCCCAAATTAGGGGATGATATAAAAAAAGCAGTAACTTTATACAAAATCAAAATATAGTAAAAAATTATGTCAGATGATAAAGAACAAGAAATAAGATGGCAATTTCTTGAAGAAGCCAGAGAATATCTAGATACTATGGAATCAGTAGTTCTAGGAATGAGTGAAAATAGTATTCCTAATAATAGTATTGATGAGATATTACGTGCAGCCCATTCCATTAAAGGTGGTGCAGCAATGATGGGATTTGAAAATTTATCTAGAATAGCTCATGGATTAGAAGATTTTTTTAAAGTCATTAGGACAGGAATAAGTATTGATTCTCATACAGAACAATTATTGTTATTTAGTATCGATCGTCTTCGGTATATAGCCAACTGTAATCGAGAACAAGAAACAGTTACAAATGAATGGATACAAGATCAAGTCGATCCTTTATTAGAACAGTTAAAAGAACGCATTGGAGAACCCATTTTAGAAGATGAAGCCAATCTTATCTCTGAAGATACAGAAGAAGATATGGCCGCATTAATATTTTCCACCGAAGTAGAAACAACTCTTCAAAAATTAGAAAACTTATTAGAAAATACCGAACCCTTAGAATTATATGAAGCAATGACTGTTGCCGCTGAAGAATTAGCTGGATTAAGCGAAATGTTAGAAATGTCAGCTTTTAGTAGTTTGTGCAAGTCAATTATTTATGAATTGGAAGAAAATAAAGATTTAACCGAAAAAATTACCAAAGTCGCTATCAAAGAATGGAGACGATGTCAAGCATTAGTTAAAGTAGGACAAATAGAAGCATTACCTACTAAACTGGTATTAGAGTCAGAATTAGAATTAGAATTAGAATTAGAATTAGAGACTCAATCATTAGAAATAAATCATAATGAAATCAAAGTCTCAAATTATTTAGAAAATAGTGAAAATATTCAATTATTAACTGGAGCAGAAGATTTACAAACAGTAATTAATGAAGAAAATCAATCATTAGAAACAGATAAAACACATTTTGAAGAAATAAAATTTAATACTAATCACAATCAAAACCTAGAAGTTTTGAAATTTGACCATTATCAAATTAATAATAAAGATAATAAAAACCATAAAAAATCAAAAGCATCTTCTAAAAAACACTCATCAGAACAAGAAGAAGCTAGAATACGTGTTAACTTAAAACATTTAGAAGAATTAGGAGATCTGTTTGGAGAACTAACCATCGAAAAAAATGGTATTCAATTGCAAATCAAAAGAGTACGGAGTTTAGTTAATTTACTAAAAAATAAAGTTCAACTTTTAGAAAAATCTAATTTTTCCTTACGTAATCAATATGGTAGAATTAAAAATCAATCAATAACATCTAATAAATACCTTAATAATCATTCATTATCAATCATAGATAACAAAGATCAAGATTATAAACATAATCTATACTATAATAATAACAGAATCGCCACAATTACAAATACCTTAGATCCCCTAGAACTTGATGATTATACCGAAGAAGATTGTTTATCAAGAGAAATAATTGATACAATAGTACAGATTCAAGAAATTACAACTGATTTAGAATTGAGTCTCGAAGACAGTGAAAAAATAACTCGTGAAGTTAACCGCACCTCCAAATTAATGGAAAGTCATATTACCAAAATGAGAATGCGCCCTATCTCTGATTTATTACGTCGTTTTCCCAGAGCCTTAAGAGATATGAGTTTTCAATATGGTAAACAAGTAGAATTAAGTATTCGAGGTGGTTCAACTTTAATCGAGCGTACAATTTTAGAAGCCCTCAACGATCCCCTTTTACATTTATTACGAAATGCCTTCGATCATGGCATAGAAGATAATCTTGTCAGAAAAAATCGAGGCAAACCAGAGCAAGGAAAAATAGAAATTACCGCAGGATATCGAGGGAATCAAACAATCATCACTGTTAAAGACGATGGAGGGGGCATTCCCTTAGATAAAGTTCGAGCCAGAGGGCTGGAAATGGGTTTTACCTCATCAGATTTAGAAAATATCAGCGATGCCAATTTACTTAATTTAATTTTTGAACCAGGTTTTAGTACCGCAGAAAAAGTAACTGATTTATCAGGGCGTGGTGTAGGAATGGATGTGGTTCGTACCAACTTAAAATCCATTAGAGGAGAAATTCATGTTGATACCCAAGCAGGTGTAGGAACTACTTTTACCATTAACGTTCCTTTTACACTTTCAGTAGTGAGAGTATTACTAGTAGAAAGTCAAGGAAAAATTTTAGCATTTCCTAATAACGCTATAGAAGAAATGTTAGTTTTACAATCAGAAAAAATTATTTATAGTGCAGGCAAAGAATTACTTAATTGGGATGGTTTTATGTTGCCATTAGTTCGTTTAAACCAGTGGTTAACTTATCAAGATTTTGAGGTAACATCTGAGAGTGAAATAATTCCAGTTATTAATCAACCAACAGTTTTAATTATTGCTAAAGGAGAAAATTTAGTCGGAATTGTTGTTAACAGTTATTGGGGAGAACAAGAAGTTACTATTCGTAATGTTGAAGGTAATATTAAAATGCCTCTAGGATTTACAGGCTGTACGATCTTAGGAGATGGCAGAGTCGTACCTTTATTAGATGCTTTAGCTTTACTGCGTTGGATTGATAGTCAAACTGGTAAATCTAGTTATACTAATCTTGATTCTAAGAATTTGATTTCAGAAGCAAAACCAGAAATTCCCATAGATTCCCCTAAAGGAAAGAAAGACAAAACCATTATGGTAGTTGATGACTCCATTAATGTTCGTCGCTTCTTAGCATTGACTCTAGAAAAACATGGTTACAAAGTTGAACAAGCTAAAGACGGACAAGATGCTTTAGAAAAACTTAAAACAGGTTTAGAAGTTCAAGCAGTTATTTGTGATATTGAAATGCCACATTTAGATGGTTTTGGTTTTTTAGGTTATGTTCGCTCAGAACCAACTTGGAAAAAGTTACCAGTTATTATGCTCACTTCTCGTAGTGGCCCTAAACACCGTCAAATCGCATTTGATTTAGGGGCAACAGATTATTTTTCCAAACCTTTTAAAGAGCAAGAATTATTACCAACTCTAGAAAAATTAAGATTAAAAAATTAGTTTTTTCAAATTTATCTTTAACAATTTTGATAAGTTAGAGTTATAATCTATTATAAAGTCTTTTAACTATTTTTAACTACAAAGCATAAATACAATAATACTTATCTAATATCAATTTGTCATTCTTCGACAAGCTTAACCATCCCTAATATCATTTTATCCATTAGTATGATAGACTTCTGCTTACCCAGAGGCGGAAGCCAAGGGTGGAGACTAGACAAAGGCGACAAGGGAGACTTCTGCGCCAACAGTAGACAAAGGAGATTGGTTTTAGGTTAGGAAGTGAGCAAGTCTTGGGTAGCTTAAACTCTATCATCGTTTTATAAAATTGGTATAATGACACCAAAATCTCAGGTACAACCTCTTAATAATGAAGAGAAAATCTCTCCTGTTCTTCTGTTACAGGAACTATCTCAATCTGAAGTAGACGGTTACTTACAGGTAAATCATAATTCCATTAATTGGTTTATTTATTTTAGTCAAGGAAAAATTACTTATGCAAGTCATTCTCTAGACCCATTTCATCGTCTCGAACGTCATCTTCGTCGTTTAAGTACTAAAGTGCGAACTCTTAGTAGAGAAGATATTGCCCAAGTAAGAGTCAAATCTGAATTAAAAGAACCGATAGATTTATTTGAAAGACCAGATTATAAGGAAATTTTTGGGTTAGTAGAAGAAAATAAAATAAAAGAACAAGATGCTGTAGAATTAATAAAAAAAATTATTCAAGAAGTTCTTTTCAGTTTTTTATTATTACCAAAAATAAATTACCATTTTATATACGATTATGATGGCTTACCTCGGTTTTGTTTGCTACAAGTAGAAAAAATTTTAGAAGAATGTATTCAAGAAATTCAGGCTTGGCATAATCTCAATTCTAAAATCTGGTCTCCTCATCAACGACCATATCTTTTTCATAATCCTAGCTCTAAATATCAATTCCCTCCAGAAAAACAAGAACAATTAAGTAAAATTTTAAAGGGATTTAGTTTTCATGAATTGGCTTCTCTTTTAAATCAAGATGAATTAAGATTGGCTAGAAAGTTTGAAAATCTTATTCAAGAAGGAATTATTTTTCTTCGCCCTCCTCAACGACCTTTCGATCAATTACCAAATTTATCTAATTCTTCTTTAGAATTTCTAGAGCCTTTTCTCTCCAATTCTCCAGATGCAGTCGAGCATGATTTAACTTTGAGTGGAATTAAAAATGCTAATTTTTCTGGTAAAAAATACAAAATAGTTTGCATAGATGATAGTAAAACTATGCTTAATGAAATGAAAAAATATTTAGAAGATGAGGTTATTGAAGTATTTAAAATCTATGATTCTGTTAAAGCTCTGAAAGAAGTTATTAAAGTTAAGCCTGATCTCATTTTATTAGATATAAGTATGCCCATGGTTGATGGTTATCAGCTTTGTCGTCTCATTAGAGGTTATCCCCCTTCAAAGGAAATTCCCATAATTATGGTCACAGGTAATACGGGATTAGTCGATCGAGCAAGAGCTAAATTAGCCGGAGCAACAGATTATATGACTAAACCATTTAGTCAGGCAGATTTGTTAAAAATGGTATTTAGGTATTTAACCTAACAATAATTCTCTAATATTATTATGGTCATTAGTTAAGATTTAAAATAAAATTTAAGTTAGTACTAATTATGTTAGGATTTAAAGTAAAAATTGGTTAAAATAAAATGACTAAAACTGATGATAATCAAACCAAACCAAGAGCACCTCAACTAGATTTTTCTACTCCTAGAAAACCAAAATATCAAAACAAAACTAGCTCCATCAATAAAACCCATACCATCCAATCACACAAAAAAGGGCGTAGTCTTCGAGATCGCTTATTGATTACCCTATTACCAACCATTTTATTTCCCCTAGGATTTGCTAGTTTTTCTGGTTACAGAATTATTAATCAAAATGCTCAAACTAGATTAAAAAATCAAATAGAAGAAAATGCTCTTTTAGTAGGAGAAGTTACTAGTCATTTATTAGAAGATTCCTTAAGTATCGCCTCAGTTATTGCTACCAATCCTGCCATTGTTAACGCAGCTAAACTAGCCAGTAAAAAAGTCGAAGAAGAACAATTAAATCAATTATCTCCAGAAGAATTAGAACAGCGTTTTGCCGAAAATAAAGTGCTATCAATAGATCCTGTCTTAAATGCCTATTTAAAACAAATTACAGAAAATGAACAACATATTACAGAAATATTCTTTACTGAGCGTAATGGCTTGAATGTAGCTTCTAGTAATCTCACAACAGATTTTGTTCAAAAAGACGAAGAATGGTGGAAAAAAGGCAGAGACGAATCCCGTTGGTTTAGTAGTCATGGCTTAGATCAATCCTTCAATACTTTTGGGATTGAAATTGTTCAAGATATTAGAGATCCTCAAACAGGAGAATTTTTAGGGGTATTAAAATATATTCTTTCTTCAAATAAGTTTCTGAGAACTAAAAGTTATTTAGAGCATACAATAGGTATAGAATCACAAAAACTTCAGTTATTAGAGACACAAAGTGAAGTCCTGATTGATTTGATTAATCCCAACAATATTATTGATTTGAGCGATGTAGTTGGTGGGGAAGCTGTTATTGAAATGGCCAATTTATTAGTAACTACATTAGAAAATCCAAGTGATATTCAAAAAGTAGCAAATAACTTTCAGAATACACATTCAATTCAAGAAGAGATTGTGCTCGAACCATTTTCCCATGAAACTGGAGAACGTGGTTTAAAAGTCTCATTTAGTTATGAAAATAAACAATTTAGTTTAGCTACTATTGCCAATACAAATTGGGTAGCTATCGCTTCAGTAGAAAAACAAGAAATTCAAGCAGCCGGTAATGAATTTATTTTTCTATTTATTACATCTACTATTGTTCTCGCATTTATAGGCATAGGAAGTATTATCGTCTTAGCTCGTCAAATATCAAATCCTATAGATAACTTAGCAAAAAATACCGAAAAAATAGTTGCTTCAGGAAATTTTGATGTTTTTACCGAAGCAAGTGGCACATCTGAAATACAAACTCTAGCTAAAAGTTTTAATAAACTCATTTTACAAGTTAAAAATTTATTAGAAAAACAATCACAAGAAAATAAAAGAACTAAATTATTAGCTCAAATTGCTCGTGCTCAAGAAATAGATGAAGTAACTTCATCCTTAAACCAGTTGATGTCTGAAATTGCTGGAACTTTAAAAGCCGATCGAGTAGTAGTTTATCGTTTTGACGAAGGATGGAATAGTTATATTATTGCCGAAACAGTTGTAGATCAATTCTCAAGTATTCTTGGAACTAAAATAGACTCTTCTTATATATCTTTAGAATCCATTGAAGACTATAAAAAAGGTAATGTAGTTGCTAATAAAAATATCTTTCAAGCAGATCTTAATCCCAAATATTTTGAATTTATCAAAAATATCCAAGTTAAATCTAATTTAGTTGTCCCCATTATCCAAAGAGAAGATTTATTTGGCTTACTAGAAGTTTATAGTTGTTCAGAGCATCGTACTTGGAATCCCTGGGAAATTGAATATACCGTTGATATAAGTAATCAAATAGGGGTATATTTAAGTAGTTTTAGATTATTAGAACAAAAATTATCAGAAGCAGAACGAGAACGTCAACAAAAAGAAAGTATTCAAAAACAAATAAATCAACTTGTAAATCAAGTAGAAGGCATATCTCAAGGAGATTTAACTGTAAAAGCAGGAATAACAGATGGAGAAATAGGTCTAGTAGGAGAATTTTTAAATAATATTGTTGAAAATCTTAGAAAATTAGTCATTCAAGTCAAAGAAGCAGCTACCCAAGTAAATGAATTAGTTGGGCAAAACAAGGAAGATATATCCAAACTAGCTACAGAATCCATTGAACAAGCCACTCAAATTAATGAAACCCTAGATTCAGTAGAACAAATAACCAACTCCATTCAAGAAGTAGCATCTAACGCAACTTCTGCTGCTGAAGTATCTAGAATGGCTTCCACAACCGCCTTAAACTCAGGAGAAACTATGGATTTGACTGTAGAAAGTATTGCCAAACTCAAAAATACTATTACCCAAACCGAAAAAAAAGTTAAACAATTAGGAGAATCTTCTAAAGAAATTGTCAAAGTAATTTCCCTAATTAATCAGATAGCCTTACAAACTAATCTTTTAGCAGTTAACGCCTCCCTAGAAGCAGCAAGAGCGGGAGAAGAAGGACGAGGTTTTGCTGTAGTAGCGGAAGAAGTAGGACAATTAGCCGCCCAATCAGCAGCAGCTACTAAAGAAATTGAACATATCGTTGAATCCATTCAACAGGAAACTTCACAAGTAGTAGAAGCCATGGAATTAGGCTCAACTCAAGTGGAAGAAGGTACTCAATTAGTCAGTAAAGCTAAAGAAAGTCTTTCCAAAATTGTCAATATCTCTCAACAAATAGACGACTTATTACAATCAATTAAAAATTCAACTGTATCTCAAGCAGAAAATTCTCAATCAGTGAAAAATTTAATGCGAGAAATTGCTAAGGTTTCTGAAAATACTTCCGATTCTTCTAGTCTTGTCTCTACTTCTCTAGAAAAAACAGTGACTATTGCTTCTCAATTACAAGCCTCCGTTGGTAATTTTAAAGTGGATAATTAGCAACTAGATTTATGATGAGGGCTAGATGGAGTCAACAAATATTAGCCAATATTTCACTAAAATCAATCAAATATTGAAGGATAATAGACTTCTTGCAGAAGTCTGAATTCGGAATTCGGAATTCGGAAAGAATAGAGCGGTATAAACCATAATGAAAAATAAAAGGTCTGTGTAAACCGGATTTGGTATAACTAGTATTACCACCTCAGTTTTAAAGCAGAATTGAAATTGAATAACTCACCAAAAACTATGATGGCTAAACCAAATGGGGGCATGGTTAAAGCTTATTAACCAATTGGGAAAAAATGATAGTATGATAGATAGCTATTGCTAGATCTAAATATTAAATTTAACAATTGCTCAAAGAGCGTAGGTACATGAACCTTTGACAAAAAGAAAATAAATAAAAAACTGTTATGCTAAAAAATCTATTTGGTGATCCCAATACCCGTAAACTAAAAAAAATACAACCTTTAATAGCAGAAGTTGAGCTTTACGAAGAAGATCTTAAAAAACTCTCAGATGACGAGCTTAAACATAAAACAATAGAATTTAAAGAACAACTTGCTAAGGCTAAAAACCAAGACGAAGAAAAGGAAATCTTAGATGAGATCCTTCCAGAAGCTTTTGCTGTGGTTAGAGAAGCAGGCATTAGAGTCTTAGGGATGAGACACTATAATGTCCAATTATTAGGGGGCATCGTTCTCCATACAGGCCAAATCGCTGAAATGAGAACTGGTGAAGGTAAAACCCTTGTGGCAACTTTACCTGCATATCTTAATGGTTTAACTGGAAAAGGAGTTCATGTCGTAACTGTCAATGATTATTTGGCTCGTCGTGACGCAGAATGGATGGGGCAAATACATCGTTTTCTCGGTCTTAGTGTTGGTTTGATTCAAGCAGGAATGTCTCCCCCTGAACGGAAGAAAAACTATGGTTGTGATATTACTTATACCACCAACAGTGAATTAGGTTTCGATTATCTCCGAGATAACATGGCTACTTCTATGGCAGAAGTGGTACAGCGTCCTTTTAATTACTGCATTATTGACGAGGTTGACTCTATCTTAATTGATGAGGCTCGTACTCCTTTGATTATCTCAGGACAGATCGAACGCCCTACAGAAAAATATATTAAAGCTGCTCAAATCGCTAATTCCCTTGAAAAACAAGAGGAAGAAGAAGAAGGAAAGGATTATGAAGTGGATGAAAAAGCCCGGAATGTTTTGATGACAGATGAAGGCTTTGAAAAAGCAGAGAAATTGTTAGGGATGACAGATTTATATGACAAAGACAATCCTTGGGCACATTATATATTTAATGCTATTAAAGCTAAAGAATTATTTACTAAAGATGTAAATTATATAGTACGTAATGGTGAAGTGGTAATTGTAGATGAATTTACTGGTAGGGTTTTACCAGGTAGACGTTGGAGTGATGGCTTACATCAGGCAATTGAAGCCAAAGAAGCCGTGGAAATTCAAAAGGAAACTCAAACTTTAGCTACTATTACTTATCAAAATTTCTTCCTACTCTATCCTAAGCTTTCAGGGATGACGGGAACCGCTAAAACTGAAGAAACTGAATTTGAAAAGGTTTATAATCTACAAGTTACGATTATTCCTACTAATAAGCCTCCAAAACGTCAAGATTTATCCGATGTTGTCTATAAAACCGAAATGGCTAAATGGAAGGCTATCGCTGAAGAAAGTGGCCAAATGCACGAAGTAGGTCGCCCTGTATTAGTTGGTACTACAAGTGTGGAAAAATCTGAAGTACTATCACGAATCCTTGATGAAATGAAAGTGCCCTATGATATCCTCAATGCAAGGCCCGAAAATGTGGAAAGAGAATCAGAAATCGTTGCTCAAGCAGGAAGAAAAGGTGCTGTAACCATCGCAACTAACATGGCTGGGCGTGGGACGGATATTATTTTAGGTGGGAATTCTGATTATATGGCTCGTTTGAAATTACGCGAGTATTTTATGCCTAAAATCGTTAAGCCTGAAGATGATGCCTTTATGGCTAATGTGCCCAAGGTTAATAATTCCCGCAAGCGAGGTCAAGGTTTTGATGGTGCTGCTCCAAAGGTGAAAACTTGGCGCGCGTCTGAGTCGATTTTTCCTACTAAGTTATCAGAAAAAGCAGAAACTATGCTTAAAGATGTGGTGAAAATTGCGGTAGATAAGTATGGCGAACAGAGTCTGACAGAGTTAGAAGCAGAAGAGAAAATAGCTATTGCATCGGAAAAAGCTCCTACTGAAGATCCAGTAATTCAAAAATTACGGGAAGCTTATCAACAAGTGAAGCAAGAATATGAAAACTTTACTGATCAAGAGCATGATGAAGTTGTGAGTTTAGGTGGGCTTCATGTAATCGGGACTGAACGCCACGAATCCCGCAGAATTGACAATCAGTTACGGGGAAGGGCGGGAAGACAAGGAGATCCGGGATCTACTAAGTTTTTCCTCAGTTTAGGAGATAATTTGTTACGTATATTTGGTGGCGATCGCGTGGCTGGTTTGATGAATGCTTTCCGAGTGGAAGAAGATATGCCCATTGAGTCAAAGATGCTCACTCGTTCCCTAGAAGGTGCTCAGAAAAAGGTTGAGACTTTCTATTATGATGCACGAAAACAAGTATTTGAATATGATGAAGTGATGAACAATCAACGACGGGCAATTTATGCTGAACGTCGCCGGGTTTTAGAAGGTTATGATATCAAAGAACAAGTCATTCAATATGGTGAAAGAACTATGGATGATATTGTTAATGCTTATGTGAATCCAGATTTACCACCCGAAGAATGGGAATTAGGAAAAATGGTGGCAAAAATTAAAGAGTTTGTTTACTTATTGGAGGATTTACAAGAAAAACATTTAGAAGATATGACGGTAGGGGAAATTAAAGTATTTTTACACGAAGAAGTGCGAAAAGCATACGATATTAAAGAAGATCAAGTAGAAAAAACTCGTCCGGGTTTGATGAGAGAAGTAGAAAGATTCTTTATTTTAAACCAGATAGATACCCTTTGGCGTGAGCATTTACAAGCAATGGATGCTTTACGAGAATCTATTGGCTTACGGGGTTATGGACAAAAAGATCCTTTGATTGAATATAAGCAAGAAGGTTATGAAATGTTTTTGGAAATGATGACAGATATTCGTCGTAATGTGTTCTTTTCTGTTTTCCAATTTAAACCAAAAGCTCCATCTGAAGCGGTATAATCTCCCTAACAACTCAAGATATTTTTATTTTCTTGAGATTATTTCTATTAGAAAATCAAATTTTTACTTCTTTTTTGGTTTGGTTTTAGTTTTTGTCAATTTCTGTTATTTTTTAACAATTAAGCTGATACAATTTTTATCAAAAATGCCACAATATTATATGGCTTTAGATCATAAATAATTAAAGCAAAATCCAAAGCTATAGCAGTAGAAAAATAGAAAATTAAAAATCACTGTTGCCAAAAAATTTGAGCTAAAATAACAAAATTTTAACTAATAATAATCTTGGCATCTTATATTTTTATGGAAATATCCAAAGAGGCATTGCTATAGTTTTAGATAAGGAAATTTTGTAAGTAATAATTGAGGAAGATTAGTCAATGGCAGAGGAAAACACTCCAGCTAAACCCACCAAAGCAAAAAAAGAAAAACCCCCCGCAGTAGAAGACAAGCCTTTTACTGAATTTATGGAGCAACATTTTATTCCTAGTCTCCGTGATGCTTTAACTAAGCAGGGATTAGAGGATATTAATTTGGAATTTACTAAGTCTAAATTACCTATGGTTGGTGCATCTTCTCAAGGAGAATGTTGGCAAACTATTGGTAATTGGCAAAATGGTTTGCGTCAGTTTAATCTTTATTTCCTTGAAGAAAATATTAAAGGACCCAAAGCTTTCTCTTGTACTACAAATGGAAATCAAGCAAGTACCATCGAGTCTTTTATGATTGATGAACGCAAAGTTACTCTTGATCTTATGGTATTATATACTTTGCAACGCTTGAATGGCCAAAAATGGCTGATGCGAAATTAAAAATTTGGGCGCAGTTATTGCGCCTATAAGAAAAAAACAAGAAAAATTAGAAAAAATAAACAACAAAGTAATTATAAGAATATAAAATGGGTGTATTTGTAATATTGTTTAATGCAAGAACAGATAATGAAGGAATTCATACTATAAGAGTAGAAGACAAAAATACTGTATTAATGTTTGAAAATGAGGATGATGCTACTCGTTTTGCCATTATGTTAGAAGCTCAAGATTTACCAAACCCTACAGTAGAAGAAATCGATCGTCAAGAAATAGAAGATTTTTGTGCAGAGGCTAATTATGAATGTAAGTTAATTGATAAAGATATGTTAGCAGTGCCACCGGAAAGTAATGTGGAAAAAACAGATTGGAGTCAAGAAGGAAAAAAAGTTCAAGAAAAAGCCTCTATGTCTGAATCAGAATTGGAAAGTATTCGTCGTAAGTTAGAAGGATTATTGTAAATAATATGGAAAATCTTACGGATAGAGGTCATCTCGTTACCGAACAAACTAATCCAGCTAGTGAAAAAATTGATACTTTAAATTCTTTAGAATTGGTAGATTTATTTAATCAAGAAGATGCTAAAACCATAGATGCCATCAAACAAGCACGGGAATCTTTAGCAAAAGCCATCGATTTAACTACTAGCAAATTACGTCAAGGGGGGCGGTTATTTTATGTCGGAGCCGGTACTAGTGGGCGTTTGGGAGTATTAGATGCCGCAGAATGTCCCCCAACTTTTTGCACTCCTCCAGAAATGGTTCAAGGTATTATTGCCGGAGGTGCTCCTGCTTTGCTTAGATCTTCGGAAGCTTTAGAAGATAAGATGGAAGATGGTGCTTCTGCTCTGGCTTACAAACAAATTCATGAATTGGATGTAGTGGTGGGAATTACTGCCGGAGGGACAACTCCTTTTGTTCACGGAGCGATGAATGCTGCTAAACAACGAGGTGCAGCTACTATTTTTATGAGTTGTGTTCCTGTAAGTCAAGTTTCTAGCAATGCTGATATAGATATTCGTCTAATTACAGGTCCTGAAATAGTTGCAGGATCTACTAGGTTAAAGGCAGGAACTGTGACCAAAATGGCTTTGAATATTATTTCAACTGGAGTAATGGTGAAACTTGGGAAAGTATATGGTAACAGAATGGTGGATGTTGCTGTAACTAATCAAAAACTTCTTGATCGATCTTTGAGAATAATTCAAGATTTAACCGATCTAAATCGAACAGAAGCTAAGGCTTTATTAGAAAAAAGTGGAAAACAAGTTAAATTAGCTTTATTAATGCACTGGAGCGGCTTAGAATTATCAGAGGCAACCTTAATTTTAAATAATAATCAAGGAATACTTAGGGAAGCACTGAGGGAAACTAATAATATTAACTAATGATGAATGAATCTTTAAACACAATCACAATTTTACTTTTTTTTATAGCCGGGATAATTATAACATGGGGCTTTAATCGAGCTAAATCTTATGGCAAATTAGGGGTTTTAGCTTGGTTGCAATCGGTAGTTTTAACCATACCTTGGCTTATATTCTTTAGTTTATTTGCTGCTGGAATTTATTTAAACCCAGTGGGAATTATTTTTATTGTCGTTGCTTCGGTAATAACTTATGTTATTTTAGGTAATCGTCTAAGAGCTTTAGGACAAAATACTATTCTTAAAGAAAAAGCACAACAGAAAATTCAAGCAGAAAAAGAACAAGAACAAGAATTAAAGTTAAAAGAAAAAATATTTCAGGAAAAATTAGCAGCACAAGAAAAAGAACAAGAAAAATTTTCCTCAGAAATATCTCCCATTCAAGATGAAGATCTCAAATTAATTAAAGGAATTTTTGGCATAGATACTTTCTTTGCTATAGAAACTATACCTTATCAAGAAGGAGCTATTTTTCGAGGGAATTTACGAGGGGAACCTGAAGTAGTTCATCAACGTCTTACCGCAAAACTACAAGCAGCTTTGGGGGATAAATATCGTCTCTTTTTAGTAGAAAGCCCAGAAGGTAAACCAGTGGCAATAGTTCTTCCTTCCAGTAATGATCCTCCCAAAAGTACCCTCGCTCAAAAGAATTTAGCCCTAGTTCTTTTGATTGCAACTATTTTTACTAGTGTAGAAGCAGCAGGGTTATTAATGGGTTTTGATTTGTTTAATGATTTAGGTGAATATCAACAAATTATTCCCCTTGCTTTGAGTTTTTGGATGATTTTAGCATCTCACGAAATAGGTCATCTTGTTATTGCTAATCGTCATAAAATTAGGCTTAGTTTTCCCTTTTTTATCCCTAGTTTGCAAATCGGATCTTTTGGTGCTATTACTCGTTTTGAATCTTTACTTCCTAATCGATCGGTATTGTTTGATATTGCTTTTGCAGGCCCTATTTGTGGTGGAATAGTTTCTTTTTTAATGTTAGTAATTGGTTTATTTCTTTCACCTTCAACTACTGATTTTCAAATCCCAACAGAGTTTTTTAGAGGTTCTATTTTCGTGGGATTTATGTCTCGATTAATCTTAGGAAATGCTATGAGTAATTCTTTGATTAATATTCACCCTTTGACAATTATTGGAATGTGTGGATTGGTGATTACTTCTTTAAATTTATTGCCAGCTGGACAGTTAGATGGTGGTAGAATGATTCAAGCAATTTATGGTCGTAAGATAGCTAGGTTGACTACTATTACTACTATCATTATTTTAGCTATTGCTTCTTTATTAAATCCTAATAATCCTCTTACTTTTTATTGGGGAATTTTGATTCTATTTTTACAAAGAGAATTGGAACGTCCTAATCTTAATGAATTAACAGAATTGGATGATACTAGAGCACTTTTGGGTTTATTGGCACTTTTTTTAGCTTTGACAATTTTGATTCCTTTTAGCAGTACTTTAGCAGATTTTATCGGTATTGGTGGCTAATAAAAACTAACAACTAAAAAGTAAGAATTATTAAATAATAAATAACTGGGTTTTATATTTTACTGCATTTTTATCTCTTAACTAATGATTAAAAAAATAACAACTATTCTCCTTAGTTTAATCCTAATTATTACTTTAACTGCTTGTCAAACATCCGTACAAGCATTTTCTCAAGATCGAATTTTTCAGGATTTCTCTTTAGAATTTTTGGGGGAATATCAACTTCCAAAAACTAAATTTGAAAGTACTAATGTTGGTGGTTTATCTGCTATAACTTATGATAAATCTTCTGATACTTTTTATGCTCTTTCTGACGATCGCTCTCAATTGTCTCCTGCTAGGTTTTATACTCTTAAAATTAACTTCGATCAAAGCAATGAATCCAATCCTAAAATAGACAATATTTCAATTAATAATGTTACTTTTTTGAAAAATAATCGAGGGGAAAACTATAGCAAAGGAACTATCGATCCAGAAGGAATTACTATTTCTCCAAGAAACACTTTATTTATCTCTAGCGAAGGAATTCCTAGCAAAAATATCCCTCCATTTATTCGTGAATATAGCTTTTCTGGAGAATTAAAAAACGATATTAGAATCCCTCAACGTTTTTTAGAAAATGAATCAGATGAGGAAATTTCAAATCCTCGTGGTGTTCGAGAAAATTTAGGATTTGAAGCCCTAACTCTTAAGGCAGATAGCACTTTAGCTGATGATCCTTTTCGCTTATTCGCTGCTACAGAAGCAGGATTAAGTCAAGATACAACCACAGTTTTGCAAGATAATTTACAAGAAGAATTTGACGAACAACGAGAAAGAATTCGTTTTCTCCACTATGAAATAGATTCTATAGGTAGCCCTATATTAGTAGCAGAACATCTTTATCTTTTAGAGCCTTCAAAAAATGGTGTTTTATATAATGGTTTAACAGAATTAGTTGCTTTAAATCAACCGGGTTATTTTCTGAGTTTAGAAAGAACTTTTGGCATCAGAGGAGCGGGGGCAAAAATTTTTCAAGTAGCAATTGGTAATGCTACAGATACTTCTAGAATTGATAGCCTTAAAGGCAATTTAAGTCAAATTCAACCTTTGAAAAAACAGTTAGTCTTGGATTTAGATAGTTTAGGCATTGAATTAGATAATTTAGAAGGTGCAGTATTTGGTCCTAAATTCAAAGATGGCAGTCAATCTTTAATCTTAGTTAGTGATGACAATTTTCGAGATAATCAAGTAAATCAGTTTTTGTTATTTCGTCTAATTGAAAAATAAGCTACAGAAATTTGGATTTTTAGTAATTAAATTTTGAAAGATTAAAATATTAGAAATTTTTGGAAACTAACATTTGGAAATCAAAATAATGACAAATTCTACTGATATTAAAACTTTAGCACGTTGGATGGCAGGAGATTTTAGCAATCAACAACAAGCTTTTGATAATCCACCTTTATATGCTCATATTCGGGTTTGTATGCGCCCTCTTCCTTTTTCTTTGTTTTCAGAAGTGAGTTTATTTCTTGAGCAAGCTTATGATTTTATGCTGAATTCTCCTTATCGTTTAAGGGTTTTAAATTTTAAGTTGGTAGATGATGCTATCGAATTGGAAAATTACAAAATTAAAGATGAAAAAAAATTTTATGGTGCCGCTCGCAATCCTGATAAGTTAAAAGATTTAACTTTAGATGATTTGGAAAAATTACCGGGTTGCGATATGACTGTGGAATGGACTGGTAAAAGTTTTAAAGGTGTGGTTAAACCGGGTAAAAAATGTATTGTGGTTCGTAACGATCGTGAAACTTATTTAGATAATTCTTTTGAAGTTGATGAGCATCAATTGACTAGCATGGATCGAGGTTATGATCCTGAAACGGATGAATTGGTATGGGGATCCATTGCTGGGGAATTCTATTTTACTAGAGTCCAAAGTTTTGCTGATGAAATAACAGTTTAATCTTTTTTAACAAAATATTCTTTGACAAAATCAAGACAAGTATGCTATAATATAAATGAAATAACAGCTAGGTTTTTAGTCTGTTATTAACTTAGTATTATAGTTTAATTTTGAGGATAATATAATGGCTACAATAGAATTGCCTATCTTAAAGGAAGGAGATAGTGGAGAGTCTGTTTGATTCCTTGAACAGTTGCTAGCTTCAATCTTTTGGTTCAGTCAACGACCTACATATCCAACTCTTATTACTACTAATGTAAAGTTTGATGGCAACTACGATAGTCAATGCAAACAAATAGTAACTGAGTTTCAACAAAATTATAACCTAACTTTTCCTTTTCCAGCTCCTGACATAAAAGTAGACGGAGTGGTTGGTCCTCAAACATGGAAAGCTTTAGGTGATGCAATCTTCAAATATACTTACTAAAGATGGTTTAGTTCTTGAGTTTAGACTAAAAAAACCAGCAATTATCATTAGGAAAACATAGTCGGCACTGCTTTAGAGTTAAATTCTGTGATCAGTACCGATTGTTTTTTAAGTATCATAACCTTGCAAATTGTAAAGAATTTTCAAATCGCTATCATAGTAAAAGAAGAATTAAGTTATGGTAGATAATTTATGTCTAGCGAGATCGAAAAAACAGCCAACAAAAACAACGATCGAAAAGTATTAGAAGCCCTATCAAAGCTAATAGAAGTAGTAGCCCAACTCAGGAATCCAAACGGAGGATGCCCTTGGGATTTAGCCCAAACCCCAGAAACATTAATCCCTTACATCATCGAAGAAGCCTACGAAACCACAACAGCAATTCGTAGTGGAAACAAAGAATCAATCAAAGAAGAATTAGGAGATTTACTCTTACAAGTCATACTCCAAGCACAAATAGCCAAGGAAGAAAATCAATTTAACCTCCAAGATATAGCCAACGGCATTACAGAAAAACTAATCCGTCGTCATCCCCATGTATTTGGTACAACAGAAGTAGAAGGAATTGATGAAGTCAGAAAAAATTGGGAAGAAATTAAAGCCCAAGAAAAAGGATTAACACCTCAAACCGCTCAATTAGTCAGTTATAAACTAAATCGTTATGCCCAAACCTTACCACCACTTATGGCAGCCAGCAAAATTTCCTACAAAGCTGCATCAACAGGGTTAGAATGGGAAAATGTTGACGGCGTTTGGGATAAATTTCATGAAGAATTGGCTGAATTTAAAGAAGCCCTACAAAGTGAAGATAGAGCTGCTGCTTCAGCAGAATTAGGGGATGTCTTATTTACTCTCATTAATCTCGCTCGATGGTATGATCTTAATCCTTCAGAGGCTTTACATGGAACTAATCAACGTTTTATTCAACGATTATCCAAAATAGAAACTTTTGCCGATCGCCCTCTGGCAGAATATACTTTAGATGAACTAGAAAATCTCTGGAAGCGCGCAAAAGCAGAACTTAATCATTAAAATATGAAATCAACTGAACAAGATTTAATCACTCCAATTTCTGATTCCTCAAAATCATCATCAGAATTAAAACAACCCAATACTTCTTTGTGGCAGCAAATTAGGGAAAACTTTCAAATTGTTATTATTGGTCTCATTTTAGCAATGTTGATTCGGATCTTTATTGCTGAACCTCGTTATATCCCTTCTGATTCTATGTTACCTACTTTAAGGCAGGGCGATCGTCTTGCGATCGAAAAGGTTTCCTACAAATTCCATCCCCCTCAACATCAAGATATTGTTGTGTTTAACCCCCCACCACAATTGCAAATCCAAGGTTATCATCGAGATCAAGCTTTTATAAAAAGGGTAATAGCTACTAGTGGTGAAATTGTTTCAGTATTTAATGGTAAGATTTATGTAAATGATATTCCGATTAAAGAAGATTATATTTTAGAAAGTCCTCATTACAATCTTTATCCAGTAAAAGTTCCTGAAGGGAGTATTTTTGTTATGGGAGATAATCGCAATAATAGCAATGATTCTCATATTTGGGGCTTTTTACCAACAGAAAATATCATTGGTCGTGCAGTTTTTCGCTTTTGGCCTTTGGATCGTATTGGTAATCTTAAATAAGAATAATAATCTAATTTAAAGAATAGGAGCGTTAAAGTACTAGAAAAAATAGAAACCATAGAAAATAAACTATTTTTTCTGAATAAAATCTTACTCTTTATGTTCCTAACTTTAAGATTTAAAATAACTATATTCCATAAAAACTATATATCTTAATAATGATATTCTTTCTAATTCATTGAAAAATTAATTTAAACTGCGAAACTTATTCAATCGGTAAATGAACTCTTATCCTAATTTCCTTAAGCAATGGTGGAAATTTTTTCCCAAATATCCTCGACTTGTTTGGGGATTATCTATTCTTTGGCTCTTACTTATTGTGACGATTGCTTTTGTATATAATTTAGGTAACACTGGATTAATTGATGAAACAGAGCCGGTTTTTGCAGAAAGTGCTCGCCAAATGACAGTTACGGGAGATTGGATTACACCCTATTTTAATGGCAAAACTCGCTTCGATAAACCGCCTTTAATTTATTGGTTGATGGCCATATTTTATAAGGTAATTGGTGTTAATGAATGGGCTGTTCGTTTGCCTTCAGCTATAGCCGCTATTGCCTTAACTTTTGTTTGTTTTTATACTCTTAGATATTTTGGTTTTTCTAACTTTAATTCCCAAAAAAATCAAGTAACAAATCAACGTCAGTTATGGATTGCTGCTTGGATTGGTGGTAGTATTGTTGCCCTTAATCCTTATGCCTTAATTTGGTCTCATCAAGGGGTTTCTGATATGCTATTAACTGGTTGTGTAGGAATAGCATTACTTTGTTTTTTTTGGGGATATGTTACTTCTGAAAAACAAAATTTACCTCCTCAATCTTTCCTGAAATCTCTCTTGATTTTTCCCAACTCTTGGTATCTTGCTTTTTATATTTTTACTGCTTTAGCTGTTTTAACTAAAGGGCCAATTGGGATTGTTTTACCAGGTTTAATTATTCTTCCTTTTTTATGGTATTTAGGTAAATTAAAAACCGTTTTTCAAGAGATGGGAATTGTTTGGGGAACTCTAATTTTTTCCCTAATTTCTGTTCCTTGGTATATTTTAGTTACCATTGAAAATGGTCAAGATTATCTCAATTCTTTTTTTGGTTATCACAATTTTGAACGCTTCACTGGTGTGGTTAATCAACATGAGGCTCCTTGGTATTTTTATTTTTTGATAATACTTATTTTATTTATTCCTTGGTCAGTTTTTTTACCAGTATCTATGGCTAGGGTGATGGTTTGGCGACGAAAATTTTGGCAAAAACAACCTAGAAAATTTCAATTAAATCTATTTGCTATTTTTTGGTTTTTAAGTATCTTTATCTTTTTCAGTATTGCTATTACTAAGCTTCCTAGTTATACCTTGCCTGTTATTCCTGCTGGTGCTATTTTAATTGCTTCTTTATGGAGCGAAGAATTTACTGATAATAACAAAAATTATTCTAAAAATTGGGATTTATTGATTAGTTGTATTGTCAATATTATTTTATTAATTATTCTTGCTATTGGATTTATCTTGCTTCCTAATATTATTGGAAATGATCCCGCTGCTGTTGATTTGCCTGGGTTAATTAGAGAATCAGGTTTACCAATTCGAGGTGCAATTGTTTGGGGAATTACTGCTTTAATTAGCATCTTTTTACTAATAAAAAGAAATCGATGGCAATGGTTAATAGCTATTAATATCTTAGGATTTATTGCCTTTATTATTTTTCTAGTTACACCTACTCTATTTTTGGTTGATAAAGCTCGACAATTGCCTTTAAGAGAAATTTCTTATCAACTAGAAGAAGTGGCAAAACCCCAAGAAGAATTCTTTATGATTGGTTTTAAAAAGCCAAGCGTTGTTTTTTATACCCAGCGTTTTACTATTTTCTTTAATAGCAGTCTTAAACTTGCTCCATATTTAAACAAAACTGCTAATATTCCTGATTCTCCTTCAACTATTTTAATTGTTTCTCGTCCACAAGATCTTAATAGACTTCGTCTACAATCAGATGATTATCAATTGTTAGTGGATAAACCTCCTTATCAATTAATTAGAATCGAAAAAGAAATTATTTTTAAAAATGATCCTAATAAAAATCTTCCATAATACAAGATAATAAGATTAATTCAAAAGAAGATTTAACATAATATTTAAGATAATATTTATTAACACAATTCCTTTCCTTAAGAAATTATTAGGGATTTCTTTTTTCCCTTAACTTTATTACTTAGGATACATTTTATTTTTATCTAGTATGCTATAGTTAATCTACTAATTAAGTGAACTATTTAATTACTGAACTACAAGTAATTTATGGTAAATTAATTTAATATTTATTTAAGAATTTATCACTTAGTTTGGCAATCATTACTAATTATTCTATGATATTCTCTAGTAGATTTTATTTTTGCATATAAATGCTCATAAATTATCATAGATTGAGCTTATATTAGTAGAATTTTAAACCTGTTTACCTAATAAAATTTATCTTTCATTATGGAAATTACATTTACTCAAAAAGCTTCCGTTAAACTTCTTAGTTGTTTCGATAGTAAAATTGATGCCTCTTCTCAAAAAGGAGTTCGTTTAAGTGCTACCAATGATAGCTGTCGTGGTTTTGAGTATAAATTAAAACTTGTTGATTCTCCTTCTCCAGACGATATCATTTATCAGCAAAATAATCTTAATATTTATCTCGATTCTAATAGTGCTTCTTACTTAAATGGTCTTGTAGTTGATTTTGTCGAAGCTGGAAGTGTTAGTGGATTTACTTTTGACAACCCCGCAGCACCAGAAACTTGTGGTTGTGGTAAGCCCGTATCTTCAGGCTGCCCTAAATAGATTATATTTTCCCTATTTTATTGGTGAGAAAGTGAGGAGAATGGGAGAATGGGAGAATGGGAGGAATGGGAAGGTAAATAACAATAACTAATGGATAAATTATTGAATTTATACCCTGAACCCTAAACTCTATTATTATTTTTGAAATTTAAAATCTATTACTATTTGGGAAATTTAATATAAGGGAAAGGGTTTATATCTGGTTTTTACCTAAATGTCAGGATAATACCTCCCTTGAATTTTTTCTCATTTACACAAGGAATCCAAAGCTTAAAAAGCCATCGATACCTGATTTACAAATCAATAATTGGTTTTAAATACAATCAATTAAATAATGATTGTCTCTGTTGTATCCACAAGAGATTCAAGAAAAGCTTCAATTTCACTAGCAGTATTACGTTGGGCATTCTCAGCGATAGCACCATTAATTAGGGAATCCCCTGTAAATCCAAACAAAAAACGAACAATTAGCAATCCATCACTTAAAGCATCAGCTTCTCCATTACCGTCAATATCAAGAAGATTGTTATCGTTAGCATCTTGTAAAAATCCTTCAATTTCAGCGGCAGTATTACGGGTAGCATTTTCACTAATGGCACCATTAATCAGGGAATCTCCTGTAAATCCAAATAGAAAACGAACAATTAATAATCCATCACTTAAAGCATCAGCTTCTCCATTACCATCAATATCGATATTATTTATGGGGTTAATTTCTTCTATATTGGTTTCTTCTACTAAAAATTTCCAACCGATATCTTCTAAAATACCTAATGTTATTGGTCCTATTTCCCGATTTATCTCTTCTGTACTAATACTGGGGGTTTCTAAAGCCTCGATGGTATCGTTAAAAGTATCTTCATCCAGATGACTAACACTCGATCCTGGCTGGAAAATAGGTGGTGCAAACAGTCTAACTGGATCACCATTATTAGCTGCTAAAGCATTCTCTCCGACAAAAAATAACTCTTCACTAACTAATTCATTGGCAACAGTAGCACCATTATTAGGAAAAAAATCGTTAGGATTATTGATATTCTCTGTATTTAGAATTAATTCTCCATTATCATTAGCCAGAAAAATGTCATAAATTGTCGGTGCTCCTAGTTCAAAACTGGCAAGGCCATTATTAATAGTAAATCCATCGGCAAAACCTAAACCATGTATTAACTCGTGAAGAGCAACGGTAACAAAATCAATTTCATTATTTCCTATCTCGTTAGGATCGAGACCAAAAAACCAATTATCATTATTAATATTGAAAATAAGAGTGATTTCAGGTCCACTTAAGAGGTTAATTCCAGTAAATTGATTCAGTAATGCTTCTGGATATACAACATTTGGGACAAAAATATCTATGATATCTTCATCAGAAATGAAACCTGATACATCACTTAAGATGAAAGATGGAGAACCTTTACCAAGAATGTTACCACTTAAGCCAAAATCAGCAGGATCTGCAAAGCTTACTTGTAAATTTATGGGTTGGGAAACAAAACTTGGATCTAAAATATTATCCATTATATCAATGGCAAATAAAAAAGCTTCTTCTGCTTCAGGTGTAAATCCATCAAAACTTACATTAAAATTTTCTATATTAATATCGGAAGTCATTCTTTTAACTCAAAAATAACAATAATCTATGGTTTTTATTATAACATTTGTTAGATTAAGGTTTAGTTAAATTAAATCAGTCAATAATTAAAGATTTGTTGTTTCTGTAGTTGGCAATAGAGATTCAAGAAAATTTTCAACTTCTCCAAAGGTATTACGGGTAGCATTTTCACCGATAACATCATTAGTAAGGGAATCTCCTGTAAATCCAAACAAGAAACGAACAACCAGCAATCCATCGGTTAAAGCATCCACTTCCCCATTCCCATCAATATCAAGAGTGGGATTAATATCTTCTAAAAATCCTTCGATTTCAGTAACAGTATTACGAGTAGCATTGTCACCGATAACATCGTTAATGAGGGAATCTCCTGTAAATCCAAACAAGAAACGAACGATCAACAATCCATCAGTTAAGGCATCGGCTTCTCCATTGCCATCAATATCTATATTCATTGAGGTTATTTCTTCTGGATTGTCTTCTGAGATTTCTTCTTCTAATAAAAATTCCCAACCAATATCTTGTAAAATACCTAATGTTATTGGCCCTATTTCTCGATTGACTTCTCCTGTAGTTATGCGAGGAGTTTCTAATGCTTCAATGGTACCATTAAAAGTATCTTCATCTAGATGACTAATACTTGATCCTAGCTCGAAAATAGGCGGGGCATAAATTCTAACAGGATTACCATTATTAGCAGCCAGAGCATTTTCTCCTATAAAAAATAAATTTTCACTAGTTAATTCATTTCCCAATGCAATAGAATTGTTAGGAAAAAGATTGTTATTAGCAATTAATTCTCCATTCCCATTAGCAAGAAAACTATCATAAATCAGAGGAGAACCTAATTCAAAACTACCAATACCATTGTTAACATCAAACCCTCCCACAAAAGCTAGACCATGTATCAGTTCGTGAAGCGTTACAGTAATAAAATCAATTTGATCTTGTCCGATATTATTGGGATTAGTTCCAAAAAACCAATCATCTCTAGCACTATTTAAAGTAATAGTTATTTCAGGCCCTTCTATGGGATCGAAAGGTTCACCATCTAATTCTAGAAATTGAATAACTAATGCTTCTGGATGTAAAACATTTGGCAAAAAAAAATCTCTGATATCTTCATCAGGAATGAAATCTAAAAAATCATTCCCAATAAAAAAAGATGGTGATCCTTCTCCTAGGGTATTCTCGTCGAATCCACTTCCACCAAGATTAGTAAAATTTGCCTGTAAATCAATTGGTTGTGTTATGAAATTAGGATCTAGAATATTATCCAAAATATCGATAGCAAATAAAAAAGCTTCCTGGGCTTCTGGAGTAAATCCATCGAAGGTGATATTAAAGTTTTCTATATTAGGGTTGATAGTCATTACTGTAAGTAACTATTAATAACTTTTTTCCTAGTATAACTTTTTGAGTATCTAAAATGATATTTCTATCTGTGTCTTCATCCCATTCTCCCCATTCCTCCCATTCTCCCATTCTCCCATTCCCAAGGAAACCATCCGCCTAAAAACCTTCTCCCCATTCCTCCCATTCTCCCATTCTCCCATTCTTCTAGTCAATAATCTATCATTTTTAATTATCCATTGCTGTAAGTCCGATAGCTATTGAAATTACTTGCCATAGTTTTTCTAAACTTTGTTCTGAAGAAGGAACTAAACAAGGGAAAACCGAAAGATTGTCAATTTGATTAGCTACTGCGGTAATGGTTGCATCTAATGTAACTAAAGGCAAAGAAGCTAAAGAAGGGTTTTGAGCGAATGATTCCATATAATCTTCTGGCTTATTAAAAGCTGAACCATCTAAAATAACAACATCAATTTGCCAAACATTTGCTAAAAGTTCTGCTTGATCTAAGTCATCTGCTTCTAAAACTCGATAATTATAAGTAGATTCAGTATCTAAATTTAAATAAAATTTATAACCATTAATAATATTAGCTACCCACCCGATGTTATTGTGGGAAGGATGAAGGCATAATATTGTTAGATTTTGTTTAATAGCAAGTGGATTCTGTTTTTTTTGACCAATAATTTTTTGTAAATTTTGCTTTTCTATTGGTAATTTTAATAAATCATCGGATTCAATTTTTAAAGCATTTTCTATTTCTGTTTCTCTTGCTAAAACTATAGTTGGAATTATTTTGGTTTTCTCATCAGATTTAAGCATTTTGAATATATTGTTACTAGGAAATAAAGGGAAAATTGGTTTAATAAAAATAAAAGAAGGCTGGAATAAACGTGCTTTTTCTAGGGCTTGTTTTTCATTTCTGGCAATTATAATTCTTTCTTCTTTCAATGATTTAAGTTGATCTGTTAATTCGTCAATATATTCGCAAGTAAAATCCACAATTAAAATCAAATTACTATCTTCATACAAATCCTCAGATTCAATTTTTTTATTATGTCTAGGAATTAAAATTGTAAATTCAGATCCTTCATCAGGAGTGGATTTAAAAGAAATGTCGCCACCATGAAGTTTTGCTAGTTTTTGTGCAAACATTAATTCTATTCCAGTCGATTCAAGCTCATAATGTGGTTGAACTTGTTCAAATATTCCGTATTGTTCTTGATAAGGAATTCCAATACCTGTATAGGAAATTATAATGGCAATCCAATTCCCCCATATATCTAACTTTAAGTTGATTGTTCCTTCAGAAGATGTAAATTTTACAGCATTATCTAGAAGATTAATTAATATTTGTTCTAAACGCAATTCATCAGCTAAAATAATTTCTAGATCTGATTTAATTTCTAAGATTAATTTGATGCCATTGTTAATTTTATTTTGATATTTTTCTGTAACTGAGTTATAAATACCCTTCCATAGTGATTTAATGTCAATAGGTACTATGGTTAGTTGTAAATTACCAGTTTCTAGGCGTGTCATATCTAGTAAATCGTTAACTAACATCATTAATTTACGACCACTTTGATGAAGTAAATTTACATAGTTTAATTGGTGAAGATTGAGTTCTCCTATTTTCTGATTTTTTAAAAGGCTTGAAAGGGCTACTATAGAAGTTACAGGTGATTTTAGTTCATGACTTATAGATACTAAAAAATCATCTTTTAATTGATTTGTTTTTGTTAAATCTGCATTTTCTAGTGTTAATTCTTGGGTGTTATTATATTGTTCTGTAATATCAATTGCTAATAGTAGCCAACCTGAAAATTCTAGATCTTGTTGATGAATTGTTGAAAAGGAATCGTGGAATAATTGATGTTTTTGATGGTTTAAATTTAGAGGAAGTTTGACCATTTGCCAAGTTCTATCTTTGGTTGTTATGATTTCTTCTGTTGTCAAATTTAAAGATTCTTCCAATCTTGAAAGTTTTTGTTTTTCTGTTGCCGTAAATTGATCTAAATAGGAGAATTCTTGATAAGATACGTAGCCTTCAATAGATTGAACACTATCAATTGTTTGATGATTTTTTAGGCTAGAATTTGATTCTAATTCATCTTCTATTGCCATTTCACTATGGGATTGATTGATATAATCTTTAAGACATACTGGTTTAATGGTTGAATTTTCTAGAGTTTTATCTAATAAATATTCTATTTCTTTTGGTTGTTCTATTTTCTGGTTTTTAAAAAAATCTGAAGGTAACTGATAGTTATTAAAATATTCTTGCCACTTTTTATTTTTAAATATTACTTCTTCTTTTTCTGTATATAATGATGTAGGGAAGTTAAGTTTTTCTAATATTTGAGATAGATAATTTATAGATGTGGATTGTTCTTGTTTTTTAGGAATTACTTTTTCGGTGACTAGATTTTGTAGGATTTGTAGAGGATTTAGTATGCCTAAATATTTCTCTTCAGAGTTGACTAAAACAAAACAACTAGAATAATTTAATTTCTCATTTCTATTTTCTCTTTGAAGTTGAGTTAAAAAATCAACTACTGTAAGATAAGCTGGTAAAATAATAATTGGTTTAATAAATTTTTCAAGATCTATTTGATTAAGACAAGATTCTATCTTTTTCTCAAAATTTAAGGATTCAATCTTACTTCCCTGGAATTGCTGAAATAGGTAGCTCATCAAACTAAAGGAATTGATTACCCCAAGAGGATATTCATCTCCATTTAGAACTATAATGGTTTCATGAGGATTCCAAAGTAAAATTTTGAGGATATCTTCATTACTATCATTTTGTTTCCAAACAGGAGCTAATTTTATAAAATGATTAAGAGTTAGGGGAGAAATAAACATGAACAATCCTTAATAGATTTGTTTTGGGCGTTGTTTAAGAGGGAGAAGTTTTTACAGATATTAACTTCAAATTTAATGCCATAATCCAATTTCTGGTTTAATTAGATTCATAAGATCAATGATTAAGCAAGGTAACTAACTGTAACCAAAGTATTAACCAACGTACTTACTGTACTTATCTGGTTTTGGGATATATTCCCGAAAAGTGTATAACTATAACCTTACAGACTTTAGCCTCTATTTTATTTTTTACTAACTTTCATTGTGCCTCTAAAATTAAATTAAGATCCAAATTTATTACAAATAGTTACATTTTTTTGAGTAACTAAATAAATATTAATTTTTTTTTAGTTGACATTTAATGTTAAATTTTCTTAAGGGATTCGAGAATCTTCTTGAATTATCCATTTTATTGCTTAAAATTTCGTTTATTGAGTAGTTTCAGCCTTTGTCTTCAAGATTATCTATTTATATTTTTGTTTCTTCTTTAAAACTCAATGAGGATTTGACAAACTTGTTGAGTGGCACCCGCTATGCTGTCATAGCAATTGATTCTCCAGAAGAGTTAATAGATGAAGTGGAACAAAATCAAGAAAAAATTGATTGTTTAATTTTATTTAAGAATCCTGTGGTGCTCTCTGTAGTAAATCAACTATATGAACAAGGAATTCTATTACCAGTAATTATTATCGAACCAGATAAATCATCTGACAACAATAGTAACTATCACAAAAATTTCATTAATTCAGAAGCTCCTACTTTTCTATACCATAGTGGAGAAATTAGATTGGAAGAGGGGGAAGTTGATGGGATAACATCTTCTATTGAAAGAGCAATTAGTCAATTTCTTCATCTCGCTCCGAGTTGTTCTCTCTCGGAAAAACCTAACGCTACAGTCAGTTCTAAGCAACCAGAGAATAAACAAAATCTTCTCTTTTTTCAACAACGTCGATTAGCAGAAAAGCTTAAGGAACGATTGGGGTATTTAGGAGTATTCTACAATAGAAACCCACAATTTTTTTATCGTCATCTTGAGCACAAAGAAAAACAAGAGTTTTTAAAACAGTTGAATCTAGAATATCGCGAGATTATACTTAATTATTTTTCCGATGATGAAGAAATCAATCAATCTATCGATCAATTTGTTCATCGGGCTTTTTTTGCTGATATTTCAGTATCTCAAATTTTAGAAATACATATGGAATTAATGGATGAATTTGCTCAACAACTCAAAATAGAAGGAAGATCTGAAGAAATTTTATTAGATTATCGTTTAGCTTTGATTGATACTATTGCCCATCTATGTGAGATGTATCGTCGCTCAATCCCTAGAGAAGATATTCCTTTTGATTTATTATTTTCCATAGATTAGATATTAACTTGTAATTTTTAAAGAGTATAAAATTTTGTCTTATGAGTGCGTTTAAAAAAACTTATGTTTTGAAATTATATGTTGCAGGAAATACCCCTAATTCAGTTCGGGCTTTAAAAACATTAAAAAATATTCTTGAGCAAGAATTTCATGGTGTTTACGCACTGAAAGTAATTGATGTTCTCAAAAATCCTCAACTAGCTGAAGAAGATAAAATTTTAGCAACCCCAACTTTAGCCAAGGTTTTACCACCTCCTGTGAGAAAAATTATTGGTGATCTTAGCGATCGCGAAAAGGTATTAATTGGCTTAGATCTTCTCTATGAAGAAATCAAAGAAAGAGAATCTGATATATAATTTCTGTTAAATTTTAAATCAATAAAAAGTAACTAACAAAATAAACCAATTTAAAACAATTTTAATCAAAAACAATGAATGAAAAATTTAACACAGAAGAAACACCAAAAGAATCTACTCCTAAACTTAAAGGAGTTAATAAAATTAGAACAATGATTGAAGGTTTTGATGAGATTAGCCATGGTGGCCTTCCTATGGGACGAACTACTCTGGTAAGCGGTACATCAGGAACTGGTAAAACATTGTTAGCGATTCAGTTTCTCTATCATGGAATTAAATATTTTGATTATCCTGGTTTATTTGTAACTTTTGAAGAATCTCCTACAGATATTATTGAAAATGCTTATAGTTTTGGTTGGGATTTACAAGATTTGATCGATCTTGGTAAGTTATTTATTCTTGATGCTTCTCCAGATCCTGAAGGACAAGAGGTGGTGGGGAATTTTGACCTATCTGCTTTAATTGAGCGAATTCAATATGCTATTCGTAAGTATAAGGCTAGGTTGGTTTCTGTGGATTCTGTGACCGCAGTATTTCAACAATATGATGCTGCTTCTGTGGTTAGAAGGGAAATTTTTCGTTTGGTTGCTAGGTTAAAACAACTTAAAGTTACTTCTATAATGACTACGGAACGTATTGAAGAATATGGACCTGTGGCTCGTTTTGGGGTTGAGGAGTTTGTTTCTGATAATGTTGTCATTGTTCGCAATGTTTTAGAAGGAGAACGTCGTCGTCGTACGGTTGAAATTCTTAAGCTCCGTGGAACAACTCATATGAAGGGAGAATACCCTTTTACAATTACTAATGATGGAATTAATATATTTCCTTTGGGGGCTATGCGACTTACTCAGCGTTCTTCTAATGTACGAATCTCTTCTGGAATTTCAACTCTAGATGAAATGTGTGGGGGCGGTTTCTTTAAAGACTCAATTATTCTCGCAACTGGAGCAACTGGAACGGGAAAAACTCTACTTGTGAGCAAGTTTTTACAAGAAGGTTGTCGTCAACAGGAACGAGCACTTTTGTTTGCATATGAAGAATCACGAGCACAGTTATCTCGTAATGCTTTTTCTTGGGGTATTGATTTTGAAGAGATGGAAAGCAAGGGCCTTTTGAAATTACTTTGCTCTTATCCTGAATCGGCAGGGTTAGAGGATCATCTACAAATGATTAAATCTGAAATATCTTCTTTTAAACCTTCTCGCATTGCCATTGATTCTCTTTCGGCTTTGGCAAGGGGTGTCACTAATAATGCTTTTCGTCAATTTGTGATTGGGGTGACTGGTTATGCTAAACAGGAGGAAATTACGGGATTTTTTACTAATACTACAGATCAGTTTATGGGTGCACATTCTATTACGGAATCTCATATTTCTACCATTACAGATACCATTCTCATGCTTCAATATGTTGAAATTCGTGGGGAAATGTCTAGGGCTATTAATGTTTTTAAAATGCGAGGCTCTTGGCATGATAAGAAAATTCGTGAATATACTATTAGCAAGGATGGTCCAGATATTCGAGATTCTTTCCGTAACTATGAAGGGATTATTAGTGGTTCTCCTACTAAAATTACAGTTGATGAAAAGACTGAGTTATCTCGTATTGTTCGAGGGGTTAAAGATAAAACTAATGAAGAATAATCTTGATCTAGTAATTGATTCGGCAAGTTTTCTGCAAGATTATCAGAACCAATCTATTAATTAACATAAATTGATATTAGATAATTAGAAAAATGCACTTTGCAATCTTTACAAATACATATATATTTATAGCTTTGCAATCTTTACAAATACATATATATTTATAATTTTTTTTATTTTAAATTGTAATATCTTATCTAATTACAAAGATATATATTCAAAAATCTTAAAATAACATTATCTTGTATTATTAATTGTTTATTCTCTATTATTATAGTAACTATTCTTGAGAATTTATCTGGTTTTTACCAATGAGTTTTCAAATTTATCAATCTCTTTTTTAGCTAATTTAGTCAAATTTAATTTCATCAAAAACAATGTTCAAATTCATCACTAAAGTTTTAGTCGTTTGTCTTATATTTTTGTTCTCTCAACCTATTGCTCCAGTTTTTTCACAGGAAATAACATCTGATAATCTCTCTTTAGAGGAACAAGTTCTAAGAATTATTAGAAATAATCCAGAAGTAATTATAGAATCTGTTCAAGAATATCAGGAAAAACAACAATATGAGATTCAACAAAAGAGAATTAGTTTTCTACAACAGTTAAAAAATAATCCTACACTTTTTACTCAAAACTCTCCAAGTTTGGGATCTGAGGATTTAGATGTTGTTTTGATTGAATTTTCTGATTTTCAATGTCCTTATTGCTCACAATTTAGTGGAATCTTAGAAGAGTTTGTCGAAAAACATCAAGATGAGGTGACACTTTTTTATAAACATTTCCCTTTGTCTAGTATTCACCCAGAAGCAATACCGGCTGCTGAAGCGGCTATCGCAGCTCAACAACAAGGAAAATTTTGGGAATATCATGATGGTTTATTTGAAAATCAAGATAAATTAGGTGAAAAGTTTTATTTAGAACTAGCTAAAACACTAAATCTCGATGAAGAAAGGTTTAATTACGATCGCCAACAAGCTCAAAAATTAATTATTCAGGATCTAAAACTTGGTGAAATTTTAAATATTCAAGGTACTCCTTTACTAATTATGGGCGATCGCTTAATTCCAGGATTGGTTGATTTAGCAAAACTTGAGGAAATCTTAGAAGAAATTAAAAAGTAATCTTTAAAAAGTAATCTTTATGAATTAAAGACCATAGAAAAAACCCTTAATACTATGATTAAAGGTTCTTCTAGCTGATTTTATTCTTTAACTCAAATGTCAAAAAATTAATTTCTTCCTAATTGAGCCGTTCTCACAGGTAACTCTACTCGTTGGTTTCCGCGAAGAATATTGAATCTAAGTACTTGATCCACACCACTTCTTTCAACTATAGACTGTAATTCACCTGCATCTGTGACAGATTGGTTATTAACTCTGACAATCACATCACCACGACGGATTCCAGCAGCTTCTGCGGGGGTATTTGGTAAGACACCTACCACTAAAACCCCATCAACTTCAGGCATAACGAAATCCGAATTAGGATCTTGGTTATTTTCTTGTGCCAATTCAGAGGTAAGAGTAACCATTTGAATTCCGACGAAAGGATGAGGCACTTCTTGCCCTCTTGCTAAAATGTCTTTGAGGGATTTTGCCTTATCGATGGGAATAGCAAAACCAATACCCATAGCATCGGCACGGATTGCGGTATTAATACCAATCACTTCTCCTTTGGCATTTAAAAGTGGGCCTCCTGAATTACCAGGATTAATGGCAGCATCAGTTTGGAGGAAGTCAACCCTTTTATCTGGAATACCCGCTTGAGCAGAGGAACGTTCTAAAGTACTAATAATACCTAGGGTTACAGTATTATTTAAACCCACTGGATTACCTACAGCGATAGCCCAATCTCCTACCTTGACATTAGAAGAGTTTCCAAGGGAAGCGATAGGTAAATTTTGTCCTTGGGCATCAACTTTGACTACGGCTAAGTCTGTGACTTCATCTGTGCCTCTAACTTCCCCTTCAAAACTACGGCCATCTTTAAGGGTTACTGTGACTCGATCGGCTTTACTAACTACATGGGCATTGGTGAGAATTATACCGTTGCTATCGATAATAAAACCGGAGCCTTGGCCAGTGATTCTTCTTTCATTGGGGATTTGAGAGGAAAAACGATCGCCAAAAAATTGTCCAAAAAAGGGATCATCTGAAAATTGATCGAGAGAAGGAATACGACGACTCACTACTCTTTCTGTATCTATTCGTACTACAGCAGGGCCTGTACGTGCAACAGCAGTAGAAACAAAGCTTTCAGTATCTTGTGTGGGGATAGAAGCTTGAGCTATAGTAGTTGGAGAATTGAGAGGCAAGATATCTGGTGCGGGTTCAGCTTGTGATGATAAAATTTGCAAACCGCCAAAAGCTAAGATCACTCCAACAAAGAGTGTGATGAGATGGCTAGTGAGTTGACGAATTAATTTTGGCATTTTCATGGTTTTTTCTAACAATTAATTTGTTTCTATTTTGATTCGATTAATAGTTATTTTAGAATATTAGATTTAGATTTCTTTGATCATTGATAAATTTATGACCTATGCAATAGATTTTGGTACGAGTAACACGGTTATTGCTCGTTGGAATTCCATAACAGAAGAACCAGAGATTGTTAGTATACCTAGACTTTCTCAAAGTTTACAGGATAGTCTTCCAATAATTCCTAGTTTAGTCTATGTACGAGATGCTTGCCATGGTGAAATTACTCTCGGGCAAGAAGTTCGTGATTTGGGGTTGGATACAGCTTTGGATTCTCGATTTTTCCGCAGTTTTAAAAGAGGAATCGGCGCAAGTATACAGGGTTTTTTACCTGAATTAGATGGTATTCGGGTTACTTTTGAATCTGTGGGGGAATGGTTTTTAACTTCGGCTTTGGAGGGATTGAAAGCTTCTACGGCTATTCCTGAGTCTTTAGTGTTAACCGTACCTGTAGATAGTTTTGAAACTTATCGTAATTGGTTATCGGGTGTCTGTCAATCTTGGGGAATTGATAAAGTAAGAATGGTAGATGAACCTACAGCAGCGGCTTTGGGCTATGGTGCTACTGAGGATAGTTTAATTTTGGTAGTGGATTTTGGTGGGGGTACGATTGATCTATCTTTAGTTAAGTTAGATTTGGGTAAAGGCGATCGTCCTCAAGGTTTTATTCTCAAGTGGGGGGAAAAGTTACTGGGTGAAAAGGCTTCACAAAAAGCTAAAGTTGCTCGTGTATTGGCTAAAGCTGGTTTGAATCTTGGAGGTTCAGATTTAGATAATTGGTTAGTGGATTATTTTTCTGATACTCAAGATTTACCTAAGTCTCCTTTAACGGTTCGTTTAGCTGAGAGATTGAAAATTAAGTTATCTTCTCAGGTATCTGCTAGTGAGGTTTATTTTAACGATGAAACTTTGGATACTTACGAACTAGAATTAGATCAAGATGGGTTTGAGAAAATTCTTCGAGATAATCAATTTTTTAGTCAGTTAGACGATTTAATGAGTAAAGTTTTACAGCAAGGAAGGAGAAATGGTATTGAAGTTAAGGATATTGATCGGGTTTTATTAGTTGGTGGAACGGTACAAATTCCTGCTGTACAAAATTGGGTAAGGCAATATTTCGATGAGGGAAAAATTCGTAGCGATCGACCTTTTGAGGCCATTAGTTTTGGCGCATTGCAGTTGGCGCAGGGGTTTGAGGTTGAGGATTTCCTCTACCATAGCTATGGAATTCGTTATTGGAATCGTCGTAAAAATTGTCATGATTGGCATTCTATTATTAAAAGTGGCCAGCCTTATCCTACGAATTCCCCTGTGGAATTGTATTTGGGGGCATCTGTGTCTAATCAGCCTAGCATTGAGTTGATTTTGGGTGAATTGGGGGATGAAAGTTCTACAAGTGAGATTTTCTTTGATGGTGAGCGTCTGGTTTCTAGGAGTATTGTTACTGGTGAGAGGAGTGTTATTCCTCTAAATGATAGAGATGGTGCGAGAACTATTGCTCGACTAAATCCTTTAGGGAATCCAGGAAGTGATCGTATTAAGCTTGAATTCTCTATTGATAGGGAACGTTTTTTAAGAATTACGGTAGAGGATTTGCTTACGGAGGAAGTTTTATTATCTAATCAAATTGTTACTCAGTTAAGCTAATGAATTTAATTTGATTAAATTACTTTATTAAATTTAGGTTTTATTTTCATTAAAAGATTAAAACTATTTTTGGAATTTTTTCCATGACTTATTACTTATTGCCGATTGGTTATTATCTTAATTTGTCTATTATAATGACAGATTAAAAAAATTTAAAATTCTAGGGTAATTAAGAAAATAGGGTAATTAAGGAGAATTTATTTTTCCTACACTCTTGGAGAAAATTTGTAATTCTCTATCTCTCCATTCTTTATTTTGTAAGAAACAAGAAGCAAGAAGCAAGAAGTAATATCATTTTTCCCTCATTTTTGGTAGACATCCTTTAAAAGAGATTTTCCAACCCTATCGTTATTAAAGATTCTCTTGATATAAGCCAACAGAATTAAGAAAGATTGGGAAAAAGTAAGAGATAAAACAGGTTTTTTAATTAAGTCAATCAAAGAAAATTGGATTTGGTATAAGTAATAAGATTGATGTCAAAAGTCAAAAGTAAAAAGTAAGAAGATATACTAAATTTTCCTATTTATCCATTCACCCACTCTCCCCATTCACCAATTCCCCCCATTCTTCCCACTCTTCCCAATCTTCCCATTCTCCCTATTCCCATCATCACCATAAATCATCCTCAAGAAAGCCATTCACTCATTCACCCATTCCTCCTATTCTCCATCTCTATCACAATTATGATTAAATGGTATTCCTTAATAATCAAGCGTTACTAGGATTCAACTTAATCATTACCCAAGTAACATAAGTACCAATAGGACTCCATAATAAATAAGGAAGTAGTAAAATAAAACCCCAAGTAGAAACTTTAATTACCATAAAAGCTAAAATTAAACCGACAATAAAGCCACTGGCACCAATAATTGTGCCTACTGTCAGACTCCGAAGTTTGCACATAACTGGGGTATAAGCTAAAATTAATACTTCTAAAAGTAAATATAATCCCATTAATAACCAAGTTTCACGACTGCTAGGGTTATTTTCCCAAACTAAATAAGCTGAAATATTGCCAAAAATAAATATAGATATCCATATTACGGGAATTAATCTTTCAAAAGTTAGCCATCTAGGCCGACGAAGACGATTAAACCAACGGATATCTTCTGGAGAAAGCCGATTAATTAGCCATGCAACTAAAATAGTTGTGCTTCCAATTACTAGCCATGAAGGTATGGCAATCATAGACTCAAAAATATAGGATAGATTTTTATGCTTTTTTATTATACTTGATTATGGTATGGTTATTAGCTGACTAGGTTATGACAAGTTTTAAACTCTTTTAAAAAACGATAAAATCAGGGGTAACGATAATTTCTGGCACATTAATATAATCAAGATTGTCTTTTCCTTCAAACAATTTTATTCCTAATTGGGTTTTTTTGAATTCTTTGATGACTTTGGCTTTAATTGCTGTCGCTATTTTAATTTGATTAGAGGGAATATTTCCTAATACATTTTTTGAAGAAGCCATATAAACAGTATGAAAAAATTCTATCCCTTCTACTTTAGGTTTAATTTCTAACCCATATAGTGCCTCATAAGTAATGTTTTCAATTTGAATTGATGCAAAAAATAAGTTATCAACTGAGTTTGAATCTTGATTTTTATTCTGCCAAATTTTCATTAAATCAGGATTTTTCCCTTGATAATTATAAATGTCATCGGAAACATTTACAATAATTTCTTTTTCTTTGCTTAAGTTAGAATCTAACTTGTTTCTTCTTTTTGCTTCACCCATTATATAAATTTGAAAAATTTAATATACATTAAGATATAAATTGTATCTAGTACCTTTTTCGATTTAAAACATGATTAATTTTAAGATCTTGGTATTCTAAGAAAAAAAATACAATTTAAAGTGTTAAAATCATATCATCAAAAGAATAAAATTTAAATTAAGTTTTATTAAAAGCTTTATTGCTATTAAATAATAGATTCAATATAAGAACTTTTTTAAGTTTAGATAATAAGTTGTTATTGTGCAATATTTGTTATTTTTGGGTAGTTAATTTTTCCTGTCAAATTACGACATAAACTTTCTAACTTGACACCAATATTTAGAGTATTTAAGTAGGTAAGCAAAATTAAATAGAAAATGGGTAATCTTACATTTCTCTCTTTAGCAATTGATTTTAAATTTCTATTTTAAAAATTTTTTCACCTACCTACTTA
>JANQIW010000169.1 GCA_028281945.1 Prochloraceae cyanobacterium PL24a_bin.78
CTCTTCAGGAGTTAATTCATTGACGATCATGTCAGACCAAACGGTAAAAGCTTTAAGTTTTCTTCCTTTGATATAAAGCTGTTTTCTCCAAGGGTGAGGACGTGATTCTAAGTACTGCCATTGAATAGTCGTCATAGTTTGTTTGATAAATGATTTACTTCCAATTTTATTCCATAAACTATATTATAGCTTAAGTAGGTAAGCAAAATTAAATAGAAAATGGGTAATCTTATATTTCTCTCTTTAGGGATTGATTGTGAATTTCTATTTTAAAACTTTTTTCACCTACCTACTTATGTAGAATAATTAATTTTTTTTAAATAAATTAATTATAATAAGAGCATTTGAAATTTCTGAAATGAGAATTGCTGTTCTAAATTATGATGTTACTGACTTGAGAGATGATTTATGCCGATCATCGATCGTGTGGTGTATAACTTTCACTTTTCCTTTTTGCTGCCAAACAAATTTTTTCAGAAATTGATTTAAACTTCATTCAGTTTTGAGTAATGGAATCAAGTGCATCATGTAATCTCGTTTTCCAATTGGTACACCAGCCATGCGAAGAATATCATAAGCTGTAACCATATGGAAATAAAAGTTTGGAATAAGAAAATCATTCACATAGGCATTACCAGATAGTTCAATATAGAGATTCTCACCTAAGTCAATGCGTTTAATCTCAGCTAACTTTTCATCTTCAATGTTAATACCTAAGAGAAGTTCATTAGTATTTGCTATGTATGAGTAAGCCTGTGCCAGAGATGTGACATCTGGATCTAAATTATTTCCCGGTTTATCATCACACCAGAGAGCAAAGTTACGTGGTTGATTGCAGGTGAAAGCAACCTGTGTACCGAAAGGAAACATATCAGTCGCAATCCGCTTTTGAAGAAACGACTCGTCATCACCAAAATGAGTCTTCCCTGACTTCAAGAGATGTTCAAGAGTTGCTAAGCGACTTTGAAAAAGGGTTTTGATTGAATCTATATTCTGATTTTGCATAAAGTATTTTCAATTGATCTAATTCTATGGATTCTAACTATATTTGGAATAAATTATTATTGAGGCATTATAGCATAAATATCTTTAAACAAACGATAAAGAGTTTTCAGTAAATGGCTCAAAACCAAAATATGTCAAGAAAGAAGATTTTTGAAGGTGAAAAAGGTATTAAACAACTAAAAAATAGGTTAAAATCTTTTGTAACTGTTCAAGAATCACAGCCAAAAGAAATCGATAATGATTTATCTATGTCTAATTATAATCCAAATCAACCAACGATCGGAATAATAACCGCTCTTCCTAAAGAATACGCAGCCGTAAGAACAATACTGGAAAATCCTGTTGATATCAATAGAGAAGGGCAAGGTGGTGGGAGAAGATATCTTCAAGGAGAAGTGCCAAGCAGAAATCAAAGCAGACATACTGTAATTCTTTGTCTAGCATCAATGGGCACTGATATGGCTGCAATTAGAGCTTCCCTTCTTCTAAATCATTTTCCTGATATAAAATCCATAATCATGGTGGGAATCGCGGGAGGAATTCCTTATCCAGACAAAGCTGACGATCATGTTCGTCTCGGAGATATTGTAGTATCTAATGAAAAAGGAGTAATCCAATATGATTTCGATAAAGAAACATTTACAGAAATTACTCATAGAAATCCACCAAGGCCACCATCAGCTTCTTTACTAGAAGGAGTTAGGCTTTTAGAAGCAGATGAATTGACGGGTGAAAAATCTTGGTTGAATTTTATTGATAAAGCAATCCTCCCAGAAGGAGAAGAACGTCCCCCAATTGAAGATGATATTTTGGTCGATTCTGACGATCGCAAAAAGATAATCGAACATCCTGTCGATAAGAAAAGAAAAGAGAGAGAACCAAGAGTTTTTCAAGGAGCTATTGCATCAGCTAATAAACTTCTGAAAAATCCAAAGAAGAGGGATGAATTAAGGAATAAGTTTGGTGTAAAAGCAGTGGAAATGGAAGGTTCTGGAATCGCTGATGCTACTTGGAATTATGAAATCGGTTATTTAGTTATTCGTGGTATTTGCGATTATTGCGATTCTAATAAAGGGGATCATTGGCAAGCTTACGCCGCTGCTGTTGCTACTGCCTACACAAGAGCTTTGCTTGAATCAATGCCTGTTTTGGGTACTCAGGGGTCGATCGTTTCTCAAGATGGAGATCGATCGTCAGTTTTAGATGACGATCCTAAAATTAAAGCTCTAAAACAAGATATCCTCCAACTAGAACAAGAATATGAAGTATTAAGTCAACAAGCTAGAAATTCCTTGAGTTCTGTTGAGCGAATTCGATTACAAAATCAAGCAGAAACGATTTATAATGAATTAATGGCTAAAAAGGAAAAATTAAAATAATTTTTGGATGAATTAGCACATACATCTTAATATAAAGATAAATATTAAATAAATATTTTTAGATTATTAATGAGTTTTAGTAATTATGACGATCCGAAAATTAAACAACTTGAGAAAGATATCAAACAATTACAAGAAGAATATGATGGATTATGTTATCAGGCTAGAAATGCTTTGACCTTTGTTGAGAGAAGGCGTTTAAAAGGAGAAGCAGAAATGATTTATGATGAATTGAGGTTAAGAAAAGAGGAATTAAAAGAACAAAAAGAAATTAATCAAAAAACTCCATCAGAAAAAAAATCAAATCTAGATTATTTAATGGCTAAGGAAAAATTATTGAAATTTGATTATAAAAAAGCTTATGATCGATTCTTCCAAATCATCGATAAATATTTTGCTTATTCACCAGAAGCAGGAATTTTTGTTTTAGAATCATGTTCATCAAATGGAGGGAAATATTGTAGTCATAAACTAATTCACTATTTAACTCAGGAAACAAGTCAAGGGAATTTTTTTCTACGATCGATTAATCCAATGTATGGAGAAAATAATGAAAAAGGATTTTTACAACAATTAGCGATAAGTTTGCAAATTAACCAAAATTCAGAAATTGCAATTACAACTGTTGTTAAGAAAATTCATTCTTTATTTGGGAATGATAGCTCTGGAGCAATTCATTTATTTCATGTTTGGGGATACGATTATTTGGGAAAACAAGAAAGTTTTTGGGAATGGTTTCTGAATCAATTTTGGATTCAATTAACTCAAGAGTTGCCAAATCATCCTTACTTAAAATTAATTTTTTTGTTTGAATTAGATATTAAAATTCCTCTTTATTTAGAACAAGAATATATTTGCAATTCAATTTCTAAGTTTAACAAAAATAAGATTGTCAAATTACCCTTACCTAAATGTAAGAAAGAAGAAATACAAAAATGGTTATATACTCATTCAGGACTTTCAAGGACTATTTGCGATCGAGAAATGGAAATCATTTTAGAAGAGATCGAATTAAAGCCCGATCTTGTTTATGATAGGCTAGAAAAATTATTAACTTTATAAAAAAAGAATTATTTAAACTATGAATAAAATAGAAAAGGAATTTTATATTGAATCTAAATATTTACCTAAAGACATACCACCAGATATCGCAAATGATATTCCTCACGATCCAGAACCGTATTATTGTGATCCTAAATCAGGGTTAATAAAAGCAGTAAATCTTGCTATTTATTTAAGACGACCTTTATTATTAGAAGGAGAAGCAGGTTGTGGAAAAACACGATTAGCTAGAGCAGTTGCTTATAAATTAGGATTACCTTACTATCGTTGGAATATTCATTCTAATAGTAAAGTACAAGATGCTTTGTACAAGTATGATGCTATTTTGCGACTACATGATGTACAAATACAGCAATTAAAAAATCAAATAAATTCAAAATTAGATAATTCTCAAAGTAGTTCTGACGATCACTTGGAAGAGGAAGAAAAACGAGATCCTAGTAACCCTAAAGATTATCGAGAATTAGGTGCTTTAGGAAAAGCATTTGATTTCAAAGGATGTCCCTCTGTAGTGTTGATTGATGAGATTGACAAAGCCAGTATAGATTTTCCTAATGATTTATTAACTGTAATGGATGAACCATGGAAATTTACTATTCCCGAAACTGGAGAGACAATCCAAGCAGAAGAACAGAATAGACCGATCGTCATTATTACCAGTAATCGAGAGAAAGGCAATCTTCCTGCACCTTTTTTACGACGTTGTGTTTATTTCTATCTTTCCTTTCCTAAAGATGCACTGAATGAGATTGTCAAAATTCATGATGAGCAAGTTAAACTGGATGAAAAGCAGCAAAATAGATTAAAAAATCAAGGAGATATTGTAGAACGTGGGATTAACTGTTTTCTTGCCATTCGTTCTGATGAAAGTTTAATTAAGAAACCCGGAACTAGCGAATTTTTAGATTGGCTTGATGCTCTTAGAAATTTCGATCGTACAATTTCTAATATCTCAGAGCAATTGAGGAAAAATAATCCTATTCCTTATAAAGAACTGCTATTTAAACATTCTGAAGATTGGCTTAAAGATTGGAAAATTTCATGAACAATTTAAACTATAAAATCATATTGGAACAACTATTTAAGCGTATACGCCTCGACTTTCAGATTGGGATGAGGGAATATTTAGCAGCTTTAAAGGCTATTTCAGGAGGATGGGGAAATAGTGAAGAAGATTTGAAAGAGACGTTACTTTTTTTGTGGTGTCATTCTCCTTCACAACAGGAGCAGTTTTTAGCAGAGTGGAATGCTGTTAAGATTAGTTTGAAGAAAACAGAGTTTAACAACAAAGAAAAAACAAAGTTAAAAGATCAAAAACCTCAAGAAGATAGAAACCAAACCCAAGAAGATAGAAATAAATCTCAGATAGAGAAAAAAATAATTCCTCAAGAAACTAAATCCAAAGAATGTAAGTCTAATCATAACTTTAAGACAATTCCTACTCGTGCTCCTTTTATAACAATGAATCTAGAATCTCCCATAGCTTTGAAAACAGATTTCCCTCTGACTCGGCGTTCCATGATTTATCATTGGCAATATTTGAATTTGCCGATAAAAGATGGTATTAAAGATATTTTTAATATAGATAAAACAATAGAACAATCTGCCCAACAAGGGTTTTTCCTTTATCCTATTTATACTTATAGAGAAACAAACCATGCTCATTTGCTTTTATTGATTGATAATTTGGGTTCTATGACTCCTTTTCACTGTTTGACCCGTGAATTAGTAAAAACTGCTAACTATGAAAGTACCTTACAGAATTTAGATATTTATTATTTTCATAATGTTCCCACAACAAGTATTTATCTCGATCCTTATCTAATAAAACCAGTTTTGCTAACCAAGGTTTTAGAAAAATGCCATCGAGAAACTAGTGTATTAATTATTAGTGATGGGGGTGCAGCAAGAGGTTATCGTACTCTCAAAAGAATTCAAGCTACAACTAAGTTTTTACTGGAATTAAGAGAAAAAACTAACTATATTGCTTGGTTAAATCCCATGCCTAAAAATCGTTGGCAGAAAACTTCTGCTCAATTTATTGCCGATCGAGTATCAATGTACCCTATTAATAATCAAGGGATGAGTAATGCCATTGATACTATTCTTGGAAAAAAAGTTTCTCAATATCGTTAAATGAGGTAATTAATTATGACATTAATTGGCTTAAATGTTGAAAAAGAACAAGCGAAGAAAATGGTCGATCGTTTTGTAAGCCGTTTTGATGAATCTTATCGTTTACTTCTTTACTTAGCTGCTATTCCTTTAATTTTAACCCCTGAACTTCTCAATTTTTTACGGCATCGATTTCTTCGAGGACAAGTTTCTTGGGTAGCAGAGGTTGATTTGCTTTTGTCTGATTTATTTAAACCTGTTGGTTATGAACTTTATGCAATGAATTCGGCAGTTAGAGCTTATCTACTTGAAAATCTTCCAACTTTTTTTCAAAAAGAAGGATTGGATGAAGAGCAATTTCAAGAAGTAATTTTGATTTTACTTAGTTATATTAATTATTTACATCGCACTAATTCTTTCTTAAGTCCTGCACAATTAGAAGCTCAACAATGGGCGGCTTTAGCCTATTTGGAAGACAAAAAAGAACAAGTTTTTCAGGAAATTAAGCAAGCATTTCAAAATTGTACAGATGAGTCACAATTAGCAAGGCTATCTCAGATTACTCAGGAACTTGCTCCTCAGTTAAATCAATTTCCTGATTTGATCCAATTTGCCACCTT
Organism: Prochloraceae cyanobacterium PL24a_bin.78; assembly: GCA_028281945.1. Lineage (GTDB taxonomy): Bacteria > Cyanobacteriota > Cyanobacteriia > Cyanobacteriales > JANQIW01 > JANQIW01. Next base: position 6,182 of record JANQIW010000169.1, read on the forward strand.
GGTAAGAGATATTTTACTTGGTTTACGCCAAAATTTAACTCAAACTAAGGATCAAATCAATCAACTTTGTCAGACTCTTGAGTTAGACCTATCTTCTTTTCCTTCTCTTTCAGTTGAAAAGGACTTTATCTTACAAGAGTTTGAATTTGAAACTGTTACTGTCGATCGTCGTGGAAATTTGATCAAAAAGGAAAAGTCTTCTGCTCATTATTTTTCTTACGATCTTGATCTTGAAAGAGGTATTTCTCTAGAAATGGTATACATACCAGGTGGTACTTTCTTGATGGGATCTCCAGAGGGAGAGGAAGAACATTATAACAATGAAAGTCCTCAACATCAAGTAACGATTCAACCCTTTTTTATGGGCAAATATCCAGTAACTCAGGCTCAATGGAGAGCGATCGCTAATTTACCAAAAGTAGAGAGAAATTTAAAGCCATCTCCATCAAGATTTAAAGGGGATAATCGACCTGTAGAAACAGTATCTTGGTACGATGCAGTAGAATTTTGTACCAGATTATCTCAATACACCGGATTTGATTATAGCTTACCAAGTGAGGCTGAATGGGAATATTCCTGTCGTGCTGGCACTAGTACACCATTTCACTATGGAGAAACGATTACAGGAGATTTAGTTAATTATAGAGCAAATATAACCTATGCAGAGGAAGCAGAAGGAGAATATCGAGGGGAAACAACTCCTGTGGGCAATTTTCCTCCCAACGCTTTTGGTTTATATGATATGCACGGAAATGTCTGGGAATTCTGCTTAGATAATTGGCATAAGAATTATGGAGGTGCACCAAATGATGGAAGTGCTTGGATGGAAGAACCCAATACTACGTGTGTACTGCGGGGCGGTTCTTGGAGCGACTATCCTAGGTTTTGCCGTTCTGCTGAGCGGTCCTTCTATGATTCGCGCGACGACTACTACTACGACTCGGGTTTTCGTGTGAGGTGCGGTTTTAGGAATACTTAGCACTTTTCTCTCTTGATCTTTTGCACTTTACCCTCTTTTTTCTTTTTTATTTTGCTCTTTTAAAAAATTTTTTGAGAAAATCAGGAAATACAAAAAAATAATATTTGTATTAAAAAATAAAAAATATTATAAAATTAAGTAGTTATTGAAAATAAAAAAAACATATTATAATTAAGGAAAAAAAAAGGAGATAATAAATACGTTTAACTAAACAATCTAGAAATTCTTTAAGTTCTGTTGAACGAATTTGGTTGGAAAATCAAGCAGAAACGATCTATAATTGAATTGATGGCTAAAAAGAAAAAATTAAAAGAAATTCTGGATTAATTAGTTTAAAATCTAAATATAAAGATAAATATTAAATAAATATTTCTAGATTATTAATGGCTTTTAGTAATTATGATGATCCTAAAATTAAAGAATTAAAAAAAGATATCAAACAATTGGAGGAAGAATATGAAATGTTATGCCAACAGGCTAGGAATTCTTTGGGTTCTCTTGAACAAAATCGTTTAGATGGACAAGCAGAAAGTATTTATAAGAAACTAGAGACTAAAAAGGAACAATTTAGGCAAAAAATCAAAGAAATTGAATTAAAACAATATTTTTCTCTATTAGCTGAATTACCTAAATCGAAGACAATTCCTTTATCAAGAAAAGAATTATCGGCACAAAATCCTGTGTTAATATTTGATTTATTACTCCAAATTGATTTTAAAACACAAATTCAAATAGTGGAAAAAGTAATTAATGAATATCAAATAATAGGATTTCTTATTCATGGAGAAGATTATTGTGGACAGCAAATATTAGTTAATCGTCTTTATCGTATTAAATCAACTTGGCGAAATAATAAACTTATTAGTATTGATCTTAGTAGTTATGGAGTTGGTAGAAATCTCAAAAGTTTATGGGGAAGAATAGCAAAATATTTTGGTTTATCAAAAGATGCTGAACATTATTTAATTATAGAAAAAATATGTAATAGTTTAAAAACACAAGATATAATTTTCATTTTTTCAAAAGTTGAATATATGTTATTTGAACCAAAAACTCTAGATACTTGGTTAAAAGAATTTTGGCAACCTTTAGTAAAGATGGCAAAAGAGATTAAGTTTCCCCAAAAAAACCATTTACTTATGTTTTTAGTAGATAATTGTGGTCAAGTTTGTCAGTCAGATTTGCTCCTAACTCAAGAATTTAATCCTAATACTTACGATCCCAAGTTGATTTTAAGTTTACCTACTTCTGAAGAATTTAGTTTAACAGTTTTACAGGAATGGTTTAGTTTAGCAATTAGTTTTAGTCAATTTACAATGCCAGCAGATTTAACTCCTTTAATTTTATATGAAGAGTCAGACAATGGAAAACCTCAAAATGTGATAGAAATAATTTGTGCTTATTGTGATGTATCTTGGGAAGGAGAATTAGCAAAATGGTTGATTTAGTAAAAACTCTTAGTGCAAAAGGTCAATTGGTATATCGTGGGTTGCCGATTTCAGCAGAAGATAGTCAAAAATATGGTATAGCTCCTTATCTTCCTTCACCAGACTTAATTAATGTTGTAAACTTAACGATTTATCTAGAAAAACGCCCTCTTCTACTTAAAGGTGAACCGGGTTGTGGAAAAACTCGTTTGGCTGAGGCAGTAGCTCATGAATTAGGATTGCCTCTAGTTACTTGGTATATCAAATCTACAAGCAAAGCTAGAGATGGTTTATATACTTACGATGCTGTTAAGCGTTTACATGATGCCCAATTAGTAAGAATGGGAAAAGAAAGTCAATCAAATGTGGATAATTTAGATAATTATATTAATAAGGGTGGATTAGGAAGAGCTTTTGAGAATGAAAAGCGAACAGTAGTTTTAATTGATGAAATTGATAAGGCAGATATTGATTTTCCAAATGATCTCTTAAGAGAATTAGATGAACAAAAATTTATTATTGAAGAAACTGGAGAACTTATCAAAGCAAAATATCCACCGATCGTTTTCATTACTAGTAATGATGAAAAAGATTTACCAGATGCTTTTTTACGTCGTTGTTTGTTTTATTATGTTAAATTTCCAAAAGATAATCAATTAAAAAATATTGTCAAAGCCCACTTTTTTCAATTATCAGATGATTTAATAGAAGAAGCAGTAAAAAGATTTATGGAACTACGCAAGCAAATGGAACAAGGGAAATCAGGGAAAAAAGCCACCACTAGTGAATTACTTGATTGGTTTGCTGTATTACAACAATTTCCTCAAGATGAGATTTTACAAGAATTGAAATCAAAAATACCTTTTCCTGAAGTACTTTTAAAGAAATGGGAAGATCATCTACGATATTTGAATTATGAAGTTTGAGCAATTGCCACTATTAGAAATTTTCAATAGTCTACGTCAAAGACATGGTTTTCCTTTGGGAATTGAGGAATACCTAACATTAGTTCATTGTTTGCAAGGTGGTTTTGGTTTAAATAGCCGTCTGGAATTAGAAGAGTTATGTTGTGTCTTGTGGTCAAAATCTCCTGTTGAAAGTCAGCTTATTCATAATTTATTTGAACAAATGTGGCTAAACCTTGAATATTATCCTCAACCTACTCAACAAGAAAAAGATACTAGTTTGAAAAATAATTCTAAAAAATTATCTAATAATAAAATATCTCCTCAACAAGAAAAAAGTAATAATTTAAAAAATGAAATAAAATCAAAAAATGATAATAAAATCTCTTTCCTAGATACTTTATTGTCAAAGATTAATAGGGTGATTACCACACTATTTAAACCACCTTCATCCCTTAAAACTTCTCAAGAGAAAAAAAATGATGATTTCCAAAATAAAATAAAATCAGATAATAATACTAGCTTGGAAAATAATTCTAAAACTTCTCAAGAGAAAAGAAATGAGAATACCTTTAAAAATAATACTATTAATTCTAAATCAGAAAAATTAGCAGATTTAGACTTAGAAATAGATGAACCAGTACAAGTTGTAAAGGCAGTAAGAAATACTTGGCAACGTAGTAATATTCTTTTTAATGATTATTTCCCGATTACTAGGCGACAAATGAAGCAAATTTGGCGTTATTTACGTCGCTCTATAAGAGAAGGAGTGCCAACAGAATTAGATTTAGAGGAAACAGTTAGTAAAATAGGAAAAGAGGGAATTTTACTTGAACCAATATTAATCCCACCAAAAGTTAATAATACAGATTTGATTCTTATGATAGATCAAGAAGGTTCAATGACTCCTTTCCATGCTCTATCACAGCAATTATTAGAAACAGCGATTCGAGGAGGAAAACTAAAACAAACTCGCGTTTATTATTTTCATAATTATGTAGACGAATATATTTATCAGGATTCAGCATTAGTTAATGGTCAACCTCTAAATGAAATATTAGCTAAAGTAGGAAAAAGAGCAGCTGTTTTGATTTTTAGTGATGCAGGAGCAGCTAGAGGATACTGTAATGAAAATAGAGTAAAACGATCGCTTGATTGGCTTGAAACACTGAAAAAATCAGTCAAATATTTAGCTTGGTTAAATCCTATGCCAAAAGAAAGTTGGCAAAATACTAGCGCGGAACAAATTTCTTCGATCGTCTCCATGTTTGAAATGGATCTTGAGGGAATGAATATGGCAATTGGAGTTTTGCGAGGAAAAGATATAAGGTAGTTACAAAGATTAATCATGGATGAAACAATAATAAATCAAGAACAAGAAATGCAAGTAGCAGTAGAACGTATTGTTGGTTTTACCCAGCAATTTGATGAAACTCATCTTCTCTTAGCTAGTCATGCTGCATTTCCTTTAAGTTTGACTCCAGATCTTCTTTATCAGATTTGGGCTAATTTTGTCCCTGAAGCTCCTTGGGTTGGGGTTGCCAGAGTTCTGTTATCTGTACTATGCAAGCAGGTAGGTTATGAGCTTTATGAGATGGATAATTCTGTACGTAATTTGCTTTTGCGTAACTTAAAACTTAAATATGGACAAAAGCGATTTGATTTATTATCTGATTTTTTATTAAAGTATATTAAGCAAAGGTTAATTGGAGACGATCCTGATACCAAAAATTTGCGAGAAGCTCAAGAATGGACAACTTTAGCTTATACAAATCCTAAACAAGCAGCCCTAGAATTGGCAAAAGCTTTGAGTACTTTTGTTGAGCATAATAACATTGAAGAAATATTTCGTTTATCTTCCTTGATAGAGACTTTATCAGATCCTCTTGTGGAAGCTGGTTTTCAACCTTTATTAATCTATTCAAAAGGATGTTTCTTTTCTTCTATGGGAAAAGAATATGATGCTCAAAACTGTTTTAATAAAATTAATAATTATTTTCAAGTAGGGGAATTACAATTATTTAAACCTAAAAAATTCCAGAGAATAATTGAAAATTTTGAGGTTATTACAGTAAATTCTCGTGGGAAAGAAATTAAGAGGGTTGAAGGAAAAGCTGAATGCTGGAGAATAAATTTAGACAGTAATACAACTCTTTCGATGATTAATATACCGGGTGGTACTTTCTGGATGGGTTCAGATGAGGATGAGAAAGGGCATTATGGCAATGAAAGCCCTAGGCACTCTGTAACTATCCAACCCTTCTTTATGGGCAAATATCCCATTACTCAAGCTCAATGGAGAGTAATAGCTAATCTACCCAAAATAGAGAGAGATTTAAATCTATCCCCATCAAGATTTAAGGGTGATAATCGCCCTGTAGAAAAGGTATCTTGGTACGATGCAATGGAATTTTGTGCCAGATTATCAAAATTAACAAGTGAGGATTTTAGCCTCCCTAGCGAGGCAGAATGGGAATATGCTTGTCGTGCAGGAACTACAACGCCATTTTATTTTGGAGAAACCATAACAGACGATTTCGCTAATTATAATGCTAGCTATATTTATGCTGAAGAAGCTTCAGGGCAAAATCGAAAAGAAACTACTGATGTAGGTAGTTTTCCTCCTAACATTTTTGGATTATACGATATGCACGGAAATGTCTGGGAATGGTGTAAAGATAATTCACATGATGATTATATAGGAACACCCAATGATGGAACAGCTTGGTTGGAGAAATATAATACTACCTGTATTATGCGGGGCGGTTCTTGGCTCAACCTTCCTAGGAATTGCCGTTCTGCTGTGCGGTTCAACTATGATGCGCGCGACGACTACAACAACTTCACGGGCTTTCGTGTGAAGTACGTTTTAATAAAAAATTAGCTCTTTTCTCTTTTGAATTTTTGCATTTTGCTCTTTTTTTTTATTTTTTCTTTTGGTCTTGATTTCTTTACTGTTTTTTCTTTTCTTCTTTTTTTTTTATATGCTATTTTTATAGAAACAATAAAAGCATCATGAAATCCTTAACAATAATAGAAATAATAAATTAAACTATCAATTCTTATATTCAAGAAAAAAATTTGAGAGATATTTTCCAAATAAAAAAAAATTAATCAGATTTTTCTGATCAAATCTTATTTTTCAGTAAATACCTATTTCAAGAATGTAAATTGAAGTGTATATATCATTGCCAATTGTTGCAACAGGATTAGTGATCGAATTCTATATCGATCAATAATTAGGGCTTGCTGAAAAAGTCCAAAAATCTAATCTGATGCCCAGAAAGCTTATGGGACCGAGATTTGTTTCTATAGGGATAATCAGATTGGGAAAAAAATTTAGGAATAATGGTCACGTTTTTTGGGGGTTAAAGGTTATAGCTTTGCACTTTTTTTGTGCAAAAAAGCTTGAAATCCTTGTATAGCAATCATTCTATACTCGTTCAGCAAGCCCTAATTAGTCACGATTATAACCTAAAATTTATGAGTTATCTAACCAAAGCTTAAAACAATACATAATCTTTTTGAGTTTAAAGATTACAGCCTTCCACATTAAATAAGACCTATCTATCAAGCTTTTTTACTCTATACCTTCATATCTCTTAAAGAGCACAACTTGAAACTAAAGTTATCCTAGTACTACAATCTAGATTTTCTTTTCCTTGACACCTATAATAATACCGACTAGGTAAATGTCCTTTTGGTGTATCGCTCTGTATTTCTTTATCCCATCTATAATTATCATATGGTATCCACATTCCTTTTTTTCTCCAACCTACCTCATCCCCAAATCCATTTGTTATTTTTAGATTAAACTTTTCGGTTGCGCCTAAACTAGAATAAATATTTCTCTGTACTGAGAAACCAAAACGACCTTCACTATATTTTATCCATAAAGCATCTATAATTCTTAAATCTTTACATGGAAAACTTCTTATATCAATTTTCTAAAAGGTTGAAAGAGATAAGATTTTTAAAGAATACAGAACCCAAGACCATCCTGTTATAAACCCAACAATTTTTTCGGA
>JANQIW010000016.1 GCA_028281945.1 Prochloraceae cyanobacterium PL24a_bin.78
AAAATAGAGAAAAAATGCTAAAACAAGTAGCTCAACTTGGTTATCTTGATAATTATGAGGGAATACGTATTTCTAGCACTGGCAAAAAATTTCGGATCTCAAAAGTTGTTATCTGGAATCTCACTAACTATGAAAATCAATACTTAGGGCAAGCTGCTACTTTCTCTAATTGGTGTTTTCTTTAGTTTTGACTTTAAGCTGGAATTTTTCTGACTTATAAATCTTGATATTTTTGTAAAATTAAGTTATAGTTCTTTACAGAAATTTACAAAGACTTGGAGAAGTATATCTATGGAAAAAGAAAACCCTAATGATATAAATTTTGGTTTGACTGCTTCTGCTGAAAATTGGAATGGCAGGCTTGCTATGATTGGCTTTGTTTCTGCTTTAATTCTGGAGTTGGTGACTGGAGAAGGTGTTCTTCATTTTTTTGGTTTAATGTAAAATCTTAATTTCCTTCTTTGTTAAAAAAAAAAGCATAAATCACAAAAAACAGGGTATATTTTATTTTTATGAAAATCTTATTTGAAGCAAAAAATTAAATAAAAGTTAAATTTTAAAAAAAATTTCTTTCTTTAAGCTATCTTCTTATCTATAGCCATATTTTTAGTTAACTACTATCAACAAACTAAATGAAGCAAGGATAAATTTGGAAGATGAACTAGAAAATACTTTGCTGTTATCAAAACTAGTCCATCTATTATCTGGATTTTTAAGCTTATATAATGATGAATTGCCTGTTCATCTAACATATATCCGATATATTTCCAAATTAAAATTAAATCCTTGTTACCGAATGTATTCCTTCAAAATACTATTACGGTTAGGATGACGCAATTTACGTAAAGCTTTTGCTTCAATTTGTCGGATTCTTTCTCGAGTAACATTAAAGATTTGACCTATTTCTTCTAATGTTTTCATTCTTCCATCATCTAGCCCATAACGTAAACGTAATACATCTCGTTCTCGTGGGCTAAGACTATCTAAAACATTTTCTAAGTCTTCTCTTAAAAGATTTTTAGAAACTTCGTCTTCAGGAGTTTCCCCATCTGCTTCGATGAAGTCTCCTAGGCGAGAATCTTCTTCTTTTCCGATGGGAGTTTCTAGGGAAATGGGAAGTTGAGCAGATTTAGCAATAAAACGTAATTTTTCGATAGTCATTTCCATACTGGTTGCAATTTCCTCTTCTGTAGGTTTGCGACCCATTTCTTGAGAAAGAATTTTAGTAGTTTTTTTAATTCTGGAAATTGTTTCGTATAAGTGAACTGGTAAGCGAATCGTTCTAGATTGATCAGCAATAGCTCTGGTAATTGCTTGTCGAATCCACCAAGTGGCATAAGTGGAAAATTTATAACCTTTTTCATGGTCAAATTTTTCTGCTGCTCTGATTAAACCTAAAGAACCTTCTTGAATTAAATCTTGGAAAGACAAGCCACGATTCATATATTTTTTGGCAATGGATACTACTAGACGCAAGTTAGACTGTACCATTTTATCTTTGGCGTGTCGGCCATGATAGACCATCCTTTTGAATTGGCTTAATTCTAGATCTGATGCTTCTGCCCATTCCGCATCACTAGGGATTTCTCCTAAGTGTTCGATTAACTTTTCTCTGATGCGCTCTAATTCTAATAAATCAGCTATTTTACGTGCTAATTCTATTTCTTCTTCAGCTCTTAAGAGTCGAATCCGACCTATTTCTTGCAAATAAATCCGAATAGAATCTTCTGTATATGGCTTTTTTTTAGTTTGAGTCTTTCGGCGAGTTGTATTGGAGGATTTTTTTGGCTTTTTTCCTCTTGATTCTGTTTCTGCAAGTTCTTTGAGAACTTCTTCTGGAATTGATGTTGTATTATGGGTTTCTTCCGTTACTGTTGACCAATTCTCAGTTTGTGTTGGATTCATAGTTTTTGGTGGATTCATAGTTGCAATTACGTCGGTTTCTTGCGTCATCTTGTTTCCCTCTTTGCTCTTTTTGGTTCAAATTTACCTTTATCTTTTTCCTTGAACTTAATTAACATAAATAAGCTAACTGTTTCAGTTTTCCCTATTGTGATCATTACTTGGTTCAAGTAATATTTAATAATTCAATCGGATATTTAAGAACTAAAGCCCAACTGAATTGTAGCCTTTATTACAAAAAAATGGGGTTTGCTTTCTGATTAATTTTTTAGTGCTCCAAAATCTGTTATAGCAGATTCCATTTTTGCTAGGCTATCTTTCATTATTCAACCTGATATTTAGTTCTAGTTGATTTAAGATTCGATTAAATTATTTAGTATTTTCAGGTATTCATAACAAATACCTTGAGATTACACCCTATATACTTTAATTTCTCTTGGAAAAATCCCCAGAAATAGAGAATAACATATCATTTATTCATCATCTACATGGAAGGGATCGAATTTACCATGGTAATGATCTTGAATTTTTGGCCATAACCAAAAAATCTTTCTAAAAAATTTAAGATGAAATTTATTCAGCATTTTTAGCACTAATTGAATTAGAAATTGTTGATTAGCTCAGCAGGAATTTTAAAAATCTTAAGCTATTGTAATTAATTTCACAGAAAATGACAGCTAAAAAAGATAAAAAATTTAACTCTAGAATGTTTTAATAGACGAGAAAATTTGTTTCAACTAACAAAAATTAAGAATAGAGTAATTCTAAAGGTGTAATATATCTAAGCTCATCAAGTGTTTTGCTTGATGCCTATTTTTGGGATTTTTAATTACTAAATCTATCGCCGATTTTTTGTGACCAAAGATCACTGACGGTTACAAAGCGATATTTTAGTTGCAAAAGTCTTGGGATCAAATCTTCCGTAATTTTAGCTACCTCACTTCCTCCATGATAACCGTCATGCAAAACAATTAGTGCGCCATTATGAATTTGATGGAGAATTCGCGATCGCACTACTGTTAATCCTGGATTAACCCAATCTTCTGGAACGACGCTCCACATCACTACACGATAATGATTTTTTTCTAGATGCTTGATGATTTTAGGAGTAATCAAACCATTAGGTGGTCGAACATCTGTGAGCTTTTCCTTTTCTATGTCACAAACTTCAGAGATGATTTCTTTTGTTTTGTTTAAACTATCAGAAATAGTTTCCCAAGTTAAAAAGGGAAAAGACTTGTGTTGATAACCATGGAGTCCGATCCAATGTCCTTTTTGATAAATCTCTTTTGTGAGTTGAGGATTTCTCTTGACACAAGCTCCTAAACAAAAAAAACTCCCTCGAATTTGGTATCGATCTAAAACATCCAATAGTCTTGGAGTATATTCTGCATGGGGACCATCATCAAAAGTTAAGGCAATGGTCTTTTGAGTATCAGATCCATTCCACAGACAAGTAGGAAAAGTTCTTTTCAGAACAGAATATAAGTACGGATATAAATAAGCAAAACCCATTATTGCATTTTCAAGATTTTCATGATTTAATCTAAGAATATTCTTTTACGGGATGATTTATTCTTTTTAAGGTAATAGGTATGGATTTTTTTCTTTCATTTTTACCTATTACTTTCTTTTTTTCTAATAAAATTAGGCTATTAAGTAATGCTTCTTGGATTTTTGGCACTGGCTCAACTGTAAGCATCAACTGAAAATATTCTAATAGTTCTTGACGATCGTTGGTACTCAAGCCTGAATTGATTGCCATTTTAGTGAGATTTCGGACTGCAATCAAGCGTTTAAGGGATTTAGAATCGCAAAGATCTGTTAATAAGTCAGAATACTTAGTTTGTTGTTGGTTTATCCTAGTAATAAATACTTGCCAAAGTAAAATACCTAGGGTAATCAATGTACCAATTCCTTGTAAAATCGATCCTGTGGCTAACCAAGGATTTTTGGATTCTACCCAGATAGAAGCAGCTATATAGCTCATCAATGCTGCAAAACCACCACTAACCACTGCTATAGTAAATTTAATGTTATCTCCCGAAAAAAACCGTTGCCAATTTGACCAAATAATTTGCCAATTTTTTCTTAATAAAGAATATACTAACAACATGATTAGTACACCAGTGCTAGTTGCAATCAAGAGTATGGGATTCCAAAATAGCATTCCAATGATCCCAAAAGAAACAAGTAAATAAATACCTATTTTTTTAGAAGCATAGGGAGATACTATTTTAATAATTTTTTTAACTCTAAGCTTATTGTTATTTTTTCTGGGCCTGAATTGAATTTGGTAGATTATTTTTTTCCACGATAACAATAGTTTTCTCACGGAGATTTCCTTATTTAATATATCTTTTGGAAGATTTTGCCGGTAATGGCTATGGATTCTAAACTTGCTTGGGAAAACATGAGGAGAAATGTTTGTTTGAGAAACATTAGCTTGAAAGAAGTTTTTCTTGATGGTTTTTTTCATCATATTTAGAAGATGATGGAATTTTCCTAATATTTTCGCTATTTTTAGGGTTTTCCATGATGCCCTCACTAATATTAGAAATACACAAGATAGTTATTATAAGTCAACCAACCTCAAAACTAAAGCCTTTTTCTCTTTAGGAGAATTTTTTGGAAAATGGAGATTTACATTGTAAATCTTTGATGATCAATCTTCATTGGGATCATGCCAAATCCGTTTTTGTTTTTCTCCTTTTTCTCCTGATGTTTTCTGTCTCTAACCCTATTAACCAATGGTTATTAATTCTTTCTGATCTCTAGGTTTATCTTTAGGAGATTTCACCGAAAGAGCCTCAGTTAGTTTAGCACAACCAAGCTTTTCTTCTAGAATATTCATTACTTCTCTCCCAAAGTCGTGAGGATTCTGTTGCCAAGCTTGAAGGCAAACTTCTCCAAAAAAAGAACCTAATGGCTCTGGATTCCAAAGTAATTTTTTTGCTGTCCAAGGCATTAAACTCATTGGATCATACCCTTTCTTAAGTATATTCTTTTTAAAGGCATATTCTTCTAGATGAGTATGTGGTTGTAAGCCGATGAAAAAGATGGCTGGTTCTACTTTTTCTGCTCCAAATATTTTTTCTAATTCCCGATGATAGGCTATGGTTTGACGAATGGTTTCTTTGGTTTCGTCGATGACGTTAAAGGAATAGTTTACTGATACTAATTCGTTGAATCCTGCTGCTTTTAGATCTCGGCAATTTTCTAGGACGATGCGGAGGTTATATCCCATACGCATTTTTCTAACTAGTTCTTGGGATCCACTAGTGATACCAATTTCAAAGTAATTCATCCCTGTCTCTACCATGAGTTTACATAATTCTGGTGTGAGATTATCTGCTCGAATGTATGCTGCCCAATGGATATCTTTCATGCCTGAGTCTACTATTTTTTGTAAGAGTTCGATGGCATCTGGTATAAATTTACGGGCTGGGATGAATTGGGCATCGGTAAACCAGAAGTTTTTTATGCCTCGATCGTATAGTTGCCGCATTTCTGAAACTACTTCATCGGCGGGATTTATTCTAACTTGTTTCCCTTCGACAACAGTATAAATACAGTAGCAACAATTATGAGGGCAACCTCGCTTGGTTTGTACTCCTATATAAAAGTCATCTTCTTGAAAGTAATATTCAAATTCTGACCAAATTTTGGAAATGTAGTCATAATCACAGGCTGTTTTTTCTAAGTTAGTGGGCCATTCGTGAATCATTTTTTCTCTGGGAGCAGTTTCACCGACGATATAACAGCGTTGTTCACTAAAATCTTGTTTGCGAATTATCTTTTCTAATAAAACTTCTCCTTCCCCTACAGATACAATAGTGCCTTTTGGTAATTTAGTTTTTAATTGTTCATAAAAAACACTAACTGCACCTCCTCCTACCATGGCGCGTGCATGAGAATTATATTGTTTTGCTCTGTTTAAGCCGGATTTTATTAAGCCTATATTGCGCCATAATTCACTATAGTATGCGGTTGTAACTCTCAAACCTCCTAATGCGCCTCGAAGTTTGATGAGTGGGTTTTTGGCGTAGTAAAATTCAAAGGCATTTTGTAAGGGGTTGCCTCCTCTTCCTCCTACGGGAGCGTAAATTTGGATGTCTCGCCAGGAGAAAACTAGAAGGGTTGGTTGGAATGTGTCTATACATTGGTGCAATGCTTGTTTGTAATCTAGGGGTGGTATTGTACCTAAGTCGAAGATTTTTTGCTGTGTTTCTGGGATTTGTTTATGAATCCAATCTGCTAGGTATACTACTCCGATGGGAAATATGGGATTACAAGGAAGTCGAACGTATAGTACTTTCTCTGTCATGGATATCTATGTTTATTAAATTATTGCTGTTTTTTCTATGTTAACTTTTTTGAAGGGTTTTTAATTAATTTGTTTTGCTGATTTGCTATTTGATTTTTGCTTTCAATTTTACATTGTTTTTGTTTCTAAAAAGAGAGTTGATTTCTGATAAAAATTTATTTCTGGAGTCTGTAGCTAAATCTGTAGCATAGAATTATATGATTTTTTCAAAAGTATGACATACAATGGTTAGGGAGAGACAAGGATGACAAGGGAGATAGGTTTTGGGTTGGGTATCAACAGTCTAAGAAGCGTTTTAACTCTATTATTATTTTTGAAATTTGGTATTATGACTTCTTCTGCTGATTATGATAATTCTGAAAATCTTTTAAGTTATCAGTAATAGTTAAAGAATTTCCCTTAATTATTACCGATTATTCTTGAAAATATTACTAAGATTTATTCATTAAATTATTACTTAAAAAGCTTGAATCCATTCTTTAATTTCGTATTCAGTCCAAATTCCGTTAACCCAATAGGGATCTTCTTCAACTAACTTGCGAATGGTGTTTTCATCGTCTGCTTCATAGATTCCAAATACTTTAGTGTTATCTTTGGTTGGACCTAATGTTATTAATATTCCACTTTCTTTTTGTTTCTTTAATCCTTCTAAATGTGCTTGACGATAAGGGGTGCGTTTTTCTAAGGCATTTTCACAATAGCTACCAAACATAATATATTTTGCCATGAGTTTTGCTTCCTAATTAACAATCAATCTATTCTTTCTGCTATAGATAATGGAAAAGTTTAAAGATTAATTTTTTATTTTAAATAATCTTTTTTTACTTTTTCCTAATTATTATCTTTTTTTCATTAACTTCTAAGGGTTAAGTTAAATTTTTCAACTATTGCTTCTCTAATTTTGTTATGAACTGGATCTACTTCTTCATCTGTAAGGGTGCGATCTTCTGCTTTATATACCAAACTAAAGGCTAAACTTTTCTGACCTTCTGGTACATTTTCACCAAGATAAAGATCGAATAATTCAATACGATTGAGGATAGATTTTCCTGCTTTTTTCATTTCTTGCTGAATGGAAGCTACATTTAAATCCACAGGTGCGAAGAAGGCTAAATCTCTTTCTACCCCTGGATAGGTTGAATATGCTTTGAATTTTGGAGTAACTAACTCATTATTATTTAAAGCAGCTAATAATACTTCAAAATTTAATTGAAAAACATAAACACTATCAGGTAAATCTCTTTCTTGTCGCAATTGGGGATGAAGTTGTCCAAAAACTCCCAAATGCTTACCATTAAGCCATAAAGAAGCGGTGCGCCCTGGATGTAATCGATCGTCTTTGTGATCTGGTTGATATTCTACTGAAAAACCTAAACGGGAAAAAACACTTTCGAGTATGCCTTTTGCTTCATACCATGTCATGGGAGATTCTTTCCCACTACGAATCCAACGACCTATAGGGGCATAATCTCCTCCTATTATTCCGGCGACTGAATCTGTTTCTTTTAATCCATCCTCTTTCCAAAAGATACGACCGATTTCAAAGGCATTTAAAGCTCCATTACCTTGAGAAAGATTGTATTCAAAAGCATTAATCAATCCGGAAATTAAATCGTTGCGTAAAGCTGAATATTCTGCTAATAAGGGATTTCCTAGGAGAATTTCATTATTTGAGCTTGGTTTGACCAAAGAATATTGAACTACTTCAGTTAACCCTACAGCTCTAAAGGATTCTCTTAGATAACGTTTTACTTGTTCTTCAAAAGAGAGATAACCTGGTTCTGTTTCTTCTGGCAATTGGTCACAAAAACGATCTAATCCATATAAACGAGCAACCTCTTCGATTAGATCTATTTCCCTTTCTAAATCTCGATAGCGATATGGAGGTACAGTTACGTTCCAAACATGATCGATTTCTTCTATTTTTTCTAATTTACAACCTAAACGAGTGAGAATTGCTTCTACTTCTGATGCTTGAATATAACCTTTGCTATTATTTTGCTTTCCTGACGGTTCTAGTTTTACTGGTCCTAAAATATGATTTATTCTACTTAAACGTAGTTGAATCGAGGTGCTTAATTGAGATATTTCTCCTCTCTTATCGAATTTAACTTGGCTGACTGGATTTCCTTGAGCTAATTCCTGAATTAGAGTAATTGCTCTGTTTAAAGCGAATTCAAGTTCAGCATAATTCACTCCTCTTTCATAGCGAGTAGAGGCTTCTGATCGTAATCCTTGGCTTCGAGAAGAGCGACGAATTGCCACAGGATCGAATAAAGCGGCTTCTAGGACAATATTTTTAGTTTCTTGGTGTACTTCTGTTTCTTCTCCCCCCATGACTCCTGCTAATGCTACAGGGTAATCGTTGGCTGTAATCAGAAGATTTTGGGGATGAAGCTGACGTTGTTGACTATCGAGGGTGGTAAGGGATTCATTTTCTCTGGCAAAACGAACGCCAATTTGGAGGTTGCTACTTTCTGCTACTGATTGTAATCTTTCACGATCGAAAGCATGAAGAGGTTGGCCCCATTCCAAGAGAATATAATTGGTAATATCTACCACATTATTGATAGGACGTACGCCGGCGGCAAGTAATCGCCATTTTAACCAATCAGGAGAAGGTGCTATTTTAACTCCTTCAATTACCGTAGCAATATAAGCGGGACAAGCCTTGCCATCAGTAATTTCTAGGGAATTATTTTCATTGGACACAGGAATAGATAATTGATTAACAGGAGGCAATTTAAAATCTTCTCCAGTTAAAGCTGCCACTTCTCGTGCTACTCCTACCATACTTAAAGCATCGGCACGGTTAGCGGTGGTTGTGGTGTCTAAAATTACATCATCTAATCCTAGGAGTGGCCTAACATCGGATCCTACTGTGAGATTTTCTTGAGAAAAAATATGGATTCCGGAGGATTCTTTCTCTAAACCCAATTCTGCTAAAGAGCAGATCATGCCTTCAGAAGCTACTCCTCGTAATTTAGCAGCCCGAAGTTTAAGATCGATGGCTGGTAAATAAGTTCCTATTTTTGCTACGGGAACGTAAATATCGGCTTTAACGTTAGAGGCTCCACAGACGATATTGCTAGGAGAATCCATTCCTATATCTACTTGACAGACGTTGAGTTTGTTGGCATTGGGGTGAGGTTGACAATCGATTACTTTCCCAATCACTACTCCATCTGCTTGTTTTTTGAGATCTTCGATTTCTTCTACTTCAAAGCCGGCAATTGTTAAGGTTTTGGCTAAGTCTTCAGGAGTACAGTTGATTTGTACTAACTCTTCCAGCCATTTTAAAGATATTCGCATCTAAATTTAATTTTAATTCCTTTCCTTTGAATATTTTACCAAAGATCATGGTGTTAAAATTTCTCTATTTTCATCAATTGTCTAAAAAATGATAGAGTTTAAAAATCCTCAATCTAGGATAAAATTATCTACTCTTTTGCCTTAAACTTCTTCTCCTCATTTCTCCCCATCCAAGATTTAAGTAATAGGTAACAAGTAATAAGTAATAAGTAATAAGATGTACTCTTTTTCTTCCTTGTCTTCCTTGTCTTCCTTGTCTTCCTTGTCTTCCTTATCTTCCTTGTCTCCCTTGTCTCCCTTGTCTTCCTTGTCTCAAGAAACACCCATTCTCCCCATTCTCCCATTCTCCAAACATAATGCCCATTCCCCCATTCCCCCATTCCCCAACATAATGCCTAGTAATTTAGAGAAAAATAATATTAAAGGCGAGATATGTTAAAATAGAATTACGCATATCAAATGCTTTTAAATGTAGTAAAATGTTAACAAAATTAATCAAAAAAAATTGATAAGATTGTAATGATAAATATTATAAAAAACTAAAAAATAAAACATAGTTCTTTCCTTTTGGATCTTAAGATAAAATATTTATGATTCAAGTTGATTTAGAAAGATAAATCATAAAAATTTGGACTAAAAAGTTTTACTTTAAATTGATACATTGAAATTTCTTTAACGAATCTTTACATATTTTCTGATATAATTACGAGTTATTACGTAACATATTAGGTTAATTAGAGCATAAATATAAGATATCCTAGATTTAGGCCTAGTAAAAAGTTAGATCGAATAGATTGAAAACCTGATGGAAGAATAAATTTCCGGAAAAGTTTCGATAATTAAGATTGAACAATCTAGAGTCCTAAATTAAACAAATTTTTCAGAAAACGCTACATCGGTGATGCTGAATGACCTTTAGCTACTACTGCCTCAATCCTTCTTGCCCTCAGCCCAAAAACCCTCCGAAAACAAAAGTTTGTAATGCTTGCGGAACAAAAATCCTGCTAAAGAACCGTTATCTAGCACTAAAGAAAATAGGTAAAGGAGGGTTTGGAGCAACTTTTTTAGCTGTGGATTTATCAAAAGAAGGAAAACAATATTGTGTAATTAAACAACTACGTCCATCTACTGAAGAACCTGATGTCTTCCAAATGGCTAAGGATCTTTTTGAAAGAGAAGCAAATACTTTAAAAAAAATTGACCATCCTCAAGTGCCAAAGTTATTGGATTATTTTGAAGATAATCAACAATTTTATTTAGTACAACAATTAATCAAAGGTTTAAATTTACAACAAGAAGTCAAAAAAAAAGGACCATTTAGCGAATTAAAAGCTAAACAATTCTTAGTAGAAATTTTGCCAGTGATTAGAGATATCCATGATCAAAAGGTGATTCATCGTGATATCAAACCTGCTAATATAATTCGTCACCAGAAAAATAATCAGTTAGTTTTAATTGATTTTGGTGCAGTAAAAGATAGAGTAAATACATTAGTTGCTAAAACTTATGGACAAACTGCTTTAACAGAGTTTGCTGTAGGTACTGTGGGTTTTGCACCTCCTGAACAATTAGCCATGCGACCTGTTTTTTCTAGTGATATTTATGCTCTTGGGGCTACTTGTCTTTATTTATTAACAGCTAAATCCCCTAAAGATTTAGGCGTAGATAATACAACGGGAGAAATCGCTTGGCAGAAACATATTCAACTAAGTGAGAAATTTAGTACTGTTTTAAGTACAATGCTGGAAGTCTCCGTACGAAATCGATTTAAAACGGCTCAAGAAGTCATAGATGCTCTGGAAATGGCTCCCTATGAAGATGTTTTGGCTGAAGGAATGCTGACTCAACCTTTTGCGCAAGTAAATCCTTCAAGTACTAATCTTTCTCCTGGTTTAAACAGATATCAACCGCCTTCAAGTGCTCCTAATACCACGGGAATTTCGGCTACAGAGCAAATTATGAAAAATATTCAAGCTCGTAGATCGAGAACCAGAAATCCTCGACTTAATACAGGAATAAAAAGGAATCAAAATCCTAGCAACAAAAATAACATACAAAATTTAAATACTCCTAAAAAACCTATAAAAAAGGTCTTTCCAAAGTTAACAGAAGAAACAGTTCTTAATGAATATTCTCAAGGGAAAACAAATTTTAGTTCTAAGAACTTAAATCAACTGAAACTAGTGAAAGCAGATTTATCTGAGTGTTATTTTTCTCAATCTCAATTGATCAAAATCAATTTACAAAGGGCAAATTTATCCAAAGCAAATTTTGATGGTGCAAATTTAACTCAGGCTAATTTAAAAAAAGCTAATTTATCAGAAAGTTATTTAGGCTCGGTTGATTTACAAGGAGCAGATTTACGAGGAGCGAATTTGCAAAATGCTGAACTGAAAAACGCAAATTTAAAAGGAGCAAATCTCTGTGGTGCAAATTTACTGAATGCTAATGTGACGGAAGCTCAATTGGCTCAGACAAAAACTAATTGGGGGACTGTTCGACCCAATGGAAGGCGGAAATTATGGTAAATTTTATTTAATTTGAAAAAAAAATATTATCTACCTTTGTTTAAGCTTGAATAAACAAGTTGAAGTTCATAGTTAATAGGCTTTTGATCATTGGATAAAACAACAAATTCATAATATCCAGTTTCAGATAAAATACCAGCCCATTTACCCTGAGGTGATTTTTTCAGAATATTCTGCTTACCTGTGGGAGAATAAACTGATAGAAGAGTTTTACCATTAGAATTTAGTTTCACATCGAGAAATCGATTGTTTTCCCCTCTTAAAAAAACGGCATAGGCATTACCAACTCCGGGTTTGAGATGGTCATCAAGTTGACGACTACCAAATTGATTAAATGAAATCCTTTGATAGTTTTTACCCGATAGTAAAATATCTAACTCCTCTGCGGCTATAGCCAGCCATACTTTATAGATCGTTTCATCTTCAAAATCCCGATTTTTTTGTTCTGGAAAAATGTAAAAAAAATGAGTATCGGCTAAATCGTAAAGAGAATTACCACTTAATCTCAATACATTGACTCGTTTAGCTAAATCCAGCTTAGACGGTTGATTATCTTTCCCCATCAGTTGACGATAAGTTTTGGGAATACGACTCAACTTTGATAATACTTCCATTTCCAGAGAATATCTTTCCTTGGGCCAGTTAGCATCAGCCAAATCCAAAGATAATTCTTCCTCTGTTAACCTAGGATATCTTTGCCTCATTAATTCCCTAATCAAGGATTGATAAAATTGATAATCAATTCCTAACTCCAGACGACGACGACGTAAAAGAGTTCTTTTTTGCCACTCTTTGGTAGATATTTGCTCTAGCTGATTGTCTTGATTTTTTGATATAATCGAGTTACCTGTAAACTTGTTTCCCATCCACCAACCCATGCCTACTCCAATCATGGAGAGAATTCCTAATAAAAAAATTTTGATTAAATAGCCTAATAATAAATTAGCTGCTAAGGAAGGAGGAGATACTCTAACTTTTCTACTTTTAAAAGGCTTCACTATACCATGGTTTAAAATAACTGTTATTATCTATCTTAGTCTAGCACAAAGCAATAGTTCTAAATTACTATTATAAAACTTTAAATTTAAAGAATAAAACCTAATTTAAAATAGTTAACAAAATAAATAAATGAACAATACTCAAGGAAAACATTACAATATTACAACGTTTGGCTGCCAAATGAATAGTGCAGATTCAGAAAGAATGGCAGGGATTCTCGAAAAAATGGGCTTTCAATATGAAGAAGATCCTAATAAAGCTGATTTGATTCTCTATAATACTTGTACTATTCGGGATAAAGCAGAGCAAAAAGTTTACTCTTATTTGGGAAGGCAAGCTAAACGCAAGCAAGAAAAACCGGATTTGACTCTTATAGTAGCCGGATGTGTTGCTCAACAAGAGGGAGAAAATCTCCTTCGTCGTATACCAGAGTTGGATTTGGTAATGGGTCCTCAACACGCTAATCGTTTAGAAGATCTCTTGGAAGGTGTCTTTAATGGCGATCGAGTGGTGGCAACAGAACCAATTCATATTGTAGAGGACATTACTAGAGCACGTAGAGAAAGTGAAGTAACTGCTTGGGTAAATGTAATTTATGGCTGTAACGAAAGGTGTACATATTGTGTAGTGCCTTCAGTAAGAGGAATCGAACAATCTCGAACTCCAGAAGCCATTGCCGCAGAAATAAAAGATTTAGGGGAAAAAGGTTATAAAGAAATAACTTTATTAGGACAAAATATCGATGCTTATGGTAGAGATTTACCAGGAAGTACAGCATCAGGGAGGCATAAGCATACTTTGACTGATTTACTTTATTATATTCACGATATTCCAGGGATCGAAAGAATTCGTTTTGCTACCAGCCATCCTCGTTATTTTGTGGAAAGATTGATTGTGGCTTGTAAGGAATTACCTAAAGTATGCGAGCATTTTCATATTCCTTTTCAATCTGGGGATAATGACATTCTTAAAGCAATGTCACGGGGTTATACTCATCAAAAATATCGATCGATTATGGAGAAAATTAGAAAGTATATGCCAGATGCTTCCATTAGCGCTGATGCTATTGTGGGTTTTCCAGGAGAAACTGAGGCACAATTTGAGAATACTTTACAGTTGGTAGAAGATATTGGTTTTGATCAATTGAATACTGCGGCTTATTCTCCTCGCCCGGGCACTCCTGCTGCTATTTGGGAAAATCAAGTAAGTGAAGAGGTTAAAAGCGATCGTCTCCAACGTTTGAATCATTTAGTGGCGGTGAAAGCGGCTGAAAGAACCCAACGTTATTTAGGTCGAGTTGAAGAAATTTTAGTCGAGGATCAAAACCCTAAAGATCCTAATCAAGTTATGGGGCGCACTAGAGGGAATCGTTTGACTTTTTTCACAGGGGATATTCAAGATTTAAAAGGCAAAATTGTTAAGGTAAAAATAACTCAAGTACGTGCTTTTAGTTTGACAGGGGAAAGGGTTTTTTAAGAAAGGTTGATGGTGATGATGAGAATGGGGAGAATGGGAGGATTGGGAGGATTGGTTTTTTAAGAAAAGTTGATGGTGATGATGAGAATGGGGAGAATGGGAGGATTGGGGAGAATGGGAGGATTGGGGAGAATGGGAGAGTGGGAGAGTGGGAGAATGGGAGAATGGGAGAATAAATTTTTGTTAATTTATTTTAGATATAGAAATTTTAAACTGTATGATGATTTTTGGAATTTGGGATAAGAAGTAAAAAGTTATTAAGTTATAAGTAATAGAAAATAATCTATCAGGATTTGAATATGACAAAAACTAAAGTAGGGTTACTATTTGGAGGTCGATCGGGAGAACATGAAGTATCAATAACTTCAGCTAGAGCAGTTAATCAAGCCTTTAAAGATAAAAAGAACGAAGACAAATATAAAGTAATCCCCATTTACATTCAGAAAAATGGTATTTGGCAAGGACAAGAAATAGGAAATCAGGTTTTAGAACAAGGAAAACCTTTAGAAAATATTCCAGAAAATAAAAAACTATTATGGAAATTCCCTCCAGAAGTAGAAGAAATAGATATTTGGTTTCCCATATTGCACGGACCCAACGGCGAAGATGGTACGATTCAAGGTTTATTAAAGTTAATGCAAGTACCTTTTGTGGGAAGTGGAGTTTTAGGTTCAGCATTATCCATGGATAAAATTGCCATGAAAAAAGCCTTTCAGGAAGTGGGCTTACCTCAAGTAAAGTATATGGCCATTAATCGTTCTCAAGTGTGGTCAAATCCTTGTATATTTCCCAAACTTTGTGATGAAATTGAAGAAAATCTCAGTTATCCTTGTTTTATTAAACCCGCAAATTTAGGTTCATCTGTGGGTGTGAGTAAAGCAAAAACCCGACAGGATTTAGAAAAAGCCTTAGATGATGCCGCAAGTTACGATCGACGTATAATTATAGAAGCAGGAGTAACAGCAAGAGAAGTAGAGTGCGCTGTATTAGGAAACGATAACCCGAAAGCTTCTGTAGTAGGAGAAATCACATTTAATGGCGATTTTTATGACTATGAGACTAAATATACCGATGGCAAAGCCCAATTAATCATACCTGCCTCTCTTCCCGAAGAAATTGTCAGCAAAATTCAATCCATGTCAATAGCAGCTTTTGAAGCGGTAGATGCTGCTGGATTATCGAGAGTGGACTTTTTTTATGTGGAAGCCACAGGAGAAGTGTTTATTAACGAAATAAATACCTTACCGGGTTTTACCGCCTTTAGTATGTATCCTCAGCTTTGGGGCGCAAGTGGGGTAAGTTTTCCAGAATTGGTCGATCGTTTAGTAGAGTTAGGATTTGAGAGAAACAAAGGATAATTGACATCCTCATGATAAAAATTAGAAATTTTAGATTTAGAAATTTTAGATCAAGCAAAAAAAATTAAATTACTTGAAAGCTAGCAGATTCCTAACAACTGACTGATATAATCTTTATCTTGGAGTCATAGATTGAAGAGAGAGGAGAAAACCTTGGAACGTACATTTATAATGATCAAGCCAGATGGCGTGCAAAGAAATCTCATAGCAGAGATAATCAAACGTTTTGAAACCAAAGGTTTTACCCTAGTAGGGCTAAAAATGATGAAAGTATCTCGCTCGCTTGCAGAAAAGCACTACGAAGTTCATAAAGAAAGACCATTTTTTGCAGGTTTAGTTAATTATATTATTTCCGCGCCTGTGGTAGCAATGGTATGGGAAGGAGAGGGCGTTATTGCTTCTGCTAGAAAAATTATCGGTGCGACTAAACCTCTTGAAGCTGAACCTGGTACAATTAGAGGAGATTATGCCGTTACTGTGGGCAGAAATTTGATTCATGGCTCCGATGCCCCAGAAACAGCCCAAACTGAGATTAGGCTTTGGTTTAAAGAAGAGGAATTAGTGAGTTGGGATCCAACCTTAAAACCTTGGCTTTATGAATAGTTTTATAAGTAATTGAATAATGCAGACGATCGACCATTTTTCCGATCGATCGTTTTAAATTGGAGTGCTAGATAAGGTTAATTCTCATTGACTACATTTTGGTTTTTCTGAGAAAATCCCCAAATAAAGATACCCAGAATAAGAGTAACCATTAACCATTCAGGAGGCACTAAACTGGGTTGTATTACTTTAAGAAGTAATCGTACACCGACGATCCCAACAGTAACAAAACCCGCATTTTCCAAATGGGTAAATTCATCAAGCCAACGGAGAAATAATCCAGCCAAGAATCGAAGAGCAATAACACCTATAGTCCCTCCGACAATGATGAGCCAAGTTTCATCAGCAACAGCAATAGCAGTAGTAACACTATCAAGGGAAAAGGCTAAATCTGTAACTGCAATCATAGGTATTGCTTGCCAAAGAGAAGAGAATCCTAGATTATGATGGTGAGCTTCTCCTGTGTCTTCTTCTTCAGGTGATGTAAAGTAATTAAATACTAACCACAACAGATAAAGAGCACCTAAAAGCTGAAATTGCCAAAAATCTACTACCCAAGTGGCAGTTAAAATCAAAATTACTCTAAGAACATAAGCAGCAACTAAGCCTATATTTAGTGCCTGACGTTGAGTTTTTCCATTAGGTAAACCTTGAGCAATCGATGCTAAAGCAATGGCATTATCCGCTGATAAAACAGCTTCTAAAGAGATTAAAATTATCAGTAGAAAAGGAGTTTTAAAATCAAAATTTATTGAAAGATCTGAAAATTGTGCTAACATTAATTTTTTCTTAAAGATGAATATATACAGAGCAACAAATATCCCTACATAATATAATCTTATCTTAATTTGAGGCTAAATTTGAGATCAACCTTGAAAACTAGGGGATCTATTTTTTAGTTTCTATAGAGTTTTGACTCCTTATGTTGCATCTTGTTACAAGATGTTGAGAAAATGGTACTAGATAGTGCATCCTTAATAGTGCATTCTTAAATAGTGCATTCTTAAAAATTAGAACAACTTTTTAATTTAGGAGTAGAATTATTATGTCTTTGTCTGATACTCAAGTCTTCGTTGCTTTAGTTATTGCTTTATTCCCAGGTTTTCTTGCTTTCCGTCTTGCTACTGAACTTTATAAGTAAGTCGAAGTATCTTCACCTAGGCTAACATCTCTTAAATTTCATGGAGATGAGTTAAAATACCCACGTTCTAATCCATGATTAGGATGTGGGAATAGTTTTTGATTCGGTAAGAAGTAAAAGTCAGAATTAATTTAGCAGGTAATGGTAATATATTTCATGAATATTGCTACTAGATTATGGCCTATATTTAAATCTCCTAATATCCTTGAAAAGAGTTTTGCTAAAACCAATTAATAATACTAGAGCTTGTGTTATATTTGCTAAAAGAAAAATTCCCAGCTCAATTTAGGCACATTATTTAGGTAAACCATGAATAAAAAATCTTCTTCAAAGCCACGAAATTCTTCTCACAAAGTTATGGCTGCCGAATCTGTTGTCAAATTATTAATTAATGTTTTATTATCTGTTACTGCTTATGTTGCTTTGTTGAGATTAATCCCAAATTATTTTTATCAACAAGCCCGATTAAAGGAAATTCGCATGGAAGTAAAGGAAACTGAAACTAGACTTCAAGCTTTGAACGAAACATTTCAGATAAATTTCGATCCTTATAATACTTCTACTTTGATGGAACGTCAAAGCCCTAAAATCGATCCTCGAAAAGTTACTATTTTTTGGTTGAATCCAGAGAATGAATGAATGATTATCTAAACTCTCAACAAGTATTTATTAGTATTTGAACAATTAAAATAAATATTTTTACTAAGTTTACCCTATTAAAAGAAAAATAACTATGACAACTACAACAGATATATTTGAAATTTCCGATATCTCCAAAGATGATTATTGTGTATTTGGTTTAGCTACCTGTTTTCTTCAAGATGAGGATGAAATTTCTCAAGTCCAAATTATGGAACCTATTCCTTCGGCTGCTCTTGAAGCTATTTTAAAAGGCATTCCTACTTCATATAAAATGATTTGTGGTAAATCTTTAGGTGAGGTGTTTAATGGGAATACTCCCCAAATTTTAGCTGATTTTCCCTCTGATACTAAGTTATGTCAGGATTTTGCCGATCGAGTAGTGGCTGCTGTTCGTACTTATAAGAGTCGCCCAGAAGCTAAAAACCATGTTCCTTTAGGTACTGTAAAGTCAGATTTGAATTTTTCTTTAGAGAAAAAAAGGCTACTTAATGCAGTAAATACTGTTAATACATCTGATAATGTTAAACAACACGAATATACACACAAGGTTCTTTAATCTTAGATTTAAGTAATTATAAATTTTTCGTAAACTCAGTGGTATTTTTTGTCACTCTATGGTAGTATGTTATAAGTAAATCAAAATATACTCTATAGTAGTGATTTTTTATTGACTACAAATAGAGACAAACCGCAATAATTTATACTTTATGAACGATATACCAGAAAAAAAAGTACTAAATCAACCTCCTGTTTTTTTTAAAGAAACCCAAGATATTATTGAAAAACTAGAAAAAAAATTAAATGCTACGGTTTTAGTTTATTGGAATTCTCCTGTTGGAAGTGTTTGTCAAAATGATGTTGAAGTAATTCAAGAAATTTTAAGTAAAATTGGACCCCAAAAAGAGGTTTATTTATTTATAAAATCTAATGGAGGTTCCGGGCTTGCGTCTTTACGTATTGTTCATTTGTTGAGACATTATGCCGATTATATCAATGTTTTGATTTCTTTAGGTTGCGCTTCGGCAGCCACTATGATTGCCTTGGGTGCGGATGAAATTCATATGGGTCCTTTGGCTTATTTAACTGCCATTGATACTTCTATAACCCATGATTTATCTCCTGTTGACTCTTATAATCATTTGGTTTCCGTTAGTCAAGATGAATTAACTAGGGTGATTAATCTTTGGCGGAAGGAAGCTAAAGGGGATGAAACTAATCCTTATCAGACGATTTTCCCATATATTCATCCTTTGGTTGTGGGTGCTGTGGATCGGGCGAGTTCTTTATCTATAAAGGTTTGTACGGAAATTCTCTCCTACCATATGAAAAATAAGGTACAGGCTAACAAGATTAGTCAGCATTTGAACTCTGATTATCCTTCTCACAACTATCCTATTACTTTGGAAGAGGCTAAGAGAATCGGTCTGAATGCTAAAAAAATCGATCCTGATGTCAATTCTATGTTGATCAAACTCCATAGATTATATTCGGAAATGGGGCAAAAGTGTTTTACTTTTATTGATGATAAGAATTACCATAATAACGAAATCTTGAATATTTTGGAGGGTAAAGACATTCAACTTTATTATCAAAATGATGTGGATTGGAATTATCGTTTGGAAGAACGTCGTTGGATGCGAATGAATGATGAAAGTATTTGGCGCAAAACTGAAGTTAAGGATAATGAAATCGTGAAAAATCTTTTCCATATCTAATTGCTAATATTGACTGATGGGTTGGTAAAGTGAGGGAATGGGAAGAATGTCAGAGGGATAGGGTTGAAACTCTATCCTTATTTTGGAAGTTTGGTATCAGGATTCATTTTCTTCAAGAGGTAGCAACATTCTTTCCTCGATACCTGCCCAAGTTTTGGGGGATACTTTTACTGCGGCATCTTTACACTGAATCATCAACCAATAGATATAAAAATAGTTTTTGTCAATTTCCTTTAACTCTTCTATAGATAAATCAATTAATTCTGGGGTAAGGTGAAAAGCATTTAACCAAGTTTCGATAATTTTTTTTGCAAATTCTTGATGTATTTCATCTGATTCTTCCTCAGGAGGAATTTGATTTTTTAAACCTTTTAATTGTTTAATTAAGTTAAAAAAATCAACCTTAGCAAAAACTTCGGCTTCTTCTGATGCTTTTAATAATTCTTGAGCATGATCAATAAATTTATTTAAGACGTAGACGTTGGGGTAGGCGTTGGCGTAGGCTTTGGCGTTGGCGTTGGCTTTAGCGTTGGAGTAGGCGTAGACGTAGACGTTGGCTTTGGCTTTGGCGTTAGCGTTGGCGTAGGCTTTAGCGTTGGCGTAGGCGTTGGCGTTAGCGTTGGCGTAGGCGTTGGCGTAGGCATAGGCGTAGGCGTTAGCGTTGCCGTAGACGTTGGCGTTGGCATAGGCGTAGGTGTAGACGTTGGCGTTGGCAATCCATCTTTTAGCTACAGGAGGAATGTTGCTCTTTGAATCCTTACTAATATTATGTGCCCAGAGTAATAAAGGGTTGAGTTTGTTTTTGCCGACAGGACTTTTTAGATAAGCAAGAGCTTGTTTTTCCATTAATAACAGTAATTTACCTGCTCCACCTTTCATTAGTCCAGC
The DNA here is from genome assembly GCA_028281945.1 of Prochloraceae cyanobacterium PL24a_bin.78. Lineage (GTDB taxonomy): Bacteria > Cyanobacteriota > Cyanobacteriia > Cyanobacteriales > JANQIW01 > JANQIW01. Next base: position 20,892 of record JANQIW010000016.1, read on the forward strand.
TACTAATAAAAATATTTCCTTCCAGCGAACATCTGTAACATATTTTTCTACCAATGTTTGAATTGAATTATGATTATTAATATATTCAGCAGTTAGATATTCTTGGATGGTAAGGTGGGAAAAAGAATAAATATCCCTTGCTCTTTCTACTAAAATACCTTGTTGAACTGCAATAGCATTTAATACAGCTTCTCCATTTAAATCTTTGGGAGCATTAATATTTTCTTTTGCAAAGGATTCTATCTGTTTAATAATAGTTTCTTTCTTGAAAAATAATTTATCTTTGACGAAATTATCATAGGCGATTTCTGATAAAAGAATAGTTTCTAACTCTGAATCAAACCCTCTATATACTTCACTATTATGAATGCGCTTCTCTGCTGCCCATTCTTCTAGTAAGATTCGTAAAGCTTTGCTATAAAGAGTACTGCGATTATTAGGAAAGTTTTGAGATTTTTCGTAAGTTAAACATAAAAGTATTAATAACAAAGGGGTATGTGCTAATTCTTTAGCTTGTTTATTTTTGTATTCTTGCAATAAATTCCAGCATTTTTTTGCTACTTGAGCCTCTCGATCGGTTTCTAACTGAAACCAATTGGAAATAAACTGCTTAATTTGTTGGTCATCGAAATCTGCAATTACCACTTCAGTAAAATTATCAAAGCTTTTATTTAGCGCAGTACGACATGAAATAATAAAATGATTTTTATAGTATGTTTTTATAAATTTATTAATTTGTTCTATGGCACTTTCCAAATTTTTTGTTGGTATCTCATCTAAACCATCTAATAAAATTAGGCATTTACCTTCTTCAAGGGCAATTTTTGTATATTTTTTTGCACTAGGAAAATTAGAAAATTCAAATTCTTTAATAATAATATAAAAAAGATTTATTGAGGGTTTAGTTAGTTTTTTTAGCTCTAGAAAAATAGGAATTAAACGATGTTGATAATCCCCTTTTCTACCTTTAAAAGCTTCTAATGCCACTTTCTTTAAAAAGGTAGATTTTCCCGATCCAGGAGCACCCAATACCATTAAATATTGCGCCTCATTGGCAAGATCTAATCCTTTTCTTGTTTTAGTATCTTCAGAATAAAATTCACGATTTTCTTTTTGTTTGCGAAAGATTTTTTCTAATTCTTCAGGCGATCGATAGCAAAAAATCTCACTTTTTGGAAGTACTCTAACGTTAGTATAAATAGACTCTAAACTAACCCATCGCTTCATTCCTAAAACTCTTAAACTGCTATAAAGTCGATTAAAATTAGCAGCATATTGTTGAGATGCTTGGGTAATTAACTGTTTAGTATTTTCCTCTAAACGAGAAGTATTGATGCCAAAAAACCTTGCAAAAGGATTAGTTACAGTGGGCATTTTTGCCTTTTCTGCTACTTCTAAAAATACCGATTCCAATTCGTTAACAAAAGTAGAATTAGGATTGGGATCAATGGTTATATTACGATCGAGACTAGCAGATTTAATCCCAGATAACTGTAAACAACGGAAAATTTGATTTACCGTACCCTTAACAACTACAGAAGGAATATTAATACCACCATGAACTTCTAAAACCAGATTTTCGATTGCTTTTTTAGTTTCCCCAATATCTCTTGCTAATTCTTGTTGCCTTAGTGCGATTAAAGCTTTGCGATATTCGATGCGATTCTCAAAATCAGCAGGAGAAATGGGAGATAGATTCACTTCATCATCTTGTTCATTTGTCTCAAGACCAATAATTACCCATAAAACCTCATCTTCAGGAGCATTTGCTAATTTGTCTTGGAGTAAAGGGTCTATTTTATCTATAAAATTTTGATTAATTATCATGAATAGATATTAAATATTTATTTGAATTAATCCTTTTCCTTGACGTTCTCGAAGTTCGCCAAGATCTTTACAACTACGTTCCAGTTCATCTTTCAATTGTAGCACACTTATATCTGGATATTTTTCCAAATACAAAGCAGCGATCCCAGAAACAATAGGAGTTGCCATGGAAGTACCATTTAAAGCTTTATAACCTCCAGTTACTGAGGAGTATATTTCTTTTCCCGGAGCTACTAAATTAGGCACAGTATAAAGTTCATTATCCACAAAAAGAGTACTACTACTACTAAAACTAGCAACTCGATCGTTTCTATCAGTGGCTCCTACTGAAAAAACACTGCGAAAATTCCCTGGACGGCGGCTAGTATTTGGCCCTTCATTGCCAATGGCGCAAATAGGTAAGATACCAGTCATTACTAAGAAATCAAGATATCTCTCCCAAGAAGATTCATATCCTTTGACTCCAGCAGAAATATTTACAATTTGAATTTCTGGATTATCAATGAGCCAGTCAATAGCTAATTCAAAATTAGAAATCATACCTCGTCTGTTGGGAAGCAAAACCCCACTAATTAATGTTGCTTGTGGTGCTACTCCTATTTTTTTCCCACAAATTAATCCAGCTACGTGAGTTCCATGATTATCTTCTGCATCTGTATCTAAAGAGGGTTTTTGTAGTTCTGGAAGCCATTTTTTTCGATTAAATGTATATGCGGCTTTCACTTTCCCTTGTAAGGCTGGATGAGTAGAATCTATTCCTGTATCTAGTACGGCTATGGTAATGTTTTTGCCTGTTTCTTTGGATTTGCCAAATAGGCCAAAAAACCATTTCTTCCAACCTGTTATTGCTTTGACTTTTTTTAAATGCCAAAGATCTTGATTTTTTAATTCTCTTTCCCGTTTAAAACTGGTGGTATCTTTTTCAATTGGCTCAATTAGTTCAAGAGGAATATCTTGTAATATTTCTGCTTCTTCTCCTAGATCTTTACTCGCATTTTCTGCTTCTTCTGGAGACATTTCCAGAATAGAACTTCCACTAATTTTAGCTTCTTGGGGACTTTTGAGAATTGTTATTCCTTCTTTTCCTCGAATGTATTCAGTCCATCTTGATACTTCTTGATAATTTTTATCTTCTTGTTGCAGTCGATTTAATTGTTCAATTTGTTTTTGACGGCTTTCGGGATTTAATTTGATGTTTCCTAAATTCAAAGACTGTGATAATAAATTTGTTTTAGGTCGGATAATGTAAATTGGCATATAATGATTGAGATTATATTATGTTACTTATTATATAATATTTAACTATTATAACAAATTTTTGTTATGATCATGATAAACTCAAATCTATTTATAATAAATTCATTTCGGACTCAACATAATCATCGTTAAGAAAATGGATTTTATTCTATTGGCAAAGATTTTTTCTGTAAAGTTTTGTAAAAAGATCTAGACATTCCCAAAAAGCAGTGTTATCTTTAATACATAGGCACAAAGGAAGTAAATAAATCCTTCCTCTAAACACAAAGAAGAATTAGAGCAAGTGTCACCCGCTCTAAGGAAAACAGCATAATTCTTGAGTTTTATGGTTCATCGAATCGAACAATACGCAAGAATATTGTTAGTTAGTAACAGTAAACCTTAGTAGTAAAATATTTAATTAACTCATTAACAATTTGAAATCGAAAAATCCCCGAAACCCGCCAACTCCGGCGGGTAAATTGTTTTGGGAAGTTAACAGAAATTGTAGGAAAAATTGATAATTAAGAGGAGAGAAAGTCTTCTATTGCTAGCGAGATTTCTGACAGACAATTAGTTAAACTATGATCACTATTTAATTGAATCAATTGAACCCATTGACGAGATTTAGCATAATCTAAACTAAATTGGATGGGGATCACATCATCATGAATTCCATGGATAATTAGAGTAGGTATAGGTTTTTGTAATTTTTCATCTTGATATCCATTAAGATCCACAAAAAATTGATAATTAAGAGGAAAATTGTCCTTCAAGCCATAATGATAAACCGATAAATATCCCGACTCTTGCCATTGTTGGATTTGAGTTTCCCCTAATTTAGCTTGCCAATGGGAAAGAAATCCAAAAGCGGGAGCTAATAAAATTAAACGTTTAATTTGTGGGTATTTTTCTCCTAACCAAGCAGCAGTTAAACCACCAAAACTAGAACCAATGAGGGTTACATCTTGATGGTTAAATAAGTTCGCCACTTGTTGTAATTGTCGAGTTAGAGTTAGATCCGAAAAATTATCTAGATTGAGATCTGGAATTTTAAGGTTAATATTTTTTGATTGAATAAACTCAGTTTGCAAATACTGTGCTTTAGCAGATTGAGGGCTTGAAGCAAAGCCATGAAGATAAATATAGTCCCAAGAATTGTTCATTTCAAATATTATGTATTAGTTAAAATAGTGCTCATAACAAATTTAATTAATATGTTGATTTAGTTATAGCCTAAAAAATAGGTATTATCACAATTACATAATTATTAAAAATTTTATAAGACAAAACTATCATTAGGAGTTAAAATATAAATAATCAAGAAATTGAAAACAAAAACACAATTTAGCAAATTAATATTGTCCCATTAATTAGGGAAAACAAAAATGTTACAACAATTAATAGATTTTGTGCACAAAAAAGAAATTCCTGAAACAGTAAAAGTACAACACAATTTAGCATTTAAACAATTGCAATTGTTAGGCCCCATTGCTAAAGCATTAGATAGTAAAGATTTTATGACTTCAGAATTTTTATTATTACTGAAGATAAAAAATCAATTGATCAAAGGCATTGGAGAGTATCAAGGACTAAAAAATAGTACAATTTTATTAAAAGTAGCTTTACAAGTCAAAGATATCTTAATTGGAATCCAAGAAATAGAATCTTTATCCCAAAATTTAGAACAATTTAAATTATATAATTTTGTTAATACTTTATTAAAAGAAGACTTAACTCCAGAAGATTTCCAAAAATTGGTTAATTCTAAATTGGAAGAGATTCTTCCTAATATTGATGATGAAGAAGAAAAAGAAGCTTTAAAAGTTTATGTTCAATATTTAGAACAATTAACCTTAAATTATGGATTGGGTTTGGAAATTTTAATTTTATTTAAACAATATCAACTAAAAGATTGTCTAAATTTAAAGTGCATATCATCTTTAGTTAAATCTTTACAACAAGAAAATATTGAAATTTTTCCGGAAATATTTTTAATTATTAAAAAAAATTATTCAACTTTGGAACAATTAGCTCCCATTATTGCCGTATCTCCTGAAAAGAATAATCCTCATACTTATAGTTTAATACTTCAATATATTGCCTTAGGTTATAAACATCAAGCTTTATCTGCTCAGTTTGCTAGGTTAATTAAAGTATTAAAAGAATGGAAAACTTTATATTTATCTGTTAATAATCTGCGTGAAAAATACAATTTTTATGAATATAAGCAACCAAAAGAGTTTAGTGAGGAAATTGTTGGTGAATATATTTTTAGTAAATATCAAGATTTTCCCGAATTATTCTGAGTTATATTTTACTAAATATAAAAATAAAGACAATCACTAAGCTAAGATTGAATTCTTAAAATAATATTCCAATGAATATCGAATATCAGTAACTAATTTATATAAAACTCTATGGGTGATAGTATAGTTAGAAAATTTTTCAACTCTAAAAACCTTGTAACTACACAGGTTTGTTTCCTCCTATTCCTAGAGTCTTTATTGCTTTAGCAATTAGCTGATAACTTAACAGCCATATGGTATTTTCTAAACAACTAATATTAATTTTAAGCTACAATAAAGTTAATAAAAATTAATAATATGATAACCAAGATGAAAATACCAACTTTATCAACACCTTCCTGGAAACAAAAAATTCATTGGATTCTGAATCCTGTTAGCTATATGGAAAATAATGCTAAATCTTATCCAGATATTTTTGATGCTGATGTGGTAGGGTTTGATAATTCTCTAATATATGTAAATCATCCTCAAGGAATTCAACAACTTCTTAGTAATGATAGTAAGATTTTTTCTACTCCGGGAGATTTTAATCGTATTTTACAACCAATAGTTGGAGATTATTCTATATTATTACTAGAAAACGATAAGCACAAAAAGAGGAGAAAATTATTAATACCTCCATTTCATGGCAATCGAATGGTAAATTATGGTGAGTTAATCTTAAAGCTTTGTCATCAAATCTTTGCTAAGTTACCACAAGATAAACCTTTTGTCGCCCGTCAACTGATGCAAGAAATTTCTCTTCAAGTTATTTTACAAGCAGTCTATGGGGTTTATGAGGGAGACAATTACGAACAATTAAAATCTTTAATTGGTTCAATGACAGATTTATTTCGCTCCACTTTAACATCTACTTTCCTTTTTTTCAAATTTCTACAACAAGATTTAGGCCCTTGGAGTCCTTGGGGTAATTTTATTCGCAATCGAGAAGCTATTGATATCCTAATTTATAAGGAAATAGCTCAACGTCATCAACAATCTCATGAAGAGAGTCAAGATATTCTTTCACTATTAATGTCGGCTCGTGATGAAGATGGTAACCCTATGACTGAACAAGAATTACGAGATGAGTTGATGACTTTAATGTTTGCAGGTCATGAAACTACTGCTACTGCTATGTCTTGGGCACTCTATTGGATTTATAAATTACCTGAAGTACGAACAAAATTACTTCAAGAGTTGGATTCTTTAGGCGAATCTCCAGATCCTATGGCAATTTCTCGTCTTCCTTATCTAACTGCTGTTTGTCAAGAAACTCTAAGAATTTATCCTGTGGGTATGTTGACTTTCCCTCGATTAGTGAAAGAACCTGTTGAATTACTAGGTTATGAATTAGAACCAGATAATATTGTTGTTGGTTGTATATATTTAGTCCATCAAAGAGAAGATTTATATCCCCAACCAAAGCAGTTTAAACCTGAAAGGTTTTTGGAAAAACAATATTCTCCTTATGAATTTATTCCTTTTGGTGGTGGTAGTCGTCGTTGCATTGGTGATGCTTTAGCTTTATTTGAAATGAAGTTAGCTATTGCTACAATTGTTTCTAATTATGATTTAGAGTTAGCAGATTCTCGCCCTGAAAAACCTAAGCGTCGAGGGGTTACTCTCGCTCCGGAAAGAGGTGTGAAAATGCTATTTAAAGGCCATCGTCTCAAGTCTACTGCTGAAAGACAAAAGGAAGCACTAACTACTAAATAATTTTTGATCAACAATACTAATGTCTTGCTAATATCCTATAGCTATTCAGAAAAATCCTAGCTATAGGTACATAAGTATTAATAGTATTAATTAATATGATTCTGATTTAGGGCCGATTCAAATTCTCTTCAATCCTTTCTCTATATTCTTCTTGTATTGCTAATAGCTGACTGCGTTGTGTTGGAGTGAGAATTTCTCTAATTTCTAATCTACTTTCAAGATGTAAATTAGCTATTTCTTGACGTAAGAAAGTCATTTCTTGGTGCTTAATACGAATATTATCCGCAGATTCATTTCCTGCCATTAAATTACTTAATTCACTTCTCATGGTGCGTAATTGTTCTTTTTTCGGGGAAATTTGCCCTCGATATTTTTCTCTAATGGTTTTTATTTCTTGTTTTTGTTGTTGTGTTAAATCTAATTTTTCCAATACAAGCTCTCTTCTAAAGCCTCTTTTTCTCGATCTAGGAAATCTTTGTGCAATTAAATCTTGATTTGAATCCAAGTTTGAATCAGATAAAGACTGTGCTAAAACCATATTACTACTGATGGAAACGGTTAATATGCTGGCTAATACAGAAATTTTTGCTAATGACATTGTAAATACCTCTCTTTTTTTAGTTAAATAAACAAAGTTTTAAAATTTTTAAGGGTTTTAAGATTTTTCTAACGACTACCAAGTCGATTGCGGATCTTATCTCCATATTGTTGAATGATTTGTGCTAACTGAGTGCGTTGGCTTGGGGTAAGAATTTCACGCATTTCTAAAACGCTTTCAAAGTATAAATTATTAATTTGCTGTTGTAAGCTAGAAACTTCTTGATGTTTAGCTCGAATCACTTCTATGGAACTATTCCCTACCATTAAATTACTTAAATCTTGTTTGGCTTGTCTTAAATTTTGTCTACGAGGAAGAATTAATGCTTGATATTTTCTACGAATTCTTTCCATCTCCTGTTTTTGTTGGTCAGATAAATTAAGAATTGCTAATACATTGCCCCGTTTAATTTCTGTTTCTGTCTGTTTGTTAAAATTTGCTGGAATATTATGTTTAAATTTATTTAAATCTAAGGGCTTTATGGGTTCTGCTAATACTAGGTTTCCCATAGTAGAAAAGCTAATTATGGTTGCTAGAAGAGAAATTTTGCCTAACAAGATTTTAATGACCTCCTAATCTGATTATTTATTTGTTAGATGAGTTTGAAGTATATGAGTATTCATAATTTGGCTCGGTTAACACAGACCAATCGGTATTGTTTTCATAAAGATCATTATTAAAAGAGGTGTCCATTAAAACACCATTCCAACTATTAACTACAAATTCTTCTAATTCATAGGTTTGAGTTATAGATTGTTGCCAAAGATGACTTCCCCAACTCAGGAGTAAACCCGCGGCTATGGCCGTAGGCAAACCCCAAATGATACTATTATGATTCCGCCGTTTCTTGATATAAGCTTGAGGGGTAGACTCAATCAAATTTATTAATCGATCTTCAAAATCTGGTATATTTTCCGGGGCTTTGCCATGATATTGACGGAGAAATTTCACTAATTTTTTTTCTCTATCGTTATAAAAGTTTGTCATAATGAGATTCCTTCTTGTTTGAGAAATTTGCGCAGGGAATTACGAGCATGAAATAAGCGGGATTTCACTGTTCCCAAAGGGACATTTAATATTTTAGCAACTTCTTTTTGTGGTATGTCTTCTAAATCATGTAATACTAAAACCGCACGATGTTCTAGACTAAGATTTTTAAGGCCACGTTTGACTAAATCTTGGTAATGTATTTCCATTAAATCTTGATTCTCAGAGGAAAATTCTTCTTTTTCTTCGTAGTTTTCCCTTTCTCGTTGACTTTTGGCAAATTTTTTTCTTTGATCTGTTGCTACATTCCAAGTTATTCTGTATAGCCAAGTTGAAAAATATGATGCTTCTCTTAGCTTTGGCAATCCTTTCCATACTCTCAAAAATACTTCTTGAACTAAATCATCTAAAAAGCGATCGCCACAAAGTTGGTATAAAGTCGATCGTACTCGCCGATGATAACGTCTGTATATTTGACGAAATGATTCACTATCCCCTTTTTGGCACTTTTGCACCAGTTGTTTTTCTGTAGTACGAGAGCACTCAGTTAACACTTTGATTATGTTCCTTTTGAGCTTGTTCTTGTTATTTTAGACTGCAATTTTTTTCTTGAGGTTCAAATATATTTATTAATAATTTCTGTTTGGACATATTCGATCCCAATGTATTATAATAGTAGTTAGTTAATATTAAAATTTTATTATTTTGAAATTATTATTATCTTTTTAGACTCTTATAACATTAGGAAAAGTTCAATGAAATGCGAATTATGTCAACGGGAAATGCCTCGCTTAACTATCCATCATCTTACTCCTCGGCAAGCAGTAAAGCGCAAAAAAGCTGATCCCGGACCAGTTATTAACATTTGCTCTCCTTGTCATCGTCAAATCCATGCCCTATTTTCTAATGTTGAATTAGCTAAAAATCTTAATTCTGTGGAGAAACTTAAAAATGAACCTAAGTTTCATAAATTTTTGTTGTGGATTCAAAAACAAAATCCTTATAAGCGTGTTCGAGTATTTTCTAAACACTAGTAGTCGTAAAATTGTTATCTTAAAAGAGTAAAAGTATTTAGGTGCTTATTTTGAAGATTAAACAAAATTTACTTAAAAAATTTCAAAAAACAGACAATCAATTAAATTCTCCAGAGAATCCAGAAAAGATTAATCATACGAATAGCAATGATTCTAAAGCTAATGGAATCCAAAATAAATTTCAAAACTTTTTTTATAATATCAAAAACATTAATCAAAAATTAGGAGAAAAATTGCCTAATAAATTCCCCGGTTCTAAAAGTCAAGAAACTCAAAACTTGCCAAAATCAACACCAAATCACCAAGAAAAAAGTAGTTTTTTAGGGAAACAAATCTCAAGAATTAAACTTAGTTTTACTAAAGAAAATGGTGAAACATTAGATAATTCTGTCGATAAATCTCCCATTAATCAAAATCTTAAATTTCCAAAAATATTAGAGAACTTTAAAAAACCTGATAGTTTTCAAAAAGGAGAAAACCTACCAAATAATAAAAATAGAACAACTCCAAAAGACCAAGAAAATCAGCAAAAATCAACCAGTTTTTTCAGAAGACAAATAACCAAAATCAAGCTTCCTTTTACTAAGAAAAATCTTGAAAAATCAAATAATAATGTCAAATATCCAGAAATATTAGATCAATTTTCAGAATCCCGTCGCCTCAAAAAAATAGAGGAGAAATTAGATGATCAAAAATTGACCAAAGTTAAATTAATTTTTGAAAAATTCCTCAACCAAGTCAAGCCTGAAGACATCGAAAAGATTAATCAAAACTTAGAAAAAATGTATCGCGGACGCATTAAAGAAATTTGGCCTAAAATTCAAGGTTTAGCAAAAATGATTCGCGATCCCCAATCAGGCTGGCGCAGTAAAGCATTAGCCATTGCTAGTTTGGTATATTTAATTTCTCCATTTGATGCTATTCCAGATGTTATACCCATTGCCGGATTAGCTGATGATGCTGCTTTAATTATTGCTGTAACTTCAACTTTAGCTTATGAATTAGAAAAATATCTCATCAAACAAGTGGAAAATCATGCCGAAATTGAAATCAAAAAATACAATAAGATTGTGAGGATAACTTTAATTGGTAGTATTATTAGTGCTGTTTTAACCATAATAGTTAAATATATTTTAAATCAATTATGATTAACTTTTATCTAGTTTATCGTTTAATTTTATTAGGATTTACCCTTTATGGAGTATTTAATTTTATCATAGTCCTGATTAAACTTCTCAAATACAAAGAATATTATGATAAAGTTCCTAATTTTCTTAAAAATTATTTCGCAAAAAAGGGAACTGTTATTGTAGAAAACCAATTTAACCAACAAAAACAACCAATCCTAACTAATGCAATTCTTCTTTTAATCTTGATAATTTTAAATTTTATTCTCTTAATATATTAGATAATATGTAAAAATTTCTTGAAACAAACTTAAAAAAAATTTCTCTAACTTCACCAAATAGAAAATAGATATGATATACTAAAAAGATAACCCGCGGATGTGGTGGAATGGTAGACACGCACGCTTGAGGTGCGTGTGGCTTATGCTATGCGAGTTCGACTCTCGCCATCCGCATTTGAGAAATACATTTGAGATATTATCAACTTTTACGAAAGTTTTATGTAAAATTGGTGATAAATTCTTACTATTTATCTATCACTATATTTTTACCAACAGAAATTATTATGAAGTATAATAGGAGATAACTATTATAGGTAATTTCTTCTTGTATTAAGGCAGAAATTAAAATAATTTGTAGTTTAGAAATCAAAGAAAAAATCTAAAATACTATATTTTGAATAATTTGATATGCTTGACTATGACTTATTTTCTTTTAACTATAATTATTTCTTATCTCTTTGATCTTATAGTTTTGCTAAAAACCACAAAAAATAAGATTATTTATCTCTTATTATCATAATTTATGAAGAATAAAACAATATTAATGAAACTTAAAAGCGCAATAAAACTGGATTCCCTTAGTTATTCAGTTAGCCTATTAATATTATTAGTAACAGTAATTTTAGCTTTTAATTTATATCAAAATAAAGTAAATCAGCAATCTTTAGGATCTTTAGAAGCAATTGCCCATTTAAAAGAAAAAGAATTAAAAGACTGCGCACGACAAATTACAGTAAAAGTTTTTGCAGAAGATACTTGGGGATCGGGAATTATTATAAAAAAACAAGGATCGATTTATACAATTTTAACCAATGCTCACGTTTTAGTTGCCATTGAAGATAAATATAGTATTCAAACACCAGATGGTTTAGTGTATCAAGCTTTTCATGTTGAAGGTATTGACTTTACTAATTATGATTTAGCTCTATTACAATTTAACTCAGATAAAGAATATGAAGTAGCAACAATTGGAGAATCTTCTAAAATGAAACAAGGAGATCAAGTAGTTGCCAGTGGATTTCCTTTTTATAAAGATACCTCTCAGGAGGAAGATTTGAAATATACTGAAGGAGAAATAACTATAATTACAGAAAAATCTCTTGAAGATGGCTATCAAATTGGTTATAGTAATGAAATTAAAAAAGGAATGAGTGGTGGTCCAGTGATAAATTTGCAAGGGGAAGTCATAGCAGTTAATGGAATACATCCCTATCCTCTGTTTGGAAATCCTTATATTTATTCTGATGGTTCCGAACCTCCTTCACATCTCAAAGATGTTATGTTTCGCTCTAGTTTTGCTATCCCTATTGAAACTTTTTTAGACTTAGCACCTCAGTTTAGCAATTAATTCAACCAATTAAATCAATCTACTAATTTTTTTCAATCATCTACATTTCCTAGGATTATTGGTTATAATAGATATAATATTAGTCCAGCTTTGATTAGCTATGAAATTAAAATCACTAACTTCAATATTGACTATTTCCGCATTCACATTGATTAGTACTGTAACAACTAATCAATTAGTTCGCGCACAAGGGCAAACTTCACGATCGACTTTTTTCTGTGGTAGTTGGGAAGGTGTGCCCACAACCATGGCCCGAACTCCAACAGGAGAAGTTCCAGTTATCCGTTGGGCATCAAATTATTTCTCTGGTGGAGGATATGATAATCAAACTCGTTGCAATATTGTATCTGATAAATTCCAAGAGTTTAACCAACAAGGTATTTTACAATATATGACCACCGGACGTAGCAATGGTTACAATATCGTCTGTGTTGCCCAATCTCAAGGTGGTAGTTGTGCAGGGCAATTGTTTACTCTTAAACAAGGAAGTGATCCTAATCAAACTTTACAAAGATTAATGCAAGTGCGCAATCGTGCTAGTGGCCCTTTGACTGAAAATCGCGGTCGGGTTTATATTAATATGGATCAATACCTTGAAGAAGCAACGGCTTCAGCATCTCCTAATACAACTAATTCAACCAATAATACTTTAGATCCTAATTCAACTAACAATACTTTAGATCCTAATCCAACTCAAAATCATAATCAAAATAATTCTAACCAATCTGAGCCATCTTCTGGAGGGCTTTGGTAATAATTATCTCATAATTAGAATCCTTCTTTATTTCTTGAATCTGCGAGGAGGTAAGGAAGGATAGATTATAAATAATAAATAATAACTAAAAAATATCAACAATATTCATCAAAACTAACTCAATTTTCCATATTTAATCGCTCTCGCCAAGATCGATTACCTTCAATGGTTAGAATAACCCTTTTATATTCTTCTTCTTCTAATTCTAAAATTAAAAAATTTTTATCTTCCGTAGCATACCAAAACTCTTTACCATTTTTTGTATAATAAGTTCCAGCTTTAATTAATCCTGGAAAAAATGTACCCGGTGCCCGTAACTCACACCAAATTATTTCTGGACGATTGATTGTTACCTTTTTAATATGAGATAGAGGTATTCGCATCAGTTTATCCCAAGTAAAAGCAAAGAATTGTTCATACCATTCCCATTTAATTTCGAGAAAATCATCAATTATCTTTAAAATCATGTTCTTGAAATATTAGCGATTTTTAATTCTTCATCTAACATCTTCTGATAAATTTCCGGTAAATAAGGAGTCATATAATTTGATTCAATGCCATAACCCAAACTTGTCCAAGTATCAGATAAAAGCTCAAAGACCTTTTTAACTTCACCTTCATACAATGATTGACGAATATCTACACCCCAAGCAGAAGAATCACTCAACCAACCATAAACCACAGCATCTTGATATTGTGGTTCAAAGCTATAACTAGTTTCCTTGTTAGAAGATTTAACAGATAAAGGATGATAATATTTAGCCTTTTCATTCCAAGTAATATTAAGAAACTGATATCTTCCTGCTGCTGTAGAACACTGTTGACTATGATTTTGACTAACTCTCCAACCAACTGGAGTACATTTATCTGGATGTTGACTTAAATCAGAAATATATTCACCACCATAAATAACATTATAAGGATGTTTTACATTAGCCTCGCTAGCCGTAATAGTTCGCATTAAGGCTCTAATATAAGGATCACCTCCTTGCATTACCAAAGGTTGTACTTTAAAATTAGGACGAAGCATTAAAAGCACTCGCATTTTAGGATTTTCTATCTTCAGGTTAAATGGTAAGAGGATTAACCCTGATATTAACCCCAATATTGCAAAGCTTTTAAATGTCCGCTTCCAGAACTTATTTTTTTTAAGATCATTACGTCTAGAATGATAATGATATTGTGATGGTAATACCAAAACTTTAATCCTCTTAACTATTTAACTAAAAAATTTATTCCCTTTATAATTTAGACGATATTAGCAAATAATTGTTCCCAGTTTTTAATTTGAGCATCTGGTTTAGCAACTATTTCAATAATTTTATTATTTGCCTCTGGCTTAAACAAAGCTTCTACACAAACTTGTGCCACTTTAGTGCGCGGAATACTTCCTTCAAAGAGAGTATCTGCTGATTCCATGATAATTTGATCAGTGTTATCTTCATTTTTTAAGCCACCAGGTCTTACAATAGTATACTTTAAGCCACTTTTAGCAATATATTCTTCTGCTTGCTTTTTCCAATACAAAACTAACCAAAATAAATTCAAAGGGTGGAAAAATCGAGATACACATAAAGAAGAAACTAAAACAAAATGCTCTATTCCCTTTTCTTTAGCCACATCTACCAAATTTTTAGTGCCTTGATAATCTACTTGAAATGGCCCTGTAAAATCAAAACTAGGAGTTGCACCAGTGGCACATATTAAGATAGTAGCATCCCCTATCCCTTCTTTGATAGTAGAGGGTTTGAGTACATCTCCTACACATATTTCTGTTTCAACTGGTAAGATTTCTTTACCTTTTTCTAAGTTTCTCACCATTGAAGTAACAGGAATATTTCTATTGACTAACTCTTGAACTATTCTTCTTCCTGTTTCTCCTGTCGCTCCGGCTACAAATGCTTTCATATCCAAAATCCTTAAATCAAAATTAGTAAATTCACCAATTAATTATCTCTAAGCTTATCAAATATATGGGGAAAATACTCTCCTCAAATTTGTCCAAAAAAAATAAATTAAAATTACTAAGTCATGAATCACCTACTAACAAATAAACAAAACTTTTTTCAATTATATTTTTGGTCTATTATGCTAAAATCTTATTGTAGCTTGAAAGGATCTTCATTCTGCTTGTATATAAAACACAACTAGAAAAAAACAAAAATCAATATGAAAATCTAGATTTTACTATCATCATACAAGAGTTTGTGGGTTATATTATTATACAAGCAAGTATAGATGGAGAGGTTAAAAGTGAAAATGATGTCTATTACAAGAATTTTTCATATACAAGGACAGATATGATCCAAGTCGAGAGGTTGAAGTATTACTTGAGCTGTTTAATTATAAACACTCACTTACTCTTCTAACTTACTATTCTAAGGAAAAAATGAGGCATCAATACTCCCACCTTATCAAACATAGAGTCTCTTAAAGTAATTGTAGAGAATTTTATTTATTTAAAAGATATTAACAATGCAATCACAATCTTCTGACGAAAATCAATTTCCTAACTCCTATGGGGAAACTCCAGCCAATGGTATGACTCCAGATGAAATGCAAGGTACAACATCAATAGCACATGATCGAGAACCATTTGAATTTCGCACCGATTTCAAAGGTTTTATGGAAATGTATAGCGATCTTCAAACTGTGGATCAATATCTCCAACAACATGAAAAATGGTTTGTTAATTGTGCTAAACCTATGAAAGCTGAACCTTTAGAGAATGACGGATATACTCTTACCATTGGGCCTTTTGGTTCTTTTGGCTATAAATTAGAACCTAAATTTAGTGTCGTTTTTGAATCACCTCAAGATGGTAACTATATAATGTATAATATTCCAGTTCCTAATTATACTCCTCCTGGATATGAGATTAATTATCAATCTTCTATGAGTTTAGAGGAAATTCCTAAAGAAGAAGCAGCTGATGGCATGACAAATGTCTATAAAAAGAAAAAAATTAAGGAATTACCATCATCTATTACTAGGATTAATTGGGAATTACATTTAGTCGCTAAGGTAAAATTTCCAGGCTTTATTTATAAATTAAAACAATCTTTAATTCAAACCACAGGCGATCGTCTTTTATCTCAAATCATCCGCCAAATTTCACCTAAATTAAGTTATAAAGTGCAAGAAAATTTTCATTCTCAGATGGATTTGCCTATCCCTTCAAAGAAAAGTAGAACTTGTGACAAAATTTCTGCTTCAGAACTTTAATAAACACTAATTAATAGGTAAAATTAAATACATAAAAAATAATAAATCATAATTTATAACACATTCTTTTTTGAGTTAAGAAAAATCAACTCAAATTTAATAACCTAAAAGTAGAGGTAGTGTTTAAGACAAAATAAAGAAATTAATAA
>JANQIW010000027.1 GCA_028281945.1 Prochloraceae cyanobacterium PL24a_bin.78
GATATAATTTTAGCATATTAAGAAAACAATATATTTATCACTAGTGTTAAAATCATATCATGTATGACAAGAATATATTTTATTTAAGAAAATAGTTAATCAATTCTTGTTCAAGAACAATCAAGATCAAGTCAAAATTTGAAAAATATAAAATGTACTTTCAATTATAATTACTACTGTAATAAAAATTTTCGGGATCATGAGGGGATCGATCGTCCAAGAATTATTGAGAAAAAAAAGCATTATAGAAAGACTCCCTTATATTAAGAAATACTATAAAATTTAAAATTCTGAGCAAAATAAAGTTATAATCAATCTAAAAGTTCAGAGAAAAAAAGCTTTTGTAAATTATCAGAAATCTTCCTGAAAACAAAAATTTGGTTTGATTTTCTGAGAAGATTGACCAAAAAGAAATTTTAGAGAAATAAATATCAAAAGAATTTGACATTTTAGAAAAGTGTTTTTTCGAGATGGTAAAATGTCAAGAAAACATAACATTTTGATCCCCAAATAGTTTAAAATTCCGTTAGAAGGATCATAATTATCAAAAAAACCCTTGACGATTAGGTTTGTAATTTTGTTACATAAAGTTAAGAGAAAATTCCAGCGATCCTAAATTAAGATCCAAAAACCCCAATAGACTCAAACAAAATCCAGAAGGAGGAAACATCAAAAAGCGAAATCAAGGTAATGAGATAGTTAGAATTACTAACTAATTCCAACAGAAAAGGATTTTGATGTTAAAAACGAAAAACTTTTTTTTTTGAAAAATTGGCATATTGCCCTTCTTTAAGAGGAAAGCTGGGATATTTGCCGTCACGACTAATTGGAGATAAATTTAATGGCAAAAGAACGTCCCCCCATAGATGAAATGACATTAAGGCAATTAAGAAAAGTTGCCTCAGTATACAACATATCTCGTTATAGTAGGATGCGTAAGGCACAACTACTAGCAGAAATTAAAAAGATAGAAAAAGAAAGAATAATTAGTTCCACACCAGCATTAAACAAACCCCCAGAGGAACAAAAAGTTGAAGCTACAAAATTTGAATTAGGTCAAGAAGAAAACCCAGATTCTTTAGTATCAGTGGATGGAGAACTTGGAGAGCTTCCAGGAGGCTATGGAGAAAGTCGAATTGTCCTAATGCCTAGAGATCCACAATGGGCTTATGCTTATTGGGATATTCCTAATGAAGAGAAGGAAAGTTGTCGATCGAGAGGAGGGATTCAGTTAGCATTGCGTCTTTATGATGTTACTGAAACGGAAGCTAATACCCCAGATTCTGAGAATTTTCAAGAATATCTTTGTGATGAGTTGGCTAGAGAGTGGTATATACCCATTAGTGATAGCGATCGAAAATATAGAGTAGACATTGGTTATCGTTGTTCTGATAATCGTTGGTTAATTTTAGCTAGTTCTCAAGAGGTACAAATTCCGCCAGTATATCGTAGTGATTGGATCGAAGATACTTTTATCACGGTGAATTGGGAAGACTCTTTAGAGAATAAAGAAGTATACAAATTGCCTACTCCAAATCTTCAACCTAAAATACCATCCATAGATAATTATCTATTAGATTCAGTTGCACACTATCCCGGTTCTATGACTAAAGGTATGAGTTCTTATTTATTTAGTTCTGGGGTTGGTATGTGGGGAGTTGGAAAAGAAACTAATTTAGCTAGTGATATGGGTTTATCGAATCATTGGAATTCCAACCCATCCCATTGCAAGTTTTGGTTAATGACTGATTCTTCCTTAACCCTTTATGGTGCGACTGAGCCTAATTCTCAAGTTAGTATTAATGGTCGTCCGATTAAGCTTAATTCTGATGGAAGTTTTAGCTTCCAAATGTCTTTTAATGATGATTTAATTGATTATTCTATAATAGCTATTACGGCTGATGGTGGACATACAAATTCAATTCATATTAATTTTACTCGTGAAACTCTATTAAGGGAATTTGAAACCAGAAAGGAAGCTATGTTTGAATTATTAAACTAATTATAATCTAAATTAAAGTTCAAATTAATATATTTCGTGGCTTTTTAGCTATGTTTCTATTGTTAGATTAATTTTAAATTCACCTCCTTTGGAGGTATTTTTTTTATAAGTCAGGTTTCAAAACTAGGAAGTCTATCACAATTTTAGAAAATTGATATAAGCTGAGGATATTTAATATTATTTTTCCAAAAGGTTGAAAGATTTAGAGAGATAGGTTTTATAGAGTGAAAATAGAGATAAATATAGTTTTTTTCTCCCCATTCTCCCCATTCTCCCATTCTCCCCATTCTCCCATTCTCCCTATTCTCCCTATTCTCCCTATTCAATATCTATCACTATTAAAGAAATATTAGTATTAATTACTTCCCAAAATAAATAGACTAAGCATTGTGCCACTATTCCATAAACTATGAATCATAATAGGAGCAAAAAGATTGCGTTTTCTGGTATAAACAAAGCCTAAAATAATTCCTAAAGTTGTTAATGGTAAAACTTCAGAAAAACTAACGTGAGCAAAAGCAAAGATTAAACTACTAACAATAATTGCTCCCCCTACTGGTAAATATCTTGTCAAGGAAGCTAATAAAAAACCTCGAAACATAATTTCTTCAAAGATAGGAGCGGCAATTGATGCGGTAAAGAAAAATATGGCTAAAGCTACTTTATCTTGTGCTTGTAATGCTAAAAATAATAGGGGATTACTACCACCTTGGCCTTGCCAAATTTGCTGATTAATTAGTGATACAATTAGGACTAAAGGTAGAGCTACTAAATATCCTCCCATTCCCCATAAAACCCAATTGGATTTGAATTTAAATTTAAACCAATCTGAGGGTAAAGGTTGCCAAGGTTTGATAGAAAAATATAAGATTAATAATCCTGCTAAAGACATTAATAAGTAGGTTAATAAAACTGAAACCGCTTGCCAACGAAGACTTAATCCAGAAACACTAAAACCTAATAACCCAAATAATAATGGGATGACAATTTGACTTATTAAGAAAAAACCTACCATTAAAACTTGTAAAATAATTTCCCAATCCCAAGTTTTTTCCCAAGCTATATTGGCATTAGTTGCTAAAATGCTCTTTTCTTTTGCTAAAAATATTTGAACAATTAAAAATATTAAAATTCCCACTCCTAGAATTGCACCAATAAAAGGTAAGCCACCAATAATAGCCAATTTAGTAATTACTTTTGCCGCTTTTTCTCCTTCTTTTTCTTTGAGATTAACTAAATCTTCTTGACGATTTTCAATTTGATATAACTTAGCTAAACTAACATATTCAAACCAACCATCTAAGTTATTTTTAATTTGAGATTCTGCGTCTGGTAAGATTTCTACTGGTAAGATTTCTACTGGATTATTCCAAAGTTGTTTTACTATGGCAGCAAGTTCAACCATAGATGATAATTGAGAATTTTGGTTTTGATTTCCAGAATTAACAATGACATTTTCCCAAGTTTGTTGTGCTGCTGGAAATTCATTTTTTTGGGCTTGAATCAGGCCTATTTTTATATCTAATTCGTTAATAAATTCTTGTTCTTGTTTTATTTTATCTTCTAAATTTTCTTTAGCATCTGGTGGTAATTTTTCTAATTGTTGTTGAAGATTTAAGATATTGTTTTCTGAAGCTTTTCTTGCTTCTTGATATTGATTTTGGGCAGTTAAATAAGGATCTTCGCCAATTAATTTATTAATAAAAGATGAATTATTATTTTCAGTTGGTAAATTAAGTTGCTCGAAATCAAACTCTGTAGCATGAAGGACAAGATTAGTTTGATAAAGTTGGATACGGGGTTGAATCTGAGGTTGATTTAAACTACTTATTAAAGAAAGAATAACGGGAATAAGTGCTATTATTGTTAATAATCCGAGAATAAAACGTTTAATGGTCATTGGTTGTAATTATTGTTTTTTCCTATGTAAAAAATAATTTAATGAAATCTCAAATTCAAAATAATTAGCTAAAATCTCAAAATTTTTTATCATTTTTTACTAGATCAATACATCTTATATGGAGATGGTAGTTAATTAAGTAAAAATTCTTATTAAAAAATATTATTTTAAAACTTTAGCTATTTTAGCTATTATAACCTTTGTGCTCAAGATAAAATTACAATAAAAAGGAAAGGAGGGATAAAAATTTGTCTACTCGTGTTATTATCGTGCGCCATGGGCAAAGCAATTATAATGCCCAAAAAAAAATACAAGGTCGTAGTAATGAGTCTACTTTAACAGAAAAAGGTCGTCAGGATGCTGAAACCTTGGGAACTACTCTTAGGAATCTTAATTTTGATGGTTTTTATTGTAGCCCTCTGGCTAGAGCGCATGAAACTGCAAAAATAATTCATAGCTGTCTTAATAATCCTCCTAATTTACAAGTAACAGATCAATTGTTAGAGATAGATTTGCCTTTGTGGGAAAAGCTAGAAAAGGATGCTGTTAAGGAAAAGTATCCAGAGGATTATCGTTGTTGGAAAGAATCTCCTAGTGAGTTTAAAATGATTCTCAAAACTCCAGAAGGTGAAAAAGAGCATTATCCTGTGAAATCTCTTTACCAACAAGCTCAGGATTTTTGGCAGGAAATTTTACCTAAACATGAAGGTAAAACTATTTTAATTGCAGCTCATAATGGGATTAATCGCTGTTTAATTATGAGTGCTATTGGCATTCCTCCTGAAAATTATCATTCAATCCAACAATCAAATTGCGGCATTAATGTGCTAAATTTCACTGGTGGTTGGGGAGATATTGTCCAATTGGAATCTTTAAACCAAACTGCTCACTTAGGATTGACTATTCCTTCACTTCGGCCTAATCATTCTGGAGTACGTTTATTATTAGTGCGTCACGGTGAAACTGATTGGAATCGGGAATCTCGCTTTCAAGGGATTAGAGATATTCCTCTTAATGAAAATGGCAAAAAACAAGGGGAAATGGC
Organism: Prochloraceae cyanobacterium PL24a_bin.78; assembly: GCA_028281945.1. GTDB lineage: Bacteria > Cyanobacteriota > Cyanobacteriia > Cyanobacteriales > JANQIW01 > JANQIW01. Next base: position 4,948 of record JANQIW010000027.1, read on the forward strand.
GGCAGAGTTTCTCAAAGAGGTTAAAATTGATTTCGGTATCACTAGTTCGATGTTACGCCCGAAAGAAACGGCGGAAATAATTCTTAAGTATCACCCTGATGTAACCCTTGAATCTAAGTCAGAGTTAGTTGAAATTTGTCACGGTTTATGGGAAGGGAAGTTAAAATCGGAAATTGAAGCGGAATTCCCAGGAATGCTTCAGGAGTGGGAAGAAAATCCGGAAACAGTTCAAATGCCAGAAGGGGAAAATTTACAAGAAGTTTGGGATAGGGCAGTAGCTTCTTGGAATGAAATAGTTAAGGTATATTGTAATTCAGAACCTCCAAAAACTGGTATTATAGTGGCTCATGATGCTATTAATAAAGTTATTCTTTGTTATTTATTGGGTTTAAAACCTGCTAATTTTTGGAATATTAAGCAAGGAAATGGTGCTGTTAGTGTAATTGATTATCCTCAAGGTCCAGATCATCCTCCAGTTTTACAGGCAATTAATATAACAAGTCATCTTAGCAGTGGAATTTTAGATAAAACAGCCGCAGGTGCTTTATAAACTTAAATTCGATCAATTTCAATATCTATTAAAAAAGTAGGAGTTTTATCTCCTACATAGTTCTTATGTTTATAAAAAACCTATGATTTAATGATTATTCCTAGAAAGTTGCTACAAAGAAACGGAAATAACCTAAGAAATATTAGGATCAATTCCCATTGCTCTGAGTTTTTCTTCTAAAAGTTGAGCGCGTCTTTCGGCTTCAGTAGCCCGTTGTTCAGCATCAATAGCTTTTTGCTCAGCATTAAGAGCACGTATTTGAGCTTCAGCGGCACGTTCGTCACCAGTAGGAAGTATATTATTATTAGCATCGCACCATCGTAACCAAACATCTTGTTTTTGTTCAAAAGTACCTTGCCAGAGAGTTAAACCTAAACCAACTTGCTCTAACCATGTTTGATTAGTTTCAAAATAATGTCTACCTTTAATTTCAAAAATCCGCAATACATTGTCACTCAATTGCTTACTAGGATCGTAAACTACATAGTAACTCACTCGCATCCACTGATAAATCTCTAATTTTTTATCAAGTTCTTTTCCGACTTTATTAGAAACAATCTCAATGGCTACTTCAGGAGGCTTTCCAAACTGCCAAACTAAATAACAACGATTGGATTTTTCCCACCAGTTATCGGGTACTTTTACATCAAAACTAAGAAAAACATCAGGAACAATAGCTGGTTTTGTAATTGTATGATAAATTCCTACATTAGCAGCAGCTAAAAAAACTCCCTCTAAAGATGTATAAAGGGCACTAGTTAAGAGTCTTTGTTGTTTTTCACAAGCAAGATTATCCACAGGAGTATCATCCTCTGTTACTAAGTGACTAATATCTGGTTGGGTTATATCTAGTTGGGTTATATCTGATTGAGTAATATCTGATTGAGTAATATCTGGTTGTTTTTGAGTTTCTAATTCTTGAACCATTATTTTAATCTAATTGATTTAGTATTATTTTTATTTAACTACAGTTTATTTCAGTTTAATTTTCGCTTTAATCTCCTTTAGATTTATTGTTACTTCCCATTAAGAAAGCTAGTGTGATTGCTAAAATGATAACTATAGGCACAGCTTTCCATAACCAATTAGAATTACCTATATTTTGCTCTTCATTCAAAGTAACAATTTCTGTGGTAGTTTCTATAGTTGTAGATGGAGTTGTAGATGAAGTTGTAGATGAAGTTGTAGTGGGAGAAACTTTTGGCGATGGAGGAGTTTTACCTGGAATTACAGTGACATCATAACTAAGTTTAAAGGGTTGAAAATTGCCATCAGTTTTAGGCATACCACTAATTTCTAATTGATAAATACCAGTTTCTGGAAAAATTATTTCAGCACCAGGAATATTTTGAAAATTTTCAGCAGAAATAGCTTCTAAAGATGGATTTAATATTGCTTCAGATTTTAAATAAACTGTTAACTTACAATCACATTCAGATAGAGGAATAATTTCTCCTCCTCTACGAGTAAGAGCAAACCAAGCTTGTGCTGGTTCTCCTGCACGAGGATTATGATTTGGTTCAATATGAAAAGTAGCTCCTACTCCGCCATCAGTTTTAAGATTATGGGCTAATGCTGTATTATTAAAGAGGGTTAAGAAAATTAGCAAATTAATAATTCTAGATAAAAACATATTCGATAAATTTTTGTTTAGATAGAGTACAATTTAAGTTATTTAATCAAAATAGTGGAAAATAGATCTCTCTGGTCATAACTAATTGTTAATTGTTATAAAGAAATTGTTGCTTTTATAGATCATCATGATTTTAGATTTTCTCCTGATATTTAGTCTAGGATTTTTAGGTAGTTTTGGCCACTGCACTGTAATGTGCGGCCCTTTGACGGTGGCTTTTTCTTTATCACAAAAATCTCAAAAAACTTCTAATTGGCAATCAAGTTTGATCTTTCACTTTTTGCTCAATTTAGGAAGAATTCTTAGTTATGCTTTAGTAGGTGGAACTCTTGGAGGTTTAGGTTCTATTTTAATAGCTAGTGGGCAACTTGCAGGAATAGGTTCTAATTTACGTCAAGGTATTGTCATTGTAACTGGATTAATGCTCATTTGGTTTGGATTAGCCCAGATTAACCCGGATTTATTGCCTAGATTACCGATTTTACATCCACTACACGGAAAATTACACGATCGTTTAAATTCGGCCATGGGAAAAGTATCCATGAAAAATCATTGGTGGATGCCTGCATTATTAGGCATATTCTGGGGTTTAATCCCTTGTGGTTTTTTGTATGCGGCTCAAATTAAGGCGGCTGAAAGTGGAGATCTTTTGCGTGGTGCGGCAATTATGTTATCTTTTGGTTTAGGTACGATGCCAATTATGGTTGGTGTGGGAGTATCGGCATCTCGTTTGAGTAGTAATAGACGTTCCCAATTATTCAAATTGGGGGGGTGGATAACTCTTACTATTGGATTTTTAACTTTATTTCGGGGTGATGGCATTATTGATTACATGGGACATGGTTCTTTGTTCTTACTTATCCTAGCTTTAATTGCTCGTCCTATTAGTGGTTTATGGTCTACTCCTTTAGAATATCGTCGTATTATTGGATTAGGAGCTTATATTTTAGCTGTTGCTCATACTGGTCATGTTTTAGCTCATTCTTTAAATTGGAATTTAGAGGTAGTAGCATTTATGTTGCCAATACATAAAATGGGTTTTTTCACTGGAGTAGTAGCATTACTGTTAATGAGTCCGGCTGCTTTTACTAGTACTGATGGTTTACAAAAGGTTTTAGGAAAGTCTTGGCGGCGAATTCATCTTTTAAGTGTTCCTGCTTTTATTTTAGCTGTTATTCATGCTATTGGGATTGGTTCTACTTATCTTGGAGAATTGAATGGAGGAAGGGAAAATCTAGTTAAAGCTATTGCTATTGCCTGTATGGCTTTGGTGGTTTTAGTTTTACGCTCGAATTGGGTTTGTTCGATTTTAACTCCGAAAAATGAAGTATAATGAAGGGTTTTATCATTATTGATAATTAACTAAGTTACTTACATCTATAAATTAAACAAATGTAAATATAGATAGTATAAATTTAGTTATACAATCTCAATATCTAATTAATGAATCAGAATTTTATGAAAAAAAAACTTTTTTAATAATATTGATTTTTATTTTATCAATAGCTATGAATATTTTTAATATCCCTTTAGTACTAGCAAATGGTCTTGAAATGGAATCTTTGCTATATAATTTTAAGGATAATACTATCTTAGCTATTACTCCTATAGAAGATAAAAATAATAAAACATCTGGTAATGAATTTCAAATTTGTGTCAAAAATTATAAACAAAAAGGATATTCTCTTAATATTGGGATATCGAGATGTCAATATTTAAGATGGAATACAGAAAAAAAAGAAATTTATACTGACAATAATGAAGATGAAAATGAAAGTGATTTTGATTTTTGTCTTCAAGAATATCAAAAAGAAGGATATTCTCGTCATATTGCCCTAGCTAGATGTGAATATTTACGTTAATTATTTAACTAGTACAAGATTTTAATAACCAACCAAGAATTATTCCTAAACCACCAAATCTAACAGCTTGCCAAAAAGGTTCACTAAAACTACTCCAATTCAACAAACGACTTTCTAAATCAGTCTCAACATTTTCCAATTCTGTTTGAATTTGATTTAACTGAGTTTTAATGGAATCGCCATTTTTTTGCTCTTTAAGCTCTTTTGCTTGTTCAACCAATTCATCACGTCGTTTTTGAGCTTGTTTAATTTGCTCATAACGCTCTTTAAGCTGGGCGAGATTGCTTTCTACAGTAGCAATAGCTTGATCAAGTTCGGCATTTTCGCCATTTAATGGGGGGGTTTCTTCGGGAGACATTGTCTATAATTAACTTAAGATAAAGAATATATATCCCTATAGCTTAACTTATGTTGTCATCTACTCAAGCATCAACTCCATTATCTCAATCAGAAGCTCTAGCAGAAATTAGCACCTTAGAACTAGCTCAGGCTTTAGCACAACGTTTAAGCATCGATCCTAAAGATTGGCATAGCTACAAAAGCGATCGCAATGCACACGCTGCACAACAGGCTGCTGCTGCTTTAGTTTTCCTGCTCAAAGACCAACCCAAGGAAGCTTTACCAAGATTTAACCAAGCTGTAGGCTGGCTTGATCGTTCAGTCAAAATGCCACCTTGTCAGGGTCATTAATGGATAAAAACCAATAAATCAAATGGCTCAAGTATTTTAATTAAGTATTTTAAAGTTTAGGTAAATCAATCAATGGAACAGAATAGGGGTTCAGGTTTTTTAGTTTTCTTTAACTGCTTAAAAAGCTTGACCTGAGTTCCTTCTGGATTCCAGTTAACGCGATCAAAGATTTGATGGAGAAGACATAAACCTCTACCGTGTTCTGCTTCATCAGGTGGTAATTCTGTAAGATTGAGAGTATCCTTACATTGATAACCAAAACCGGTGCCTTGATCGGAAATTACCCAACAGAACTCCTCTTTAGTTGCAGAGAATTGAACCACAACTCTTTTGGTAGGATCCAACTTATTACCATGTTTAGCAGCATTTACTAATGCTTCTTGTAAACCTAGTCTTATCTCTACTTGCAATTCTTCTGGAATTTTTGCCATGAGCAAATCCAAAACTGGATGTAGATAGAGGGTAGAAGCGAAACTCATGGTACTCCAGTTCATTTTTTTCAGAGGTAGTGAAATAGCGATCAATCTCTATTCCTCCGTATGTTATAATAGTGGACTAATTTTTTCTTAGATTAGGATGTACAGCTTTTTATCTGTATTGGGAAATTTTTAATTATCTTATAGATTGTATTTTTTTTAATAGTTTTCAGACAATTTCAAGCATAGTTATTACGTTGAATTTTCCTCATTAGTTTTTTTAACTTTGTTACTTTAATCAAAGGTTTTTTGTTTGATAAATTGTCTAGATTCATTTTCTTAGTTTACTCCTAATTTAGACAATTTAAGCCTTGTTTACTTATTTGTCATAATAGTTAACTACTTAAATTTTACTTTTCCTGATTAATATTAAAAAGCAAAATTTCACCTCTCAGTTTTTATTTGAGAGTTTTTTACCAGCTGTATTTAGCTAAATTTTAATTAGTTTGTTTACTACATAAGTAGCCTTTACTATAGTTGTTTGGAAATCAAACTTCTACTAGTATTAGATTAACATAATTTTTTGAAAAATGTTAACTTAATTTGTGATTAATTCTAAATAAGCAATAATTTCAATATGGGCTGTTTGAGGAAATAAATCAACTGGTTGTACTAATTGTAATCTATAGTTGTTCTTATTACAAAGTAATTTCAGATCTCTGGCTAAAGTGGAAATTTGACAACTAATATAGACAATTTTTAAGGGTTGAATTTTAAGCAATGTATCAATTACAGAAGTAGCACATCCTTTTCGAGGGGGATCGAGTAAAACTAAATCTGGTTTATGCTGTAATTGAGGTAAAGTATTTTCTACAGATCCTGCCATAAAAGTAACATTATGAATCTGATTAATTTGGGCATTCAGTCGAGCTTGGATTACAGATGCTTCTTGTATTTCAATCCCAACAGCTTCTTTTACTTGTTGAGCTAAAGGCAGAGTAAAAGTTCCAATACCACAATAAGCATCAACTAAAAACTCGTCACCTTTTAGATTTAATTGTTCCATCATCACTTTTAATAAAAGTTCGGCAGCTTCTGTATTGACTTGGAAAAAAGTATCAGGAAGTAATCTTAATTCCAAACCGGCGAAGTTTTCTTTTAAATAATTTCTTCCGGCAATAGTTTGGGTTTGAGAACCAAAAATTACATTTGTAGAGTGAGGATTATAGTTAAGGTTGACTCCTACTAACTCTGAATAACGATCCATCCATAATTGAGCAAGTTCTTGAATTTTGGGTAGATTCCAATCTGTTGAGACTAAAGTTAATAAAATTTCTCCCGTATGTCTCCCAATCCGGAATGATAGATGTCTAAGTTGCCCTTGATGTGTTTTTTCATTATAGATGGATAAACCAAATTTTTGGAGATCTTGTTTTACCGATGCTAATAAAGGATTTAAACGATGATCTTGTACTGGACATTGATTAAGATTGACGATTTGATGAGTATTTAAACGATAATAACCTGCTTGAATCTGACCTGTAGGAGAATATCCCAGAGGATAAGTAGCTTTATTGCGATAATCGAGAGTATTTTTATTAGTAAGAGTACTTTTTATCTCAATTTGATGGAAATTTCCAATACGTTTTAAGGTTTCAACCACTATATTATGTTTAACTATGGCTTGATACTCATCTGATATATGTTGCCATTGACAACCTCCACATTTATCAGCCACAATACAGCGAGGGCGAATCCGGTGAGGAGATGCAGAAAGTAATGTTTCTAGTTTCCCATAAGCATATTTAGGTTTAACACGAATTAAACGTACTAAAACTCGATCGCCAGTTACGGTATTGGAGACAAAAACGACACGAGATTGCCAACGCCCAACTCCATCACCACTATTAGATAAATCACTAATTTCAAGTTCGATTAAGTTTCCTTGCTGCCATTTATTAGATGTAGATTGATTTTCTTCTAACATTAATTACTATTTTTATTTTATAAATTATTTATTTAAAATTTAAGTATTAAAAATTTTTCTATATTATCCTTTCTGAATGTTGCCTTATAGCTTATCTATCACCTTTAAATTAATTTATATATAGTTATTCATTTTATTTCTACCGTATTTTACAATAAAATCTTCTGCTAAACTGGTCTTTAAAGGTTTAGCAAATAAATAACCTTGTCCCATTTCACAAAGCATATCTTTGAGTACCGCTAATTCTTCATAACTTTCAATACCTTCTGCAATACAATCCATTTTAAGATTATGAGCCAAATTAACGATAGTACGAATAATTTCAATATGTTCATGACCTTTACAAATTCTACTAACAAAAGAGCGATCGATCTTCAAAGTATTGATGGGGAAATTATGTAAATAGCTTAAAGAGGAATAACCAGTGCCGAAGTCATCCAAAGATAATTTAATCTTACGCTCTTGAATTTGAGTCAAAATCTTCTTAGCAGTAGCAAAATTTTCCATTAACATAGTTTCTGTAATTTCTAATTTAAGCCATTGTGGATCTAAATTTGTGGCTGTCAAAATGTTATCAATTTTTTCGATTAAATTACCTTCTTTAAGTTGTCTGCTAGAAAGATTAACAGAAATAGTTAAAGGAGTATGGGGAAATTTTCCTTGCCAAGTAATCAATTGTTGACAAGCTTCTTGAATAACCCATTCCCCAATGGGAATAATTAAACCTGTTTCTTCTGCTAGTGGAATAAAATTCCCTGGAGAAATAAAACCTGAAGTGGGATGAATCCAACGAATTAAACCTTCAAAACCTACAAGTTGATTAGTTTTCAAACAAATGATTGGCTGATAAAGTAATTGGAATTCTTCTCTTTCAATTGCTTGGCGCAAATCTTTTTCTAATTGCAAACGTCTTAATAAAAGATCGTGCATTTTTTTATCAAAAATTTTATATCTTCCTTTACCAGCTGATTTAGCTTTATACATAGTAAGATCGGCATCACGAATAATATCTTCACTGTTATCGTAGCCGATGGAACTTAAAGCTATTCCTATACTGGCAGAAGTATAAACTTGATAATTATCTAAGTTAATTGGTTTATTCAATTTTTGGATAATTTTTTGGGCGATAGTAATGGCATCGGAAGGAGATTTAAGATTATCTAAAAGAATAGTAAATTCATCTCCTCCCATTCTAGCAATAGAATCTTTAGAGCTTACTATCTCCTCTAATTCTCTAGCAATTGCCTTAAGTAATTTATCTCCCACTCCATGGCCTACACTATCATTGATTATTTTAAAATTATCTAGATCGATAAATAAGACTGCAAATAAGTAATTTGAATTGTCTTGACAGCGTTTAATAGCTTGATTTAAACGATCCATAAATAATAGTCGATTAGGTAATCCTGTTAAGGTATCGTGGAGGGTATCATAACGTAGCTGACTTTCCATTTGTTTGCGTTTGGAAATATCAACAATTTGTTTGAAAATATGAATTGGTTGGCCGAGATGATCTCGCCAAACTGAGGCTTGAAGAATAGTATAGACAACTTTACCATCTTTAGCAATGTAGCGTTTTTCCATGGTAAAGTGTTCTGATTCTCCTGTTAATAATTTTTGTTTATTGATTAAAGTTGTTTGACAATCTTCATAATGAGTAAGTTGAGATGGATTTAATTTCATTAGTTCTTCTTCTGTATACCCTAAAGCATTACAAAATGCTTGGTTTACTCTTGAGATACTTCCATCTTTATTAGTTATTACCATGCCAATAGGTGCTAATTCAAAGGTTACTCTAAATTGTTCTTCACTTTTTATTAATGCTTGTTCTGCTTTTTTATGCTTAGTTATATCTGTAATAATACCATCTATCCTAATAGGTTCTTTTTTTTCATTATAAATAATTCTAGATCTATCCCTGATCCAGCGTTCTTCTCCATCTGGTCGTAAGATTCTATATTCGATATCTTTGGTTTCATGATTAGGATGAAAAGCTTTTTTTGACAATAAGATAGAAAATTTTTCTACTTTGGCTCGATCGTCAGGATGAACTACTTCTTTCAAGAGTTGTGAATTTTGATAAAATTCTGCCATTGAGCGTCCATAAACTTTTTCTATAGCAGGATTAACATAAACTAATTGATTATTTTCTGGGCTAGCAGACCAAATGACATCTTCCAAGGAGGATAAAATACTATCTAGACGTTCTTGAGATTCTCTCAATCTTAATTCTGCTTGCTCTCTTTCCATTTCAATCTCATTAGCAGCAATATACTTACCAAGAGTTTGAGCCATTAATTCTACTATTTCTCGCTCATAGGGTTGAAAAGTACTACGATAATCTGTTGATTCAAAACTTAATATCCCATAAATTTTATGATTTACCCAGATAGGAGTAGCTATGTTTATGGTTAAATTTAATTCATATTGACAACTTTCTAGAGTTGTTTTAGTTCTAATTAATGAAGCTATTGCTTGATCTATTGGTAATTCTCGATTAGTGATATAACATTCTCCTTCGCAAATGGTTTTGAGAATTATAATTTTTTCTCCTATGATTTCGTATATTTTTCCAGCTTTTGCTCCCAGCATCTCACATCCTGCTCGAATTAGATCTGTTTGCAGTTCTTCTATATTATGATAATTTTTAGTATTAATTCTATGAAGATGTTTTAAATTATTGCTAAAAGCTGTTAAAGTATTAGATTTAGAAATTAATTCTAATTCCATTCTTTTACGATTTGTTATATCTTCTAGATGAAGCATTACTAAATTTGGGGGTAAAAACACATAATTTACAGACCAATATTGAATATTATCTTGATGAACTTGTAATTTTATTTCTTTTTTGATGGTAATTTTTTCTTGATAACATTTTTCTAAATCTCTTTGTATTTCTGGTAATTGAGAATAGATTTGTTTTGATGTTTTGCCTAATAATTCTTCTGTTAAATAATCATTTCTTTCTATAGTTGAAATGGCTGCATCATTATAATCGATGAGGATAAAATTATCTTTTTGTCGTTGCCAAGTATAAGTAGGAATTGGTATTCCTTTGTATTGTCTTCTAAAACGCTCTTCACTTTGCTTAAGAGCTTCTTCCATCTGTTTTTGAGCAGTGATATCCCGAATTACTGCTATAAAATATTGAAGTTGTTCTTGGGAATCTCTCACTAGAGATACATTTACATCTCCCCAAACAATACTACCATTTTTCTTGAAAAATTTCTTTTCTAAATAAACTGTATTGATTTTCTTCTCTAAAAGAAGATTTACTTGTCTTTCATATTCTAATTCTGTATCTGGATGTACAATATCTTTACAACCTAATTCTAACATTTCTTCGTAAGAATAACCTAGAAAATCAGCTGCTTTTTGATTTAATTCAATAAATTTTCTCTCTTTAGAAACTTGAATTATGCCTACTGCTGCTTGCTCGAAGATACTACGAAAACGTTCTTCACTTTCTCTCAAGGCTTCCATAATCTCTTTGGTTTTACTGATATTTCTTGCGAAAGCACAATTATATTCTTGTCCATTAAATTCTATGTAATTAACATTTATTTCTACAGGATATATTTTTCCAGATGCTGAAATATGTTCCTTGACAAAGGAAAAATGACGATATTTTTTGATTTCTTCCCAATGTCCATTCCATTCTTCTTTAAGATAATCTACAGTTATATCCCAGACATACATGGTTAATAGTTGGGATTTACTATATTCTAATGCTTCACAAGCAGTATCGTTTACATATACAAACTTGCCATCTGAGCCGATCCAGAACACACATTCTTGGGAATGATTAATAGAGAAGCGAGTCAATTCTAATTCTTCTTGGGCTTTTTTCGCTTCGGTCATATCTTTTTGGACACCAATGAAATGAATAAGTCTTCCTCTATGATTAAATACTGGACAAATATTTACTTGATTCCAGAATAAAGTTCCATCTTTGCGATAATTACGAATTACGGTAGTAGATTCTATTCCTTCTTCTAAGCTTTTTCTAATAATCTCAATTCCTTCTTGATTTTTATCTCCTTTTTGAAGAAAGCTACAATTCTTTCCTATTGCCTCTTCTTGAGTAAAACCTGTTAATTTTTCAAAGCCAGAATTAACATAAATAATGGGATTTTTAGGATTCAGGGCATCTGTAATAATAATTCCATTACTTGTGGCATTTATGGCTCTTTCTAAGAGGTATAATTTTTCTTCTTCTTGATGACGATGGATGGCTGCACTAATAATTTGACTTAGTGTTGAAACAAATTCAATCTCTTCTTGAGAAAATTCTCTTGGAGTGGTGCTATAAATTGCTAAAATCCCCCAAGGAGTTTCTTTTCCAGGAATCACTGTACTAATTCCACTAACTATATTATGCTCTTGTAACCATGAGGAAGGTTGAAATCTTGTTTCTTTGGTTAAATCTTGAATAATTAATGGTTGGTTATTCTCTAAGGTATAAGTCGCTTCGTTGTTGATGGTTTCTATTTGGCTATTTCCAATTAATTCTTTTTGCCAACCCATTCCTGCTTGTAGGAGAAATTTATCCTGATTTGGTAATTTTTTTAAAACTTGAGAAAATTCGAGATTAAGGGTTTGACAAAGGGTTTGAATTACTTCATCAATTAGTATTTCTATATTGACGTTTATTATTGCTTTTTGAGACAAATTTGCTATTAAAGAATATTGATTGATTCTTTGATTTAATTGTCTTTGAGAATCTTGACATTGTTGATATTGCTTTTCTAATTCTATTTTGCTTTGTTGTAATTGGTTAGTTTTTTCTTTTAATAATTTTTCTAATCTTTTTTTCGATTCTATTAATTGAAACCATGCTATAGCTATTAATACAAAAAAGCTTACTCCAGTAAATATTAAAGTGAAAATATTAAAACCTATATTTATGAACATAATTTTATTAAATATAGCTATTATTTAGCTTATTTTGATTTATTAAATATTTATTATAATTCAATCTAAACTAGCAGAATAATTCTTTTTTGATTAATTATATCTTATAGTTACTGATTATAGAAAGTATATTAAAACAAAAATTTTTAATTGATTTTCTAATTTTTAGGTTTTCTCTTAATAATAACATTTAATCATTTTTTTTTCAGAATTAGTATTACTATATACTTCAGTTTTGTTTAATAACGTTATGACGTATAATTTAAGTATAGTAAAGATTTCAGCATTTTGAAATTTAGTATTCTATATAAGTAATAAAATATACTTATCTTTTTTTTCGTGGGTAATGTAAACTTTTATTAAAGATGTTGTTAATTAAATTTTGGCAACTTTTCTATTATTTAAGAATAGCATTTTCAAAAATAAATTGTTAGGCTAATTTTAAAGATGTTCTAAATATTAAAACTCATGGAAATTATCGAAATTATCAAACAAGACTATCAGTATTTTCCCCTAAATCAAACTTATAGTATCTATGCTTCTGATATCTATTTTAAAGATCCACTTAATGAATTTAAAGGTATTGAAAGATATCAAAAAATGATTGGTTTTATGGGTAATTGGTTTAAAAAGATTCAATTGGATCTTCATAATATTTACTTAGATGGAAAAACAATTCATACTAAATGGACTCTTAATTGGACTACTCCTTTACCTTGGAATCCTCGGATCAGTATTCCGGGTAGAAGTGAGTTGAAACTCAATGAGGATAATTTAATTGTCTCTCATGTTGATTATTGGGATTGCTCTGGTTTTGATGTGATTAAGCAGCATTTTGTTTTCAAAAGTTAATAAATTAAGTATTTAGTATTAAAAGACAAATTTGGTGTACTACCGAATAATCTCGTTTTTCTAAAAGTATGACATACAATGGTTCAGGGCAGACAAGGGGGACAAGGAAGACGAGGGAGATAGGTTTTGGGTTAAGAATCAGCAGGTTTTGGATAGGTTTAACTCTATCGTTATTTTAGAAAATTGATATAACCATTGAAGATTAACTATAATGATAAGAAAAGTAAATGTTTTTCAGAAAAGATTAAATTAATGCGTGTAATACTAATGACTGGAAAAGGCGGAGTAGGTAAAACCTCTGTCGCTGCTGCAACTGGACTTCGTTGTGCTGAGTTGGGTTATTCTACTTTGGTTTTAAGTACGGATCCTGCCCATTCTTTGGCTGATAGTTTTGATCTAGAATTGGGTCACGAACCAAAAAAAATTCGTCCTAATCTATGGGGTGCTGAATTGGACGCTCTAATGGAGCTAGAAGGCAATTGGGGGTCGGTTAAAAGATACATTAGTGAAGTTCTCCAAGCACGAGGTTTGGATGGGGTTCAAGCGGAAGAATTAGCTATTTTACCAGGGATGGATGAAATCTTTGGTTTGGTAAGGATGAAACGCCATTATGATGATGGGGATTTTGATGTTTTAATTATTGATTCTGCACCTACTGGCACGGCTTTAAGGCTTTTGAGTATTCCTGAAGTGGGTGGTTGGTATATGAGAAGATTTTACAAACCTTTACAGGGAATGTCGGCTGCTCTTCGGCCTCTGGTTGAACCTCTTTTTAAGCCCATCGCTGGTTTTTCTTTGCCAAATCAAGAGGTAATGAATGCGCCTTATGAATTTTATCAACAAATTGAGGAGTTGGAAAAGGTTTTAACTGATAATACTTTGACGAGTGTTAGGTTGGTGACTAATCCTGAAAAAATGGTGATTAAGGAGTCTTTGCGTGCTCATGCTTATTTGAGTTTGTATAATGTTTCTACTGATTTGGTGGTGGCTAATCGCATTATTCCAGAGGAAGTTAATGATCCATTTTTCCAATATTGGAAGAAAAATCAACAGATTTATAAGCAAGAAATCTATGATAATTTCCATCCTTTACCTGTTAAGGAAGTTCCTCTTTTCTCTGAAGAAATGTGCGGCATGGCTGCTTTGGAAAGGTTGAAGGAAACTCTTTATCAAGATGAAGATCCTGCTCAAGTTTATTATCAAGAAAATACTATTAAAGTGGTTCAAGAATCTGCCAATAATTACTCTTTGGAGTTGTATTTACCTGGTATTCCTAAAGAGAATATTCAATTAAACAAAACTGGTGATGAACTTAATATTAGAATTGGTAATCATCGACGCAATTTAGTTTTACCTCAAGCTTTGGCTTCTCTCAATCCTCAAGGGGCGAAAATGGAGGATGACTATCTTAAAATTCGGTTTGCTAGTGTTGTAAGTGTTTAATTTTTTGCCATCTTTTTCTGTATTTTTTACTGGTTAAGGATGGCATTTCAATTAATTTTAAGTAAATTTTAATTAGTAATAAAAATTGATTTTTTTATCAAGATATCTGTTATTTATAATTAAATTAGATTAGCTATTAACTATGTCAAATATTTCAAAAATTAAGGTTGTTGTTAAGTTATTTGCTGCTTACCAAGAGGCTTATAATGTCTCGGAGTTAAAGTTAGAATTACCTGAAAATACTCCTATAAAATCTGTTTTAGATTCTTTACTTTCTGAAAAACCTGAGTTGGAAAAATGGCGCAGTCTTACTCGTTTTGGTGTGAATTTTAAGTTTGTTGATGAGGATACTTTATTACATGATGGCGATGAAATTGTTTTGATTCCTCCTGTTAGTGGCGGCTAGTTTTTAATAAAATTTTTCAAATCTTTTTTTTACCTCGATTTATTTAAAAACCCATTCAGTAAATGATTGAGTATAACCTATGAATATCATTTATTATTAGTTAGCAAATATTTCAATTAAAACACTTGATTTACTGATTAAAAAATGTTAAAATATTCTCGAGTGACTAGAAACCAAAATAAAGAATAATAAGAATATGTTAGGCTCATCTTTAATTTTCAGTAGTATTATCGGTATAACTAAGACATTGATTATCGCTATTGTTAAGTTATTAATAGGAGTATTTAGTTCTCCTACCGTTTGGACATTTGTTCAATCCCGAATAAGAACAATACCTCGTTATATTAGATTACTTCTCCTTATTTATAATGCTGAAAAAGGTAATTCGGAGAAACATCGAAAAATAACAATAACTTTACTTTTATTAAGTACAATTCTCTCAGCAATAGCCAGTAATTTTTTGATAATTGGTATTCCTATTATTGGTATATTTACAGAAGCAATCGCCTTATTAGTAACAGTAGCGATTATCTTAGCTAGTATGGAAATACTGATAAAGACTTATGGAGATGAATATTTGCATAATGTTAAAGATATTAATATTAAAGAAGATCTACAGCAAATTGAAAAACTCTTAGGGCCAACTTGGCATAAGTTAATTAAAGAATTAGAGAATATATATACAACTTTATCACCAGTAATAGAAAATAATTTCAAGGAGATTTCTCAACATATTGAGAGTTATTTTAAAGCTAATTTACAAGATTTGTGCATTTATATCAATCCATTACAAGGAACAGAAATTACTTTCACCAAATCTAACATAAAAAAAATTGGACAAAGCTTAGATTCATGGCAAAAAACTGCTGTTTCTCTGGCTGAAGGAAGTCTCACAGGTAGTGCAATTGGTTTAGGCGCTTCCTCTGTGGCAAGTTCAATTTTTGTTCAATCAACTGTATTTACTTCCCTCGCTTCAGTCTTAGGTATTAATACAGGGATTGCTGTCTCAGCATCAGCCTTTGCTATGCTTACAGTTGGTTTACCTGTCACCTTAGCTGCCGCAAGTGCTGGAGGTATTATGTATTATGGTTTCAAGAAAAGAAGTGCAGATGAACAAGAGAGAGAAAGTAAATTTTTTAGTAATTCAATTCTAAGTATAATTCCTATGGCGTATACTGATGGAAATTTTTGCCAAATAAAAAAAGATACTATACATCAATTGACCAATAACTATAGAATAAAAGAAGAAGATCATCAACGAATTTACCAAGCTATCAATAATAATAAATATCAAACTTTTGAGGAAATTTGTGAAGATAACTTACTTATGAAATATGGAAGCTCTAATGCTGAAATTCAACATACATTTGTTTTATACTTAGCTTGGGAATTGGCAAAAGTTGATGGCGTGATTCATCCCAAAGAAATTGAATTATTTGAAAGAATGGCTTATATTCTCAAAATCAATCCAGAAGTATATCGTAAAATTCAAGGTATAGTTACTCCTGAATTTATTCAAAAAGCAAGATATGATGTTCCCTTTAATTTAAACAAAGATTACCTTCCTTTCCCTTTGATTATGGATAATTTTATCAACTAAATAACTAATAATATTAAATCCAGTTTAGAAAGCCATTTATATTATATTTAAAATTTCTGGTATCTAGAAATAGATGGTTTTTCAAACAGTATTTAGTATAAATACGAATAGAATCAATAATTTATCAAGCCATAATTATTCTTTCGGCAATCTTTTCAATGACAGGAATAACAACGGTATTTCCTAATAAATCAAAAGCTTTTTTAATAGGTAAATCAAGTTGGTATGTTTCTGGAAAACCAAATAATCTCAATCCTTCTCTGATAGTTAATTTCCTAATTCCTTTGCCATCAATTACTGCTAATTTGCCCATATCTGTAGCTAATAATGTTGGAGTAAAGCCATTGGAATCCAAAATTTTATTGATTTCAAAACTTAATTTGCCAACAATAATGTTATAACCTTTGGGTAAATCTTTTCGATATTTTCTCTTTTTAATCTTTTTACCTTCTAGGTTTATTTCTTCTACTAAATCTTTGGGATGTTCAAATTTTAGGTAACCTTTTTCTACTAAATCATCTAGCATTTTTTGAAGATTGTATGATTGAAAGTTGCTATGAGAGTTACAAATATTAGGATTATAAAAACTGGCAATTTCTTCGAGGGTTAAAGGCATTCCATCCATCCAAGTAATCCCTTTTTTTTCTGCCCAAATTTTTCTTCTTCTTTGTTTTAAAATTAAGTTTAATAATTCTTTTTGGGCTGATGTAATGCTGCCTTTTAATTCTATATCCCAACTATGAATGTTATCTTTTCCTCCTCTTTTATCTTTGATTGATTTACCTTCTAATTGTTGAATACCAAAATAAGATAGCAATCTTTTGGTGAATTCTGTTTCTAATAATGGTTGATTTTTTTCTATGATTTTTGATAATGATTGTGTGGTTTGAGGTAGAAATTCTAAAGAAATTGGATTGGTTTTTGTGCCAACTATATAGATTCTTTTTCTTTCTTGAGGAATGCCAAAGTCTAAGGAGTTTAATACTTCCCAATTGGTTTTATAACCTAATTGTTTGAGATTTTCTAGGATTATTTTTAAGGTTTTTCCTTGATTATGTTTGACTAATCCTTCCACATTTTCTAATAGAAATCCAAAGGGCGATCGAGTTTTTAAAATGCGTTGAATTTCAAAAAAAAGAGTCCCTCTAGTATCTAAAAAACCTTGTCTTTTACCAGCATTACTAAAAGGTTGGCAGGGAAATCCTGCTAAAAGAAGATCGAATTCTGGGATTATTTCGCTAGGTATTTTCTTAATATTTCCTGATGGAAAATTACCAAAGTTTTGGTGATAAATTTTCATAGCTTCTGGTTTAATTTCTGAAGTAAACACACATTGAGAAATAATGCCAAATTTAAGACAAGCTGCTTCTAAACCTAATCGCATTCCTCCTAAACCAGCAAACAAATCGATAAATTTCATTTTATAATTTATGGTTAAAATTAAGGCTTGATATGGTAATTATAATTCAATAAATTCAATAGCAAATTAATTAAAAATCTAAAATTTCTTTTGATAATAAATATTGGGATAAAGTAAAGGCATCTACTCCTAATTCGGTGCGATTTGTAGCGGCTAAAATCCCTGCCTGTGAATGCCACCAAGCCGCTGTAGCTACTATTGCTTCTAAAGGTTTTTCATTAGAAATTGTTTGAGAAATTAAACCACCAATTAATCCTGTTAAAACATCTCCACTGCCTCCTCTGGCTAATGCTGGTGTGCTTTCTCCTACTACCCAAACATTCCCTTTTGGATGGGCAATTACTGTTCTTGCACCTTTAAATAATACGATTGAATTACTTGAATTTGCTGCTTCTTTTGCTGCTGAAATTCGATCGTTATCAGGGGAAGAAATATCGGGAAATAATCTTTTAAATTCTCCTAAATGAGGGGTGATAATTGTTGGAAATGAGCGATTTGATAGACTAGGAATAGTCCCAATTTCAGCAATAATATTTAAGGCATCTGCATCTAAAATTAAAGGAGATTCTACTTTTAAAATTGTTTCTATGATTGATTTATTGTCTGTAGTTAAACCTGGTCCACAAGCAACAACATTAAAGTTTTCTAGGGATAAATTAGGAGGTAAAAAAGATATTGCTCCTGAATTTGTTTCTGGACAATCGATAATAATAGCATCAGGAAGATGACTAACTAATAGAGGTTTTAAAGATTGAGGTACGGCAATGGAAAGCATCCCAACACCACTTGCTCTTGCTCCTAAACCTGTTAAAATTGCCCCTCCTGCATACCGACGAGAACCACAAATTAATAATAAATGTCCTTGTTTATATTTGTAAGTTAATAAGGGGCGAGGCAAGGGTAAGAAGTCTTTAGCCACGGTTTTACTCATTTTTTTTATAGGGGTTTGAATGGGAGAAAATTCTGATAAAAAAGACCAAACAGTTTCTGGTGGAATCCCAAAATCAATTCTTTCAATTTTTCCTAAAAATGGTAATGCTCTATCTTGAAAATATGCCAATTTCCATAGTCCTAAACAAAGGGAATAAGTGGCGCAAACGGCAATTCCTAAAACTTCTCCAGTATCAGTATGTAAACCTGAAGGGAGATCTACACTAATCACTGATTTTTGCCATTGATTTAATAGTTTAATATCTTCGACTATTTTTCCTTCTAAAATACGGGTTAAACCAAACCCAAAAAAACCATCTATAATTAAGTCACAATCTTCTAAATCTTTAAGTTTTTCGTAATAAGAAATTCCTAAAAAACTAGCATAATTAGAATGTTGTCCGGTTAATTCTTTTACTTTAGAAAAAGGCCTATAAATACAGACATTATAACCATTTAAAAATAATTCTCTAGCTATTACTAAAGCGTCACCTCCATTGTGCCCTGGGCCGACTAAAATTCCTACTTTAATTGTGTTAGAAAGAGGATAAAGCTGCTGAATTCTTTGACTGCATAAAATTGCTGCTTTTTCCATTAAGGCTGCTACTGGCATTCCTCCTTCAAAAATACGTCCTTCTATTAAACGCATTTGTTCGGCTGTTACAATTATTTTTTCTAGTTTTTGTCTTTGTTCTAACATAAATTATTATAATATTTTTAACTTTTTAAGGTTAATTGTTTGAAAATATCTATTATATTATTAATTTATTATATCAGATTAAAATACTGATATAACAATTAGATCATATTGCTTTTATTGCCATTAAGGAAAAAATTATGTCGAACAAAATTACCCCTGAACAATTTTATAATGATTTTGCTGCTAATTATGACAATGTTTTAAGAAGTCCAAAATATAATGTTCAGCATCTTCATGAAGCTAAGAAGATTTTTGAAAAACATGAAATCAAAGAAGGAAGTATTTTAGATGTAGGTTGTGGAACTGGTTTTTTAAAAGATTTACTCCAAGGTGATTTTTCTTATACAGGAATTGATGTTTCTAGCAATATGCTTGAATATGCTAAGAAAAGAGGTTATATCACTATTCATCAACCAATTGAAACCGCTCTTAAGGATATAAATACTAAGTCTTATGATTTCGTTGTTTCTTTAAGTTCTTTGTTAATGGTAGAAGATCTTAATACAGCTTTAGACCATATGTACAGAATTGCTAGAAAAGCTATATTATTAAGTTTAGATGATACAACAGAGGATTATAGAAAAAATTTTATAGTTCCTACTTATAACCATTCTAAGATTGATTTTCCTAATGCTAAAGAAGATTATTTTATTTTAGGTTGGAAATCCCCAACTGTTGATATTCCTATTTATACGAGGATGATTTATATCGACAAATTATCCTAAAAACCATATCCTAGTTAATAATGTTAATCTTGAAAAAATTTTGTTAAGATTAAAACATATTACACTTTAAAATATAAAATAATACTTTTAGATTATGAACCAAGTTGTAGTAGGTTTGTCTGGTGGAGTAGATAGCTCTGTAGCTGCTGCCATATTACATGATCAAGGTTACAAGGTATATGGTCTCACCCTTTGGTTAATGAAAGGTAAAGGGCAATGCTGCTCTGAAGGGATGGTGGATGCGGCTTTTATTTGCGAACAATTAGGTATTCCTCACCATGTTGTGGATAGTAGAGAGATTTTTAAGGAAAATATTATTGATTATCTTGTGTCGGGTTATGAATCGGGAGTGACTCCTTTACCTTGTTCTCAGTGTAATCGCGTAGTTAAATTTACTCCTATGTTAGATTATGCTAGGAAAAATCTAGGTGTGGATCAAATCGCTACGGGACATTACGGACGTATTCTTTATGATGAGAATACTCATCGCTATCAATTGTTAAGGGCTGTCGATCGTACTAAAGATCAATCTTATTTTTTATACGATCTAACTCAAGAAATACTGGCAAATACTATTTTTCCTTTGGGTAACCAAACTAAAGCAGAAACTCGAAAGATTGCTGCTCAGTTTAAACTAAAAACTGCTGATAAACCAGAAAGTCAAGATCTATGTTTAATTGAAAGTCATGGTTCTATGAGGCAGTTTTTGGATAAATATATTAACCAAAAAGAGGGTGATATTGTAGATTTGGATGGTAAGGTTTTGGGTAAACACGCTGGTATTCATCATTATACTATTGGTCAAAGAAAAGGTTTAGGGGTTTCTGCACCCCACCCTTTATATGTGGTTAAGCTAGATACTGTGATGAATCGCGTTATAGTAGGCGATCGTTCTCGTGCAGTTAGTTCAGAGTGTTTTGTAAATAGAATGAATTGGGTTTCCATTTCAGCACCAGAAAGTCCTATTCGTACTGAAGTTCAGGTGAGATACCGCAGTAACCCTGTTCCTGTGAATGTGATTCCTTTAGAAGATTCTCGAATTAAATTAGTATTTGATGAGCCTCAATTTGGAATTACTCCAGGACAAGCGGCTGTTTTATATGATGGTGAAGTTGTTTTGGGTGGGGGAATTATTGAAAAGTTTGAGACAAATTCCATAAATTAACCTTATCAATCCAAATTTTCTTCTTCTTCTGCTAAGATTAAATGAATTTCTCGCTTTAGTTGTTTAAAACGATCGAGAATTCGATTAATTTTTTCAGTATTGCCACTACGGGCAACTTGCCTAGTAAGTTCCCGCAAATCTTTAAACATGGTTCTTAATTCCATTAACTGAGGTTGCATCTCAAACTGGTTCATAGCATCAACGGAATCTTGATTCTCACTTAACAAATCCTTGCCACTATCTGTAATGGTATAAACCTTTTTACCTTCAACTTCTTGACTAGTAAGATAACCGCCTTCTTGCAACAATTGAAGGGTGGGATAAACTGAACCTGGGCTTGGCTTATAAAATCCACCCCAACGAGATTCTAACTCTTTAATTAATTGATATCCGTGTTGAGATTCTTCCTCCAATAAAGATAAGAGAATGTATTTGATATCTCCACGTTTCATTCTCTGTCTATTTTCCATTTCTTTGCCAAAATGATGTCTTCTTCTGCCTCTCATTCTTCCAAATCCTCTATATTCTAAATTTCTAAAGATATCTATGTCTCTAAATCTTCGACAATTATTATTTCCAGATCTAAACATTGTCTTTTCCTTTGATATTGTAATGTTTTGCTTGGTCTTCTTAATTTTAGATTATATCGCGATATATCGGTAAAAAATTAATAAAGCTTAATCTATGGATTTAGATACATATTTGATTTTAAAATTTTCCTAAAAAAAATTAACTAAAACTATAAATTATGTGCCTTTTAAGGCTATTACATACAACAGAAGGATGATATTTAAAAGAAAAAATTCTTCTATCTAATTTAATTTGTAATCCAGACATAGGATCTTTCCCCTCAGAAATCATAAACTCTAACCTTTGAATAGAAAAATTATCTACAATAACATCTAAAAAATTAGCTATTGCATTGACATAAGGACTATCATATATTTCATACCAATTGGATTTTGCTATTTCTGGTTGATCTAAACCTATATGAAAAATAACTGAAGCTTTCCCAAAGATCGCAACAGCTACTGGACGAGCTTCTTCTTGTAATAAAAGTCCGTAAAAATGCGCTTTATCTCTTAACTCTTCTAACTTTTCATAGCGTTGAGTTACAGATTCAACCGTTTCTACCCAATCAATGGCCACTGTAATTAAATAAGTTTGTAACAAAAAATGTCCTAATTTTTGAGCTTTAGTGGCTAAATAACTAGAATTATAATCATTGGCTTCAATTAATAAAGGACGACGATCAACAATTTCTAAACCATATCCTTTTAAGCCTGCAATTTTGCGAGGATTGTTAGTGATCAAACAGATTTTTTTCACACCTAAATCATTAAGAATTTGGGCACCAATACCATAATCCCGAAGATCCGCAGGAAAACCCAAACGCTCATTAGCTTCCACTGTATCAAAGCCAATATCCTGTAGAGAATAAGCTTTTAACTTATTGACCAAACCAATGCCTCGGCCTTCCTGACGCAAATAAACTACCACTCCCAAACCAGCAGCTTGAATCATTTTTAAAGCAGATTGTAACTGCATCTGACAATCACAACGTAAAGAACCCAAAGCATCCCCAGTTAAGCATTCTGAGTGCACCCTAACCATGACTTTATTATCTTTAAAATCTTCAGGATTTCCTTTGATTATAGCCAAATGCTCAGTATTATCTAGTTCATTTTTGTAAGCATAAATTTTAAATTCTCCGAATTGACTAGGAAAATTACAGATAGTTTCTCTATAAACAAATCTATCATGACGTAAACGATAACTAATTAAATCGGCTATAGAAATAATTTTTAGTTGGTGTTTTTCTCCATAATCGATTAATTGTGGTAAGCGTGCCATAGAGCCATCAGGATTTTGGATTTCACAAATTACTCCAGCAGGATATAAACCAGCTAGTCTAGACAAGTCTATGGATGATTCGGTATGACCTGCCCGTTTCAATACTCCACCTTTTTTTCCACGAAGAGGGAAAATATGTCCTGGACGAGCAAGATCATCTGGAAGAGTATTAGGATTAATCGCCACTTGAATGGTACGAGCGCGATCTTCTGCTGATATACCTGTGCTTACTCCTAAATGTCGGGCAGCATCGATACTGATGGTAAAAGCCGTTTGATTACTATCGGTATTTTTAGTCACCATTAAGGGAATGTCTAATTCATCAAGACGCTCCCCTGTCATGGCTAAACAAATCAATCCTCTAGCTTCTACTGCCATAAAATTAATAATATATGGAGTAGCAAATTGAGCGGCACAGACTAAATCCCCTTCATTTTCACGATTTTCGTCATCTACGACGATAATCATTTTTCCTGCTTTGATATCCTCTAAAGCCCCATCGATGGAATCAAATTGTATTTTATCGGTTGAATTTTCCACAAGTTAAGTAAAAGTAAAACGTTTTATTGTAGTATAGTTATCAATATTGATAAAAATTAATATTATGTTGAAAAAAGATTGATAGAGTTAGTATGTATTTATTTCGTCTTAATGTTTGTCATGTTAATTAATTGAGGTTGACTGATCTCTAGCATTCTTAAAATGAATAGGTATAAGTATCCATTAAAATTTTAGATCCTTCCAAGGGGAAAAAAAATTAAGAAATGTTGCAATTTTTAAAAAAATAAGTTACATTAGATTAAAGGAACTTGATCTAGTACCATAAATATTATAAGGGAGATAAATCTCATGGAAGAACAAAAAACTCAAAAATTTGGTTTCAATCTCTTTTCAGAAACATGGAATGGCCGTCTAGCAATGCTAGGTTTCACCGTCGGAGTTTTAACTGAGTTTCTAACTGGAAAGGGAATTCTGGCTCAATTAGGCTTAATGTAACTAGGCTTCAAAACAACGAAGCCAGGAAAAAACATTCTCAACCCTGGCTCTAACTTTAAAACACACATAACTTTGGAATTATAACACTTTAATCTAAAAAAGGGAAGTTGGTTCTTATTTTATATAAGGCTAATTTCCCTTAAACTATATATATGTAGAATAAAAAAATTATTGATAATTCCAGGCGGAAATTGCTAAGCAACCCCAGCCAATCAACAATGCTACTCCACCTATAGGAGTAATCGCGCCTAGCCACTTAATGCCACTTAAGCTTAAAGCATAAAGACTTCCTGAAAAGATAAAGATACCTATAATAAATGCTATTCCTGAATATATTAAGGAATTTTGGGATGTTTCTGCTTTAGTTAATAGTAAGGCTACTAATAGTAATGCTAGGGCATGATACATTTGGTATTTCGATCCTGTTTCCCATATCTTTAAGGCATTTTCTGTTAGTTTTTCTTTTAAAGCATGGCTGGCAAATGCTCCACTTCCTACTGATAATCCTCCAAAAATTGCTGCTATTGCGATGAAAATTTTCGTCATAATTTTTATTTCAATATGTTCTATTTTTTCCTATGTTAATGATAAGTCTTTTGAGGCTCGATCGGCATAACGAGTTGTTTCGGGAAGGCGATATTTGGTAATACAACCCATGACGTAATTTATAGCTGTAGGAAGGGAAATTCTATGGCCTATGGATACATATATTGGTTTTACATTGTAACGCGATCGTAAAACTGCGCCAATGGTTTCTTCTTTATCTATTAGAGGTTGCCAACTGCCTTTTTTTTGGGGCAATTCTTCATGTTTACCCACAAAGAGAGTTTTAGCAACACCAATGGTGGGAATATCTAAGATTACTCCTAGATGACAAGCTAATCCAAAACGTCGTGGATGTGCCAATCCTTGCCCATCACAGAGGATTAAATCTGGAGTGATTTTGAGTTTTTCTAATGCTAATAATAATACAGGAATTTCTCTAAATGATAGGTAACCTGGGATGTAGGGAAATACGGTAGGGCAAGTAGCTATTTGTTTTTCTACTAACTTTAATTTGGGAAAACTAAGCACCGCAACTGCTGCTTGGGAGATAGTATTATTCTCTGGGAAACCAACATCAACTCCTGCTACATATTCAATTTTTCCTAATTTATCTTCTGTGATTACTTGTGGTTGTAATTGTTTTTGAATTTCTTTGGCTTCTTCTATTTTTGTGGGCAAAGGTTCGTTGTATTTTATTTCCATTTCTTGGGTTAATTTTGAATTTTTACTATTGTTTTGAAATGAGATTTTTTTGTTTGAATTTAACTATAAGTTAATTGATTAAATATTAATCCAGTAGTTATCTCAAAAGTATTTCCTGAGGAATTATAAAAGGTAATTTGATATTTTATTGTTTAAGTTTTTGTTTTGAGTATTGGCTTATAGTTTATTGTAGCATTTTTGTTTTATTATTGGTTGCATTTTAAGAGATGAGGAAGTTTTATAAGTTTTACTTAATTAAATTATCAATAGTAAATAGCTAAATATTAACCATTTACTATCAAATAAATCATCTAAAAAATTATCTAACAAACTGAGGCATCACTTCAGCACAAGAGAATAAGCCATAAATACCGCGACGATGTAAAGAAACACCAGCTTTTAGATAGCCAAATGCAGGCCCACAAACATTAGCAGCCATGCTAGTTTCATCACCTAAAGTAAAAGTATGAGTAGAAATTTTACCTTCAAAAGTACGTCCAGTTATTTGTACATTAGTACTTAAAGGCTTTTTAGGATTACGAGTATCCACAACTCCACCTACCGAAACCCGATCGCGATCACAAATACCAGCTAACTCAAGAATAATATCATCAGCGTGTTCCATATTTTCCAGAGTAAGGATACCATTAGTTTCATCCAAAAAAGCTTCAACTTCAGCATCTGACATAGCTTTTGCCTTTTCTACATCATAACCAGGTAGATGAGCGATATCTTCCCGAATGGTGGCGCGATATGCTTCCCAATTAGCAATACCCACACCGAAAGTAATTTTCACACCATGGATTTCGGCATAACTTTGGGCGGCGATTGCTGCTGCTGCTGTTAATAAACCGGGAGTTGCGCCACAACCAGTCAAATAAGTAATACCTGCCTTAGCCAAATCATTTTGTATTTCTAAAAGTTGCTCAACTGCGGAAGTACGTTTAAGAGCATCCACTAGTACTCCTTGCCAACCAGATTGAATGAATTTTTTAGCTACTTCAGCCATAAAAGTATTAGGTAAATTTGGTAAAGCTAGAAAATATCCATCGACATTATTAGCTTTAGCAACTAAATCCTCAATACTCTTATTTGAAAGAATACCAAAAGATTCTATATATCCCACAGAGCCTTGATGATGATAAGTAGAGATAAGTAAATCTTCATCCAAAACCGTTTCATTTAAAACATAACCTTGTTTATCAGCAACAGCCACCATAACCATTTCACTTTTTGGGGCGAGAATTCTTGCAGCGGCTTGCCCTAAACCTCCAAAACCTAAAACACCTACTTTAATGGGTAAGGTTGTCATTATCGTTATTTCCTTCTTCAACTAGATCGATATTTATCTTAGGGCATCATTGCAGTGGTTAAATCTAGAAGTTTTATTAGATTTTCTCATGAAGTAGGAAATAGAAAAAGACATTTTTCTTGGATCATTATTTCTAAAATGATACTCGCTAAAAAACTACTGTATCTTTAATAATTCGCCCCATTCTTCCTCATTCTTCCCATTCCTCCATTCCCCCATTCTCCCATTCTCCCATTCTCCCATTCCTCCATTCCCCCATTCTTCCTCAGCAGATGGATTGTCTATTTTTGTAAAATTTTATGATGTAACTTGACGATTCAAAAAAGTTTAGCCACACTAACAAAATTAAGAGTAATATAGACAGCTAATATTAACTTTTGCTAAAATTTAACACATATTGCTACAAACATTGAACATTATTGTAGAGAGTAGCTCAAAGCAGTATAACTACTCTATTCCAACCCAGAATGGAGGATTTCAAGCTCAACCATGACCATGGAAACCTTAGAATTCATTATTTACCCCGATGGTCGGGTTAAAGAAAAAGTGACTGGCATTGTGGGGGCATCTTGTCAAGAGGTAACCGCCGCCATCGAAGCACAATTAGGACGAGTAGTTTCAGAGGAAAAAACCTCAGAATACTTTGCCCAAAAGGTTCAGACTTCAGCAACAGTTTCAAATGAAGCTAATTTTAGCTCCTGGTAAACTTTTTTGGATAAATTTTAGTTTTTTGCAAAACTTAGTAAAACTTAGCAAAACTTAGTAAAATCAACAAGGTAAAAAATTATGTCACACTTTAGTAACATCAAGACTCAAATCCGCAATCTTAGTTCTTTAAAAACTGCTTTAAGCAAAATGGGCATTGACTGGAAATCTGGTCCTTCTCCTGTGAGAGGTTATCAAGGAAACACTGTTAATGCAGAATTGGTGATCGAGCAAGATAATAACTATGACATTGGTTTTAGTTGGAATGGAAAAGAGTATGAATTGGTAGCGGATTTACAATATTGGGAGCAACCTTTAAGTGTAGAGGGTTTCTTGAAGCAAGTAACTCAAGGTTATGCTGTAGAAACTATTCTTTCTGAATCCACTAAGCAAGGATTCCAATTGGCTGAAACTCAAAAGAATGAAGATGGTTCCATCCGTTTAGTTGTTCAACGCTGGAGTGCGTAATGTCTGATATTGCCCCAAAATCTCTTCCTTCTGGTTTAGAGCCAGAATTAGGGGGGATATTCCGTGATGCTCCTGAAAGATCTGGTTTAGAGCCAGAATTAGGTGGCGAATTTCGACAAAAGGGCGTTTATGTTGATGAGGTGACTTGTATTGGCTGCAAACATTGCGCTCATGTCTCTCCTAATACTTTCTATATCGAATCCCAACATGGGCGATCGCGAGTATTTAATCAAGATGGGGATTCTGAGGAATCTATCCAAGAAGCTATTGATACTTGCCCTGTGGATTGTATTCACTGGATTGATTATACTAAGCTGAAAAAATTAGAAGAAGCTAGAAAACATCAAGAAATCAAGCCTCTTGGTTTCCCACAAAAACACGCAGGAAAGCAAAGCAAAAATAAAATCAACAAAAAATAATTTAAATATATTTTTTTTATGATAAAAATCTCAAGGTAAAGTACCATTGGGATTTTTTATTTGCTCATCTACCTAAGAATTATGCTCTTATTTTCTCTTGTTCTTGCTTTTTTAGTTGATATTTTTTATACAAAGTTAACCAAAACTTGGGTAGAAAGACTTGATAAAAGTTTAAATCTCGATACATTAAAATTGCTGTAATTTTAATTAAAACTATACCATACCAAATAGGATGAATAGATAAAGGATTAATGGAAAGAGTTAAGATAGCTAAAGTAACTTGCATTCCCAGATATCCATAGAATATCCATTTTTTTTCTTTAACTAATCTAAAAAGTAGGAAAAAATTAAATATGCGAAACCATATTGCTAGTAAAATTAGCCAAAAATATTCTAAAAAATCACGAATAGTATTATATATATATTCATATGGAGTTGTATTTATATCTACAAAACCAGTTGCCATAGAATACATCGCTAAAAAATATAAAAAAACTGTCAAATACCAGAGTATTTCTATAGTTTCACATAAAAATAAAAATAGCTTTAAGATTTCCTTAGCAAAGATATTAGTTGCTCTTGAGATTCGTTTCATATTAAATTTTTTTTTGAAAGAATAACTCTTTATAAAGTATCGAATTCCTCAAATAGCAATAGACACAGTTTATACCATTTTTTTTTTAATATTAGCAAAAAGCCCGTATAATAGGCAAAAAAGACAATATAAAGAAATAATAAAAGGGAAAATCTTCTAAATAATATCATTTAAGGTATTAGACTTATTAGCTTTAAATTTAGTCAAAATACAAAGTCTATCTCTTAAAATCAATATTTTTATGATTATCAAGTTTAAATTATCACCTTTTATTTATTATTTTTATAATTAGATAAATTTTAAATTTCAGTAAATTTAGAAAAAAAGCATTAGTTAGAGTACGATAAGCTTTATTTCCAATATATATATATTAAATATTATGTTCTGACAATATTTTTTCAACTTTAGCTGCTTCAATTTTAGAAACAACTTTTTTGCTTTCATGAAGATCTCGTTGGGTTTTAGTTAAACTTATAGTAGAATGCACTGTAAAAGCTAATCCCATCCCCATAAAACTTTTAACCCAAAGATTGACTGGTAAGTATATAATTCCTAGAGAAGTAACTGTTATCGAGAGGGTAAAAGATATCCAAGTTTGAAGTACCCAAGCTGGACTATGATCGATATTGTGGCTGTGTTTTGACATAAGCTATTAACCCTTCCTATCACATCGGATTTTTATTAGTTAATCTAGTTATTATTTTATAATATACTACTCTAGAATATGATTATTCTTAGTGACAATTTGTTAATTGGTTTTATTCCTACCAAAAATTCAAAAAAATTTAACATTTACAAAATTTAAAAATTATGCACTTAATCACAGGAAAGACTAAATTATTAGGAGTAATTGGCGATCCCATCGAACATTCTCTTTCACCAGTAATGCACAATGAAGCTCTCGCTCATTTAAATTTAGATTATGTTTATGTAGCATTTCCCATCAAACCATCTCATCTTGCCACTGCTTTAGCAGGATTTGAAGCTATAGATTTAGTAGGATTCAATATTACAATTCCTCACAAACAAGCTATTATGCCTCTACTTTCAGAAATTAATCCTGTTGCTCAAATGGTAGGAGCAGTGAATACAGTGTGGAGATCACCTTCTGGATGGCAGGGTACAAATACAGATGTTTTAGGATTTATTAGCCCATTAAAAGAATTAAATAAAGATTGGCATAAAATAAATCCAGTAATTTTAGGAAATGGTGGTGCAGCAAGAGCGGTAGTAACAGGATGTTTTCAATTGGGATGTGGGATAATCAAGATAGTTGGACGAAATTTATCTAAACTAGAACAGTTTAAACAGAGTTGGAAGGATGAAAAATTACGCAATTCTATTGTTATTCATCATGTGCAAGAATTATCAGAGCTTGTTGGAGAGACAGAATTGTTAGTAAATACAACCCCAGTAGGAATGTATCCTCATGTAGAAGAAACCCCGGTATCGGAAATAGTTATGAAAAAATTACAACCCGGAGCTATTGCCTACGATTTAATTTATACTCCAAATCCTACCCGGTTTCTGAAATTAGCCCAGCAGCAAGGAGCAATAGTTATAGACGGTTTACCTATGCTGGTAAATCAAGGAGCAGCTGCCCTAGAAATATGGATACAACAAACACCGCCAATAGAGATAATGACTCAATCTCTTGCTCGATATTTAAGTAATAAGTAATTAAAAAACTAATATTTGGTTTGCTTTATCTGAATATAATAAAATTACATAAAATTA
Organism: Prochloraceae cyanobacterium PL24a_bin.78; assembly: GCA_028281945.1. Classification (GTDB taxonomy): domain Bacteria; phylum Cyanobacteriota; class Cyanobacteriia; order Cyanobacteriales; family JANQIW01; genus JANQIW01. The sequence goes on from JANQIW010000027.1 coordinate 35,575, forward strand.
TGAATCATAAAAATAATATATTGTTGTCTAATTTAATAGATATTATTTTAAATAAAAGTTTCTCTAGCCAAGAAAATATTTTAAATGAATAAAAATAAGTACTATCAAGCTTACGGAATCAATATAAATTCCGATCTTCCCTTGCCAGAATTACTAGTAGGAGGAAAAGGAGAAAATCTCAAAATTCATCAAGGAGAAATTTCTAATTTACCTAAACTTAAGCCAACTTCTATTAAAAGACAAGGAATCGAAGCTTTTTTTGGAGGAGATAGCAAAACTGCTTATCTTTCTTGGGAAGGTGTGGTAACTTTCAAAGCTGAATCAGGGAAAATACTTACTGTCGCCCCTCAAATGAGAGAAATCGATCCACAATTTTTAAATCTCTATATTCTTAGTGAAGCGTTAGGGATGATTTTGTTCCAACAAGGATTATTTTTATTACATGGAAGTGCAGTAAAATTAGAAGATCAAGATAGGGCAATTATATTTATCGGAGAAGGAGGGGCAGGAAAATCAACCACAGCAGCAGCATTTGCTAATTTAAATCCTAAAAATCAGGTGATTTCTGATGATTTAGTAGCTATAGAAATAACAGAAAAAAAAGAGATTTTTGTTAGACCAGCATTTCCTCAAATTAAATTATGGCATAATACTATTAATTCAATGGGTTATGATGTAAATTCATTAACTCCACTTTTTCAAGGTTCTAATAAATATATTATTAAAAATAATAATTATTTTTCTAATAAATATCTAAAAATAGCAGGGATTTATGTACTAAAAGATAGTCCTAAATTAAAGATAACTAAAATGTTAGGAAAAGAAGCATTTTTAAGTCTTCTCAACTTTTTTCCTTGCCCAAATGATTTGTTAACAGGAGTAGATTTGCAACATCATTTTTGGCAATCTAGTGAAATATTAGCTAAAATTCCCATCTTAAAATTAGAAAGACCGAAACAATTTGATATTTTTCCCCACTTAGTAAATCAGATTATTTCTAGTTTAAACTTTACGGAAAAACCATCAATAACCTAACCAGAGATTCTTTTAATATTTATTGTAAAATCAAAAGATTGATTTATAATTTGACTTGAGAAAACAAAAAAAATAAAATTTACAAAGTTTTAATAATTATGAACAAAAAAGCAAAATTAACTAGCATCATTATTGGCTTATCCATAGCAATTGTTAGTAATTCTCAAAAAGCTAATGCTACTTCCCTTAGAGGAGCATATTTAAGTGATGGAACTTTAGTTCCGGCAAGTTTAGCGGGGGATTGTAGAGGGATTGTAGGGGGTTGTGCTCCTGGATCAGAATTTGATGATATTAGGAACTTTTTTGTTTTTGATGTGAGCAATATTGCAGTAGATTTGACTTCAAATGATACGGTAACCTTAGAATTTGTTACAGATGCGGTGGATAATAATGGTTTTGTTAGTACTTCAGGTGAAGAAACTTTTCAATTATTTGATGTTACAACAGATATTATTAGTTTAATTAATGGCACAGGAGGAATTGCTGCACATGAAGATTTAGGAACGGGAATATTCTATGGCGATGTAACCATTCCTATACCAGAAAATAATCCACCAACTTCATTTACTGTTCAACTAAATGATGCAGGAATAGCAGCCATTAATGAAGCTCGAAACACTACAGGATTATTTGCGGTAGGGGGAATAATTGATTCACTTAATAGTGAAATAGATGATGAATTTATTTTAGGTTTTGAACCACAAGAAGTAGATAATGATAATGATATCTTAATTGTAGATTTAGATCCTGCAAATTTTCCAGCAATTGTTACAGGTGGAGGTATTCTTAGTGATGGAGATTTAGTGCCTGCAAGTATTTCAGGAGATTGTAGAGGTCCTATCGGTGGATGTAATATTAATTTGACTGCCTTTAATGATATTAGAAATTTCCTTGTTTTTGATGTTAGTTCATTTCCTCAAGATGCTAGTACCATAACTTTAGAATTAGAACAAAATTCTCCTGATGGTTTTCAAACTGATAATTTAGCTGTAGGAGAAACTTTTGAAATACGAGGGTTAAGTGATCCAACTATTGATTTATTAGTAAATGATATAAGTCCTTTGCTTGATAACACAGATTTTGTAATAGAATCACCAAATACTGAGGCAACTTTAGATGCATTCAATGAATTTGCCACTAGTACTTTATTTGGAACTCAAACAGTAACAGACAATGGTGATATTATTATTGAACTAAATCAAGATGGAATAGAGGCATTTAATACTGCAAGAAATAGTTCTACAGGATTATTTGGCATTGGAGGAATAATAAGTACTCTTAATGATGAGATAGATGATGAATTTATTCTAGGTTTTCAACTTCCAACTAGTACTAGTGTAAGTCTTGTGCCACAAATTATATCTCCTGTTGCTGTTGTTCCCACTCTCACTCCCACTTCATCTTTGGGACAACCAGACTTTTCTACCATAGAGGCTAATAATTTACAATTAAATGCAGGATTATCATTAACAGATTCACAAGGTAATTTATTTAGTTATCAAGAATTGTTAGAATTAGGCTTAATTGAAGTTACTTCTGATGGCAATTTTCAATTTTTAGATTCTATTAATACAACAACTACACCGGTTCCGGAAACAAATTCTATCTTAGCTTTAGGAGGATTAATTACTTTGGGGTTGACTTATAATCGAAAAAAAAGTAATCATAATAACAAGAAAGTAAGACAAAAATCTTAATTACGATTGCCAATCAAAATTATTAATTAAAATTGTTAATCATAAAATTATTCACCGTAATGCGATAAGAAAGCTATGAAACAAAATCACGAATTTTTGAGCCATTTAAACCCTTCTCAAAATCTTGCTGTCAAACATTTTTGCGGCCCAATGTTAGTAGTAGCAGGTGCAGGCAGTGGTAAAACAAGAGCTTTAACCTATCGCATTGCTCATCTAATTCTTAATCATCAAGTAAATCCAGAAAATATTCTAGCAGTAACTTTTACTAATAAAGCTGCTCGTGAAATGAAGGAGCGAATTGAGCATATTTTTGCTAATTTAATGGCTCAAGAAAAATATAGTAAGCCTTTAGATTTACTCCCAGAATCTGACCAAAAACAATTGTTATCACGGGTTTATAAAACTATTACTAAACCTCTTTGGATTGGAACATTTCACCGAATTTGTGTTAGGATTCTCCGTTACGATATTGATAAATATCAAGATGAGAAAAAACGAGTTTGGAAAAAGAATTTTAGTATTATAGATGAGTCAGATGCTCAAAGTATTGTTAAAAATATTGTTACTAAAAAGCTCAATTTAGATGATAAGAAATTTGAACCTCGATCGGTACGTTATCAAATTAGTAATGCTAAAAATAAAGGTTTATATCCTCAACAATTAGCAGCAGAAAATAATAATAATTATAAAGGAAGAATTTTAGCAGAAGTTTATGAAGAATATCAAGCACAATTAGCTGCTAATAATTGTTTAGATTTCGATGATTTAATCTTAATTCCTGTTAGATTGTTACAAGAAAATGAATCTCTTTTAAGTTATTGGCACAGTCAATTTCATCATATTTTAGTGGATGAATATCAAGATACTAATTACACTCAATATCAATTAATTCGCTTACTATCAACCAATGGCGAAAATCAAAAAGAGTTATGGAATTGGCAAAATCGATCGTTATTTGTAGTAGGAGATGCGGATCAATCTATTTATTCTTTTCGCATGGCAGACTTTACCATTTTATTGAATTTTCAACAGGATTTTGGTGATAATTTACCCTATGAAGATACTCGCACAATTATTAAATTAGAGGAAAATTATCGCTCTAGAGAAAATATTTTAGCTTTAGCAAATAACTTAATTAAAAACAATATTCAGAGAATCGAAAAAGTTTTAAAACCTACTAAAACTTGGGGAGAAGAAATTTACTGGTATCAAGGTGAAAATGAAGAAGATGAAGCTCGATTTATTGTTAATAAAATTCAACAATTAATGAGAGAAAATCCGGAATTGGATGAGGGGAGTTTTGCAGTTTTGTATCGCATTAATACTCAATCTCGCCCCATTGAAGATGAATTAATTAAGACTAATACTTTATATAAAATCGTAGGAGGCTTAAAGTTTTACGATCGTAAGGAAATTAAAGACGCATTAGCATATTTAAGAGTGATAGTAAATCCTGATGATACGGTAAGTTTATTAAGAATCATTAATACTCCCCGTCGTGGAATTGGAAAAACTACCATTAATTCATTACTAGAAGCGGCAAGAGAATTAAATATGCCCTTATGGGAAATAATTAAAGATGAAACTTCTGTGAATACTATTGCCGGGCGCGCAGCTAAAAAAGTCAATAAATTTGCCCAAATTATCCAAGAATGTCAGGAAAAATTGGAAACGGCATCGGCGGTGGATATTTTCCATCAAATTATGGATTCATCTAATTATATCGAAGATTTACAAAAACAAGGTACAGATGAAGCAGAGAATAGATTAGAAAATATTAATGAACTTCTAAATACAATTGTACTTTTTCATGAAAACAATGAAGAGAATAGTTTAGAAGAGTATTTAATTAGTATTTCTTTAAATTCAGATTTGGATAATCTTAATGAAAATGAGAAAGCTGTATCTTTAATGACCTTACATTCAGCTAAAGGTTTAGAGTTTAAAATTGTTTTTATGGTGGGATTAGAGCAAGGAATTTTACCCCATTATCGTAGTTTAAAAGATGACTTTACTATAGAAGAAGAAAGAAGACTGTGTTATGTGGGAATTACCCGTGCCCAAGAGCGATTATTTCTCAGTCATGCTAAGGAGCGTTTTTTATGGGGAAGTCGTGATATTACTCAACCTTCTCAGTTTGCGAAGGAATTTCCTGAAGATTTAATTACAACTAATGGGAATTCTTTTACTAAAAAGACTAGATCTAAAGATACTCAAACTCAAAATACTAATGTTCAAGTTCAACAAACTAGTAATGGATCAAAATCTCGCCCTGTTATTAATGAAACTATTTCTAAGAGAAATATCAATCAAACTAATCTTTCTCAAGATTTTGCAGTAGGCGATCGTATTCTACATAAATCTTTTGGAGAAGGAGAAATCACTCACATTTTCAAATCCAATAAAAAAACTCATATTGCCATTAAATTTTCTACAGGCCAGAAAATAGTAGATCCAAAATTAGCTCCTATTGAAAAAATATCTTCAACATAGATATAAAATAAACTCTTAAAATCTATTAAAATCAATTACTATTCTCTAACATTTTGATACCATCTTTGGCTGCTTGATAATCTGGTTTAATAGATAATGCTTTTTCAAAGGCTTCTTTGGCACGATTGAACATTTTTTCAGAGAAATAAATCCCACCTTTTCCATGCCAAGCTTCATAAGAATTAGGATTAATTTTAATTGCTTGAGAATAAGCATCAATAGCTTTTTGATTTTCGTTAAATTGTTTATGAGTATTGCCTTTACCAATCCAAGCAGGGAGATAATTAGGATTAATTGCAATAGCATTGTCATAAGCATCTAAAGCCAAGTTAAAATCACCATATTGATAATACAATCTTCCTAAATCATTCCAAGAAACAAAACTCTTTTCACCTCCTACCTTAATAGCACGTTTAAAATTCTTAATTGCTTGATTTTTTTGACCTAATTCCATCCATAAAATCCCAAGATTATGTAAAGCTTCAAAATGATTAGGATCGATTTCTGTTACTTTAATATATGATTGAATTGCATCAGTAGCATTACCCATTTTTTGTAAAGCTAAACCCTTACAATTCCAAAGATGTTTACTATTTTTAAAGTAATTAATTCCCTCCAGGCAAGTATCTAACATACCTTGAAAATCTTGCAAATTGTTAAATGCTTTAGCTTTTTTCAACCATGCTGCCTCGTAATATGGATCGATAGATAAACCATTTTCGTAAGATTCTTTAGCCATTTCTGCTAACATTTTTCTAACTTCAGGAGTTTTTTCAAGATTTTGGGATTGTTCTAATAATTCATCTCCTTTGCTAAATTGAAAGCTTGCTTGTTGATGTTTTTCTTGGTGTTTAAAAACCTCAAATAAGATAAATCCAGTGATAATTAAAGTTCCTAATGCTGTTATTATCCACCAGATTTTATTGATTTTAAATTTAGGAGTAATAATGGAATTTACTGTTATTTTACCAGTTTTTTTATTGCCTAAATCTTTGAGAATTTCTGTTGCTGTTTGATAACGTTCTCTAAAAGAATTACATATCATTTTATCGAGAATATTAGTTAACTTGCGACTAAGATTTATTTTAGATAAAATTATTTCTCCTGTAGTTGAATCCCTTTCAAAATTTTCCGGAGATTCCCCTATTAAACCTTGAATTGTTATCATCCCTAAAGCATATAAATCGCTATTAAATTTAGGATTACCATTTTCTTGTTCTGGTGACATATAACCTTTTGTACCCACTGGATGTTTTAATTGAGTACCATTTTTCAAACGTAAATTGACAATTTCTTTTAGTCTTCCAAAATCTGTTAGAAAAATTTTTCCATTGCCATTTCTAATTAAATTTGATGGTTTAATATCTAAATGGATAATACCTTGTTTGTGGATAAATTCTAAGATAGGTAAAACACTTTTTAAAAAATCAATTGCCTCTGATTCGCTCCAACAATTACCATGATTTTCTCTTATTTCTGCTTCTAGATTCTTGCCAACAATAAATTCATAAACTACATAAAAAATATCATTTTCTTCAAAAGAATCGAATAACTCAGGTATAGGTTGGGAAAAATTTAAAGATTTTAAAAGTTCAATCTCTTGGTTAAAACAATTCCTTGCTTCCTCTAAAATTAAAGGATTATTATCTCTAGGTTGAAAAGCTTTAATCAGTTTGATAGGTTCTGTTGATAATTGTTTATCTTTTACTAAATAAGTCCTAATTAAATCTTCTTCTTTAAAGTAGCTTAAATCTTTGATAATTTCATATCTATCTTTGAGAATTATTCCAAAAGATTGTATTGGTTTTAAATCATTAAGAACTTCCTTTGCTGATGAATAACGATGTTGAATTTTGCGGTGTATCATCTTAGTTAAAATCTCAGCTAAATCAGGAGAAATATTAGTTCGATAGCGATGCCAATTACATTTTGGATTTAATTGAGTAAGTTCTTGAATTGTTTCTTCTTCTACATTTAATTTAGAAACTTGGCAACCCGTTAAAGCATGAATCCCTACCATGCCTAAAGCATAAATATCACTAGCATATACCGGCTTTCCTGCTACCTGCTCTAATGGCATATAACCAGGAGTTCCAATGGCAATAGTTTGAGGGCTATTAATGGTAGTAATTTCTGCTTTTACTGCTCCGAAATCAATTAGAACAAATCTTTGATCTTTTTGGCGACGAATTAGATTTGCAGGTTTAATATCTCGATGAATTTTTTTATGATTGTGTACGAATTGTAGAATTTCTAAAACATCAATTAAAAGCCTAATAACTTCTGCTTGAGTTAATTGTTGTTTCCTTCTGATTTCATGATCAAGAGTTTCACCATCGATAAATTCTTCTACTAAAAAAAATTGTCCAGTTTCTTGAAAATAGTCTATTAAGTAAGGAATTCGATCGTGAGTTCCTAAATCTCTAAGCACATCAGCTTCCATATCAAAACGTTTTTGTGCTTCTAATTGATATTCTTGATTTTTTCCAGGAAAAATATTAAGTTGTTTCAGTGCATATTGATGTTTGATTCCGTCGATGGAACTTTCTACTAAATAAGTTTGCCCAAATGCCCCTCCTCCTAATTGTTTGAGAATTTTATAACGACCATTTTTAATTGTGCATTGAGGACTAAGCAACATAGTTTTTTACATAGGGTAAATTTTTTTGATATTTTATTAAGTTAATATTGTTGTAATGTTTTACAAAAGTTAAAAAACCGAACATTTTCAGAGAGTTAATTTTAATCTGCTTTAATTATAGCTAGGATTAATAAGTTAATAGTTAGTGCTACGAAACTATTCTTATATCTTAAAAAACTAGTTATAACAAAAACCTAGTCAGAATCTAACCAAATGTCATAGATAACAATTCAGTTTTTACTTTTGCTAAATCGAAGGTTTTTAACTTTATTCTCTTTGTATTATTTTTATTTTTTATTGGAAATATCTTCCATTGAAATTTAAACCATAACAGATATATTTCTCTCTCTACAATAGAAATTGTCTAAATTTCCAAAATCTTGATAAATCTTGATAAAATTAATGGAACTTTATATAATAAATTAATGTCGAAATTAATGAATCCTGCTCAAGGAATTCTTTAAAATTTTAAACAAAAAATTATCAAAAATATCTCAGAACATAATATATAGGCTTGAATTAGCAGAGGTGAAAATTGAAAAAATTAACTTTAACATTAACAATTTTAAGTATTAGCACTATAGCTATGGGTGGAATGAGGGCTTTTTCCCAAGAAAATATATCTTCTTATCAAAGCAATCAAACTTTTGTTTGTCAAGATCAAAATAATCTACCAACAACATTAGTTAAATTTTCAGAAGAAAATGAACCAACACCATTTATCAGTTGGTATTCAGAATATCTCAGCCAAGAAGAATCACCCTTAGCAATTTGTGAAGAAGTAACTCAAAAATTACAAAATAAATTTGAAACAGGAGAACCTTTTTTCTTGGCAGCAGCACAAAAATTTCAAAACGGCAACAGGCAAAAGCAATGGAAAGTCTGTCTTGTCTCCAATCCTGATGAAAAATGTCAAGAAAATAGTGAAGAGTTATTTACTTTAAATTCTCAATACAAACAAACTTTTCAATGCGTCATTGAACAAACAAACCCCATGGAATGTCCCACCGCTATTCCTTTAAGAGGGCCATTATTAAGTGTTCCGGCTCAAGATTATAAGCCTCGTTGGTGGCCATGGTAAGGGAAACATGAGGGAATGGTTTCTTGAGAATGGGAGATGGGGGGAATGGGAGATGGGGAGAATGGGGGAATGGGAGATGGGGAGAATTTTGTATATCATCGATCTTTTTATATCCATCTTAAAAAGGTGAATGGGAGAGTCGGGGAGAATGGGTGGAGAAAATTATAACATATAACTTAATTTCTTCCTCTAAGTTAACCTTTGGTAGTCAGTTAACTGGCCAGAGCTAAACTTTGCTATAATGTAACAAATAAATAATTCTTACTTTAGGAGGATATGCAGCCTACCGATCCTGATAAATTTACCGAAGATGCTTGGAATGCTATCGTAAAATCTCAAGATTTTGCCCGCCACTTCAAAAATCAAAACTTAGAAGTAGAGCACGTTATCCTCGCACTTTTGGAAAACCCTCTAGCAGAGGAAATTCTTAATCGCGCCTCTATGGAGACAACTAGTTTACAAACCCAACTAGAAAATTTTAGTAGAAGACAAAAAAGAGCTTTTAGTATCGATCAGCTATATTTAGGGCAAGGTTTGTCTCTAATGTTAGATCGTGCTGATGCTTCTAGGGAAAGTTGGCAAGATGATATCATTTCTATAGAACACTTGTTAATGGGTTTTGCCGAAGACGAGCGCATAGGTAGGCGTTGTTTGCGTAACTTTAACTTAGATCCTCAAGACTTAGAAGTAAAAATTAAAGAAATAAGAAACAAACAAAAACAAAAAGAACAAGCAAGTGAGACGGATTCAGAAGAAAGTGAAGGAGTTCTCACTAAATTTGGACGAGATTTGACAGAATCAGCTAAAAGTGGCAAGCTTGATCCCGTAATTGGTAGAGATGAAGAAATCCGTCGTCTCATTCAAGTTTTATCCCGTCGCTCTAAAAATAATCCTGTATTAATAGGCGAACCAGGGGTTGGTAAAACAGCCATAGCAGAAGGATTAGCCCAAAGAATTGTGAACAATGATGTACCAGAATCACTCAAAAAGCGTCAATTGATTTCTTTAGATATGGGTAGCTTGATTGCAGGTGCTAAGTATAGAGGAGAATTTGAAGCTCGTCTCAAGAATGTTCTCAAAGAAGTGATCAATTCTGAAGGTCAAATAGTTTTATTTATAGATGAATTGCATACTGTCGTAGGTACTGGTTCTAGAGAAGGTAGCACGATGGATGCAGGAAATTTACTCAAACCTATGTTAGCCAGAGGAGAGTTACGCTGTATTGGGGCTAGCACTTTAGATGAATATCGTAAATCTATCGAAAAAGATCCAGCCTTAGAAAGAAGGTTTCAACAAGTATATGTGAAACAACCTAGCGTTGAAGATACCATTTCTATTTTGCGTGGCTTGAAAGAACGTTATGAACTTCATCATGGAGTGAAAATAACCGATTCAGCCTTGGTAGCAGCAGCAGTTTTATCTAATCGTTATATCAGCGATCGCTTTTTACCAGATAAAGCCATAGATTTAGTAGACGAAGCCGCAGCTAAATTGAAAATGGAAATTACCTCTAAGCCGGTAGAGTTAGAAGTAATCGATCGACGTTTAATGCAATTACAAACAGAAAAACTATCCCTCCAAGGAGAAGAGAAGTTAGATATTGCCTCAAAAGAGCGTTTAGAAAAAATAGAAAGAGAAATAAAAGAGTTAGAAGAGAAACAAAAAGAACTTTCCTCACGATGGCAAGAAGAAAAACAAGTATTAGATGGAATAAATGCACTCAAAGAAGAAGAAGAACAATTAAGACTAAGACTTGAAAGAGCAGAAAGAGAATATAAATTAGAAGAAGTAGCAGAAATAAAATATGGAAAACTAGCCATATTAGAACAAAAAATCGAAGAAGAAGAAAGTAAATTATTAGAATCCCAATCGGAAGGAACTGGTTTACTAAGAGAACAAGTTTCAGAATCAGATATCGCAGAAATAGTTGCGGGCTGGACAGGTGTTCCGGTAAATAGACTTCTAGAATCAGAAAAACAAAAATTATTAAAATTAGAAGGACATCTACATGAAAGGGTGATAGGCCAAAGTGAAGCGGTATTCGCAGTAGCAGCAGCAATTAGAAGAGCAAGAGCCGGAATGAAAGATCCCTCACGACCCATAGGTTCATTTTTATTTATGGGACCAACAGGTGTAGGGAAAACAGAATTAGCCAGAGCATTAGCTGCCTTTTTGTTTGACAGTGAAGATGCCATGATTCGTATCGATATGTCAGAGTATATGGAGAAACACGCCGTTTCTAGACTAATTGGTGCACCTCCGGGATATGTAGGTTACGAAGAAGGAGGCCAATTATCAGAAGCAGTACGTCGTCGCCCTTATTCTGTAGTGTTGTTGGATGAAATCGAAAAAGCCCATCGAGATGTTTTTAATATTTTGTTACAAGTTCTAGATGATGGAAGAATTACCGATTCCCAAGGGCGGTTGGTGGATTTCCGCAATACCATTATTGTGATGACGAGTAATATTGGTAGTGAGCATATTTTGAATCTGACAAAAGATGATGCTGACTATGAGAAAATGCGTCAACGGGTTTTACAGGCTTTAAGAAACGAATTCCGCCCTGAATTTTTGAATCGAATTGATGATTTGATTATTTTCCATACTCTTAAGTGGAATGAGTTACATCGCATTGTTGGGCTTCAAATTCACCGACTTCAACTTTTATTATCAGAGCAAAAAATTGGTTTAGAATTGTCAGAAGCTGCTCAAAAGCATATTGTTAATGTAGGTTACGATCCTAATTTTGGCGCACGCCCTATCAAGCGGGCTATTCAAAGGGAGTTGGAAAATCCCATTGCTACTAAGTTATTAGAAAATACTTTTATGGCTGGGGATACGATTTATGTTGATTGTGTTAATGATAGTTTGATTTTTACTAAGAAGCAACTATATTGTGATTTGAGCGATCGAGAGTTGCCAGTTACTGTTATGGATTCAGATATAGATTTAGAGGTAGATTCAGATATAGATTCAGATATAGATTTAGAGGTAGATTCAGATCGTAATTTATCCACAAAAAATGCTAATGTTGTTTCCAATTTAGAAGAAACAAAGTCTGTCATTGATAAACAAGAGGATTCCAAAGAAAATCAACAACAAGAAACAATAGAAGTAACAGTTGAAACAAAAATAATAGAAGAGGAAGATTAGAAAAATAAAAAATAATTAAAAAAGTAATTTTAGGTTTTACTGAAGTTCCATTTAGTCAACTTTTGAAAATAAATAGGATAAAATACATGAATCAGAGTATTTTTCTTCTTTATATTTCCAACTTAATTTATAAACAGGGACAACTTTATTATCAATTTCATGCTTAATTTCCGGTGTTAAAAGACGAAGTAAACCATATTGACCTAGCTTATCCCCTGGATTCTCATAAAATTTCATTTTCTTGTAGATTTTTAATAATTTTCCATTAGAACCTATTAAACTAGCAAAAGTATAGTGAAAAATAAAATAAGGATAAACTTTAAAAAATTTTCTTACTAGCCATGAAGACCAAAACCTAGTTGTTTTATATTTGCGATTTAAAAATGAACTCAAAAATTTAACTCTCTTCTTGAAAATTTCACCATTATGATAAAATTCATGATCACGGAAAAAAGCCACCAACTTTTCCTTCGTAGTTACTATTAGAGGATGAGATTTTTCTGCCACCAGAAACCAACTGACAATCCATCCATATCCTCTAGTTTTCTCAGCAAAAGTAAAAAAACCAGCTTGAGTATAATCCCATAACCAGTCATCAAGAGGCCGTTGACAAAAAGTAGTTGCATCAGTCCAAACTCCTCCATGTTTTGCGAGTAATTCCAGTCGGATTAAATCAGATTGATGATTTTTGGATAATTGGGATAGTTTATCTTCAGGTAAAGAGGGAGTAATATAGTCTTTGAGATTGTTATTATCTAAAAAAATAACTTCCCAATCAGGATTATGCTTTTTCCAAGATTCGTAACATTTTCTAACAACTAATGGAGCTTGTGACAATCCTTGAAACCATAAAAACCAGATTTTTTTCGGTATATTCATTGCTAAATAGCCTTTTCAGGATTTTTGATTTAATTTGTATTCAAGATTTAATTTGTAACTAAAGAAGCTTAATTCTAAATAAAGTAAGAAATTAAGTACAACTTTCAAGTATTTTCAGAGTTGAGATAAGATTTAATAAAAAAAACTACCAAATAATTATGCAAACTATCAACTTTCCGTTGCTACGAACCATGTAACAATTTGATATTACTCATCAGGAATAATAGCCAATAAATCTGTCACCCCAAAATCAATACCTTCTTGACTAAGAATAGCAGTTATTTGCCCTCGATGATGGATTTGATGATTGAATAAATTATGAACTAAAAGCCCAAAGCGTTTTCTAAATGGTTGTCTTTTGGTATTTTTATAAGCAAGAATAATATCATAATCTTCTTCCGAAAGAAATGAAAAACAATCGATAATTAGTAAATCCATTTTTTCTCTTACTGATTTTAATTGAGAAAATTGAGAATATAAAATTATATCTAATCTCATAGGTTGAGGTAATGAATGGACATAATCTAAATTATCAAAATCCTGTAATGAAGGATGATGAGAAAAACGTTTTAACCAAATGATATCTACTACTAAGAGGTGATTTAACGTGCCTAAAATAGAATTAAAAAAAAGACCCCTATCTTGAGATAATTCTTCATTGCTTAGTTTACTAATGGTACTATATAGAGTTTGATTATACCATTGATTATACTGAGACATTAATTCAAAATTTCGTTTTAGTGACATATTATTATCTTAATTTTGATAGTTTTTGTACAATAAATCTAATTCTTAAGGATTCTAATTAACATTTAGATACTCAAATGAGAATAAATTTTTTTATTCTAATAGTGAAATTAAAATAATAATCTTGAAATTTTTAGTTATTTTCTAACTATACTTTGTCTCATTTAAAGCCCATATTACCTTAAATGAGAACAAACCAGATCTAAAGATCAGTATTTTTAAAATTAGATATCATCTTAATTTAGACATCATCTCAGTTTCGTTCCAATAAGACGATACTTGTTGAATTTTTCCATTCTCGTTAATCTCAAATATGCTAATACCTTGAGTAGTTGCATTACGTTTATTCTTAGCGACTACATTCATGGTCCATTTTACTGCTGCACTATTTTCAGCAATAAATATATTATCTTGAGATAACTCTAATTTATCGAAAAATCCAGATATTAAACTAAAAATTTTATCAATATCTTCACCCGCATTTTTAGGAGGATTCCCCACAGGATCGTAAATTACCGCATCTTGAGCGAATATTTCTTTCCAACCTTGGGAATTCATAGCACTCATACTCTCAAAATAACTTTTAACTAGTTTTTCAATGATTTCTTTAGACATTTTATTTAAATTTAGCCTACATAAGTATAGATTTGATACCTAGCAAAGAAGTATTATATCTAGCTAAAACTAGAATCATAATCTTAATTATCTTATTTTAGGTGAAACTTTACGAGGACGCTGAGTTTTACAAGGACTTCCCCAAGCAACTTGTCCACCTTCTAAATTCTTAAATACACTCGATCGTGCTCCTACAACTGTATTTGCCCCAATGGTAACCCCCGGAGCAATAAAACAATCAGTAGCGATCCAGACACCATTACTAATAACTATTGGAGTCGTAATTAAACCAAAAGCTTCATCTTGTAAATTATGACTGCCAGTGCAAAGATAAGACTTCTGAGAAATGACACAATTAGTACCTATAGTAATTTTATCCAAACTATAAAGCACTACATCATCCCCAATCCAACTGTAATCACCAATTTCGATTTTCCATGGATAAGTAAAACGAGCAGTAGGGCGAATTACTACCCCTGTACCAATTTTTGCTCCAAATAAACGCAGCAAACCACAACGGAAAAAATTAAAATTGTGCAGACTCAAAGGAAATGCAATAGCCTGCACTAACCACCAAAATAAGATATACCATCCCGGTTTACCTCGATCGAACCATGATTGGTCATATTTTCTCAGATCGATAACAGAAGGAGTATCAAAAATAGGAGATAATTGAGACTGAGATTTCATCTGTTTGCTAATTGAGCTTGTTCTTCAATTGATTTTTGTGATGGAGAATTAGGGGTATTATTCTGAGGAACATTGAGTTGTCCTCCAAATTGACGCAATTCATATAGTTTTACCCCAATTTGATATTCATACTGACTCAAAAGACGAGCATAAATATAACCGGGAGTTCCGTCGAGAAAACCCAGACGAATAAAGTAAAATAAGATAAATCTTAAAAGTGGTTTAAAAGGAAGACGAACCCAGATTTTTTTCAAAAAACGCTTTCTTTGAACAGCATCCCCAAATAAATCCGCGCCAATAGTACCTTGTTCACCTTGTCCTGTAATGAGATTATAATAAACCCGTGCTTCCCAATTAGAATAACGATTATGTCTTGCTAACCAGTGATAGATATCCCTAAAATCAATATGAAGCATATCATTATTTAGATATCCAACTTCCCCTTGTAAGACAACGTGCTCATGAACTTCATTATCTCCAGTATTAGGAATATCTTCAGTATTGAGATTTTCGTAACGTCCCGATTTATGTTTGAATAGACGTAGATTCCAGTCGGGATATTTCCCACCATAACGAATCCATTTCCCTAAGAAAAACACTTTACGATTGAGATAATAACCATTGTATTGTGGGTTTTCAATAGCAGTGGCGATTTCTTCCCAAAGTTCAGGAGTAATACGCTCATCACAATCAACAATTAAAACCCAGTCATAATTAAAAGAGAGATTATCTAAAGACCAATTCTTTTTCTTAGGCCAACCACCTTTAAAATAGAATTGTACTACTTCTGCTCCATAATTCTGAGCAATTTCTATGCTACGATCTTCGCTTTGAGAATCAACTACAAAAATCTCAGCCGCTGGTGCTAAACTCTCTAAACAGGCTGGAAGATTTGATTCTTCGTTTTTAGCCGGAATTAAAACAGAAACTGGAATTTTCCCTTTTGTCGTATCTTTGGTAGTAACAGTCATTCCCTATAATGATATAAAGTATTGTTAATGAGTATAGCTAAAAAGACCTCTAGAAAAATTATATTGGTAATAGGTGGAGTTCGATCAGGAAAAAGTGAGTTAGCAGAAAATCTGGCCATAAAGATGGCTGAACCCATTATCTATATCGCTACTGCTATAATAGACTCAAGTGATCCAGAATGGTGCGATCGTATTGAAAAACACCGCCAAAGACGACCCCAAAACTGGCAAACTAAAGAAGTACCGGTAGATTTGTCAGCTACAATTGATAATAGTTTCCCTCCTAATTGTTTATTGGTTGATTCTCTTGGTAGTTGGGTAGCCAATTTACTGTCGCAAGAGGAGGAGGTTTGGAAAGATACTCAAGAAAAATTGATTCAAAGTTTAGAGGAAACTCCTGTTAAGATCGTGTTGGTAGCAGAAGAAACAGGTTGGGGCGTTATTCCCTCCTATCCACTAGGTAGATTATTTCGTGATCGTTTAGGAAGTTTAGTACGGCAGATTGGAGAAATTGCCGATATTGTATATTTAGTTGTTGGCGGTTATGGGATTAATCTTACAGAAATTGGTCAACCTTTAAGCATATTAATAGATAAGAATTTGTGAACAAAAATGTGAATTCAACAAGAATTACTAGATAAATTAAATAATAGAGATAAAAAAATGGCATCTGAAGAAAAAGTAAAAGAATATTTAGCCTACTGGTTTCAATTAGGAAAAAAAGTTCTGGGTAAAAATAATGAAACTATATCCCCGAAATCAGTAATTAATGGTTATGTTTATTCTGAAGAATTTGAAAAATCTTGGAAAAAAATAGTTTCATCTGGAAGTAATGATTACCATCTTGAAGGAACAAGTGAAACAATTGCTGATTTACTCAGTCCTACTTGGAATATTGTCTCTTGTGTGCGTTGTGATATGCCTGTTCCTACTATTGAACGAGGAATTAAAGCCCCAGAATGCCCTTGTCACGATTTACCACTTTGGCCTAATACTAGTCTTCCTCAACCTAGAAGTCCAAAGGATTCTCAAAAACATTTAAATAGTATTCGTAAGCGATTGATTTTAAATTGGCAATTCAATAAGCATTGATAAATGAAGATAAAATAATTAAGGAATTAAAGTCTCAATAATCTCAAGATTAATTTTTATCTTTTAATAATTGAGATTGAATAAACAATGGAGTTTAATAGGCAAACCATAAATCAAAATAAAAATTTCTTGAATCAAATTTAAATTAATTATGAGTTTCTTTAGCTATGACAAACAACTAGAGCAAATTGGTACAAATATACTGAATTTGATTTGGGAAGAATTTCCAGATTTGAATCCTAACCAAATTGCTATTACTTGGATAGTTTACGATTCTCCTGTAATTGTCAATACGGGGGGAGCAATTCTATCTCAAGAATTTTGGCAATATCAAGTCAGAGGCTATAGTTATCGTGGCATGGAGCCTATTTACCCTGCTAGTGTGGTTAAGTTATTTTATCTGGTGGCTATTCATGAATGGTTGCAAGCTGGTTTGCTTTCTCTGACTCCTGAAATTAAAAGGGCGATGGTTGATGCGATGGTTGATTCTAGTAATGATGCTACCAGTTTGTTGGTTGATGTATTAACAAATACTACCTCCGGCCCTGAATTACCTCCCGAAAGTTTTGCTACTTGGAAGTATCAACGCAATATTATTAATCGTTATTTTCAATCTTTAGGTTGGGAAGAGTTAGAAAAAATTAATGTTAATCAAAAAACTTGGTGTGATGGGCCATATGGAAGGGAAAGGGCTTTTGTTGGGGAGTCTTTAGAAAATCGCAATATCTTGGTTACTGATGGTGTGGCTCGTTTATTACATAGCATTATTGGTGGGGTTGCTGTCTCTTCCTCAAGATCTCAAATGATGATGGATTTACTCAAACGCCAGCCCGGCATGACAAAAATAGCTGATGACGAAGAAGAAAATCAGGTTACTGGGTTTTTGGGTGAGGCTCTTCCTCCAGAAACTAATTTATGGTCAAAAGCTGGTTGGACTAGTAAAGTACGTCATGATGCTGCTTATATTGAAAGTCCTAATTTAGCACCTTATTTACTTGTGGTTTTTATTGAGAGCAAATTATATAGTAAAAATTACAAATTATTTCCTTTTATTTCTCAATGCTTTATGAATAAAATGAAAGTTTTAAGCACAAAATAGTTATAAACAATATGAATATTAGCTTTATTTTTAAATACTTAGACAATAAATTAAATCCATTAAATCATTTAAAAACATTTATATCAAGATAATCTATAAAGTTAAAAATCTTAATTTTATCAGCAAAAAATCAGGAACTTTTTAAGTTAATTTTAAGACTTAATAATTAAGATAAAAACTAGTAATTTAGAAGTAATTTTGATAAATAGTAACTATAGGTTTTCCATGATGTTTCTCAAACGAGTATTAATTGGATTTATGATGGCGATTTTTCTTTCTTGGTGCGGACAGATGACAGCTTCTGCTCAATCCCAAGAATTATATAATCCCCCTCGTGGTGACGTAAGATTAGTGGTAATTAGTGATCTAAATGGAGCATATGGCTCTACAGATTACGCTCCAGAAGTGGATAAAGCTATGAAATTAATCCCTTTTTGGCAGCCAGATATGGTTCTTTGTAGTGGTGATATGGTAGCAGGGCAAAATCCTATTCTCACTCCTGAACAAATCAAAGCCATGTGGGCAGCTTTTGATGATCATGTTGCTGCACCATTACGTCAGGCAAATTTACCTTATGGTTTTACTGTTGGGAATCATGATGCTTCTAGTGCTTTAGGTATAGGTGGTTCATTTCTCTTTCAAAAGGAAAAAGATTTAGCTCTGGAATATTGGGAAAATCCTCAACATGATCCGGGAATTGAGTTTATCGATCGAGATGATTTCCCTTTTTATTATACTTTTGAATATAAAGATATTTTCTTTATGGCATGGGATGGTTCGTCTAACTATATTCCTCCAGAAAAAATGGCATGGGTGGAACAAACTTTAGCAAGTCCAAAAGCTCAAAATGCTAAAATGAGAATTTTATTAGGGCATTTACCTTTATATGCTGTATCAGTAGGTCGCAATCAACCAGGTGAGGTAATGCGAAATGCAGATGAGTTAAGGGCTATGTTGGAAAAATATAGGGTACATACATATATTAGCGGACATCATCATGCTTATTATCCAGCTCATCGGGGTAAGTTAGAATTATTGCATACAGGAATACTAGGATCTGGACCTCGTCCTTTGATTGATAGTAAAATTCCACCTCAAAAAGCTATTACAGTATTAGATATTAATTTTGATTCTCCTAATTTAACTACTTATACTACTTACGATCTTAAAAAATTAGAGTTAATTGAGTATAATCATTTACCTCGTTTTCTAGTTGGACATAATGGAATTGTTTTACGTCGGGATCTTGAATGGAATGATTTAACTAGAGAAGAAATTTTTAGGTGTCGTCAACGTCTTAAAAAAGATGAATTATGTCAATGGGAATGATTTTATTAAGTAATAAAGTAAATTTTTATGGGATAATTTGGGGGTTATGAAATTCAGTCGTCGAGAATTTTTATGGTTGAGTGGTTTAAGTTTAAGTTCTAGTTTCCTATTACAGAATAAACAAGTCGCTCAGGCAAAAAATATAGTTTTAAATGCTGCCGGTGCTACATTTCCAGTGATACTCTACCAACGTTGGTTTGTGGAATATCGTCGTAAGAATTGGGAAGTAACTATTAATTATCAACCCATTGGAAGTGCTGCTGGTATTCAACAGATGATAGCTGAAACAGTTGATTTTGCTGGTAGTGATATTGCTATGACGGATGCTGAAATTGCTCAAGTTAGTCGTGGTATTGTGATGTTACCTATGACTGCTGGTAGCGTGGCGGTGGTTTATAATTTGCCTAAGATTGGTAGTGGTTTGAAGTTGTCGCGAGAGGTTTTGTCTGAAATTTTTTTGGGAAAGATCGATCGCTGGAATGACCAAAAAATAGCGAATCTCAATCCTGGCATATTACTTCCTGATTTACCTATTATCGTGGTACATCGATCGGATGGTAGCGGTACTACTGCTGTATTTACTAAGCATTTAAGTAGTATTAGTAATGAATGGGAAAGGCGGGTAGGTAGTGGTTTAAATGTAGCTTGGCCTATTGGATTTGGTATTAAGTCTAATTCAGGAGTGAGTGCCCAAATTCAGCAAGCAGAAGGAACCATTGGTTATGTGGAGTATAGTTTTGCTAAACAACTGAAGTTATCAACTGCTGCTTTGGAAAATAAGGCGGGTAAATATATACAACCCAATCTTGAAACAACTTCCAATGCTCTAGCATCAGTAGAATTACCAGAAAATCTTCGAGGTTTTGTTAGTGATCCTGATGGATTTCATTCTTATCCAATTGTAACTTATAGTTGGTTATTGGCTTATAAACGCTATGACGATGCTCAAAAGGCAAATGCTATCAAAAATATGATTAGATGGGCTTTAAATGAGGGACAAAGATTGAGTAAAGATTTAGGTTTTGTGCCTTTATCTTCTGATGTTGTTAGAAGAGTCGCTGCTGCTAGTAGGGAAATTTCTTTTTAGTTTAAGTTTTACAATCAGAAATGATTATAAAATAAATAACCATACCATCGTGATAATATAAAAATTGATATAATTATTTATTTAAAAATCTGACTTTTTAAGAAGAAACTTTATTTTTTCTAGAGAAAAGATAACTACCTCCTAAAATTCCAAAAGATAATAAACCAATAATTGAATTAGATTCTGGTACTTGAGTAATAGTAATTCTACCTAATACAAAATCAGGATTACCAGTAAAATCACCATTAGTAAAAGTGACTGTTGTGCCCGGTAATTCAATTCCGACATCAAAAATACTACCCGGAGAACCAGGAGGATTTATAAATCCTGGATGAACTCCAATAACACCACCTTCTGATATACCATTTCCAACTAAATCACCACTGAAAGGAATATTAAAAGGATCTTCATCATTGACTTCTGTTCCTGCATCCCAAATGATATCTGGAGTTAGAATAATCTCAGTAGGAATGAAATTACCATTTATATCAAAGATTTCTAATGGATCAGGATTCCCTATAAACCCATCATTGCTAGGAAGAAACATCCCAGCATAGTTGAAAAAGCGATTAACGCTTGGGTCTTCAATATTTAATATGATGGAATTAGTCTCTCCTGCTAAAATCCCTGCGGGAGGGAAAAATGTACCTGTGAGAAAAGTTTGTATTCCACCATTATCTGCGGCTGAGCTTGCGGCAAATTCCCCTGCAATTGTATCGTCAAAATCAGGAAAAATCTCTGGAGGTGCAAAATCTGTTGTACCGATTAAATCTTCAAAACCAATAAATCCTTCTTCAGCAACAATTTCAATGCCACTGGAAGCAGGGGATCCAATATCAAAGCTATCAAAGCTGCCATCATGAATTCCTAGCCACAAGGGAGTAATTAGGGCTCCGGGGGGAGGATTAAGATTTTCTATAGTTATTTGTAATCTCGATGCCATTGCTTTTGAAGGCATTATCATAGTTGAACTAATAGCTAAGATAATTCCTGCTATAGTTTTTTTGTGTCTGAATTCTCTTATGGATTTAATCATTATTGACACTCCTTATACTCATTAAAACTGTTCAAATTTGACAATCAAACCATCTGGATATTTTTATCCTATGGTGATGGTAAGGAAATATTCTATCTATCATTTATCTTTTGAGAATTGTTGATAGATTTTCTTGACTATGATTATAGTAATTAGGCAATTTTAAAAATCATAAATTTATTAAATTTTGTTAACATAAAATATCAAAAAATATTAATTTCTAATGGAAGTAGACTTTTTTCTCAAACAATATGATGCTGGCAAAAGAGATTTTACATTGATAAATTTAGAAAATGTAGATTTAACTGAAGCTAATTTATCTGATATTAATCTCTCTGGAGCAAATTTAAATAAAGCAATTTTAATTGAGGCTGATTTAACTCAAGCTAATTTGATCAATACTAATTTGAAAGAGGCTAATTTAGAAGGAGTTAATCTGGCAAAAGCTAAACTTGATAAAGCTGATTTGACTGGGGCAAATCTCAATAATGGTAATTTAATTGGTGTTGATTTAACTGAGGTTATTTTAGATAATGTCTCTCTTCATAATACGATTATGCCTAATGGGTTGCTTTATGAAGAATGGATTTTAAATCAAAATTCTGATTCTCAATTTAATTCTCAATTTGATTCTCAATTTAATTCTCAAAACGAAGTTAATAATCATGTCAATCTTGACAAAAAAAATCAGGATATGGATTCAGAATTGAATCAGAAAATGGATTATAATTTTTCGATAAATTCTCGAATTGATACTCTGGATTATTCTGAAAATGAAAATAATTCCATTGATTTGGAAGTTGATGAATTTAATGAAATGGATGAGATAGATTTGGAAATAAACCATGAAGATAATATTACTAATACTGAAGAAAATTTAAATACTTCTGAAAATTGGACTATTAGAAATTTTTATGAAAATTTGCCTCAAACTCAGTTATTAATTTTGGCAATAGGATATTTTTGCTTTGGAATGCTTTTAAGTGTTTCTAATGCTTCTATCTGGGGTTGGTTACTAACTTTAACTGGCTCTTTATTTTGGTTAATTTATGAATCTTTTACTTGGTTTGTACCGGTTACAGCAGCAATTGCAGTTTTCTTTTCTCTTTCCCTTCATCCTGCCATTGAAATTATTGCTTTAGTGACTACTTCAGTATTTTTGATTTCTAGCATTTTGTTAGGATTTGGTCTTCAAAAATCTGTTCAAGATACTATCTTTATCGGAGTTGCTAATATTACTTTTCTTTTAATATTATTTAATGGCTTATTTAATTATGATAGGGCTGTATTATTTGGTTTATTACCTTTGCCTTTTGCTTGGATAATTGCTCTTATTTTTGTTGGCATTGGTGCCATGTCTTGGATGTCTATGTCTGATACTGGATTTACCAATAAACATACAATTCAAACTTATCTTGTAGTTACTGGTATAGGATTATTATTTGGTTGGCTAACAGAGAGTTTATTTTAGTTTTTATTATTAATTAAATTAGGATTTAAGTTATTTTTGAAGTAATTGAATTTCAAATAGTTTAGGCCATAATTTACCTGTTACAAAAAGTCGATTATTTTCTTTGTCGTAAGCAATGCCATTAAGCACATTTTGAGGTATGCCTTGAGCTGGAATTGGTTTTAAATCGATTAATCCGGTTAAATCTATCCAACCTAAAACTTCTCCTGTTTCTGGAGAAATTCTGACGATATTATCTGTCAACCAAATGTTAGCAAATATCTCTCCATTGATATATTCTAATTCGTTTAGTTTTTCGATGAAAACATCACCATTATTTGTTTTTTCTTTGACTTTAATGGTACGAATTCTTTCAAAAGTTTCTGGGTTTAAAAAGTACAAATTATCGCTACCATCGCTCATAATTAAGTTTTTGCCATCATGAGTAATTCCCCAACCGTCTGTAGGATAAGAAAATTCATTTAATTTTTCAAAAGTTTCTCGATTATAAACAAAACCTATATTTGAAGTCCAAGTTAATTGAATGAGTTTATCTTCCCAAAGGGCAAGCCCTTCTCCAAAGAAACGGTTAGGTAATGATAATTTTTTTAAAACTTTTCCTGTTTCTAATTCTACTTTTCGTAATGAAGAGTGTCCTCTTAAACCAGTACTTTCATATAATAAGCCGTCATGGTAAATTAAACCTTGAGTAAAGGCTCTAAGATCATGAGGATAAGTATTAACAACTTGATAGGTATAAAATTTTTGATTATCAGCAATTTGCTTATTCATTGATATTGTTGGTTCTTGTTTTTGGAATAATAAGATAGCTATAAATATCGAAATTCCTATTGATAGGATAATTATTATTTTGCGCATTTTACCTTTAATTTTTAATTATTTTAATTATATTCCCAAATTTTAATTGTTTTATCAGCACTAGCACTAATAATAGTTTTTCCATTTCGACTAATGCTAACAGATGTTATTTCTCCTGAATGCCCTACAAGAGTAGATATTTTTTCTCCTGTATATGGATTCCATAATTTGATGGTTTTATCCCAGCTACCACTAACTAAGACTTTCCCATCTTCTCTAAACATTAAAGATGATACTCGATCGTAATGTCCATCTAAAGTACGAATTTTTGTACCTTTGTCGATATGCCATAAAGTAATAGTTCGATCGAAATTCCCCGTAGCAAGCATTTTGCCATCAGGGCTAAAAGCAAGTGACAAAACAGCACTATTAGTTTTAATGGAGCGAAGAATTTGACGATTGCTAGTTTTTCTAATTCTAATATATTGTTCTAAACCTCCAGCAGCAAACATTTTTCCATCATAACTAATAGCAATTGATAAAATTTGACCAGAATAATTTGGTATATTATGCAATTCTTTGCCCGTATTTAGTTGCCAAATTCTAATAGTTTCATCCGCACCTCCACTAATAATTGTTTTTTCATTGGGAGTAATAGCAACAGATAAAACCTTATCAGTATGGCCTGAAAACCAACCTCCAAGATGGTGAATTGGTTGTTGTTTATTAATATCCCAAACTTTGATGGTTTGATCAAAACTACCACTAACAATAATTTTATTATTTTTACTAATAGCAAGAGAAACAATTTTATCTGTATGGCCTATTAATGTTGCCATTTCTTTTCCTGTATTTAATTTCCAGATTTTAATCAGGTTATCGTAACCACCACTAACGATAATTTTTTGATTATTACTAATAGCAACAGCCCCAACTTTTTGTGAATGCCCTTTTAAAGTTCGACTACAGGAATAACTTTCTGCATTAGATTCTTTTGAATTATAATTATATGAATATTGATAATAAGATCTTTCTGCTTCTGCTTCTGCTTCTGCTTCTGCTTCTGCTTGTTGAAATTCAAGTTCTTTCGCTTTCCATAAGTCTGCATTTGCTCTATTTTCATATCCTAACTGAGAACAGACAAATCCTCTATATTTATAAGCTTTGACATGAAAATTATTAATTTTAATAGCTAAAGAAAAGTTTTTTAAGGCTTCTTCTAATTCTCCATTTTCTGCATATTTCACTCCTTCATTATAATAAGTTTCGGCATTAATAGTTTCAATATTAATTTTTATACCATTTTTAGTTTGATAAATTGAGTCAGATAAATCCGGTTGATAATTTTTTAGAGTTTCATAAGCTAGATTAATTTGTTTAATTTCTTCTTCTGCTTTTTCTTTTAACTGAGAATCATCTGTAAAACTATCAGGATGCCATTTTTTTACTAACTCTCGATATGCTTGTTTAACTTCCTCTTGAGATGCACCTATTTTTAGACCAAGTATTGCTAATGCTTCATCAATATCATTCATAACCAACTTCTTAAATGTTTTTAATTTGTAAAATTATAAAAGTATAACCATAAGTTCCGATATGTTTTTGGTATATATCAATTTCTTTCATGGTTTGTTTGATACATTCTTCAAGTTCTTGATCTTGTATCTCATTCTTTTGTATCTCTATAATACGATTGCCCATTTCTTGATAATAATTTTCCCAAGCTTGTTGTGGCAAAATTCTAGTTTGCTTCACTATGTAACCTGCTTGATTTGCTGCTGCTTCCAATCCTTTGACATTAGTCATTGCCGGATAAGATTCTTGCCAATACTCTTTGGCTTCTAAGGGAGGATTATCTGTTAGCCATACTGCCTCTGATATTACTATCATACCTGATGGTTTTAACAGCTTTCGCCAATTTTCCAAAGCATTAACAAAACCAACGGCAAAAACTGCGCCTTCACTCCAAATTAAATCTACGGATTCTTTTGCTATATTTGGCTTTAGCATATCTCCACAAAATATTTCTATTTTATGCTTGACTCCAGCTTTTTCAGCTCGATTTATAAGAGTATCTAGATATGGTTGATATAAATCGACTGCTTTAATATTACAGGGTAGATTTTGGGCTAAAACTATCGTTTGTCTACCAGTGCCACAACCTAAATCTAAAACTAAAGCTTCATTGTTAAGAGGAGGAAGGGATTTTAGAATATCTAATGTTATTTGATTATCTCCTGGGCCTAAGTTGGATAAATCTTCATGGAGTTTGAAAATTGCTTCTTCTGACATTGATTTTAATCACTATTTCTGCTTTTGATTATAACATATTAATTGGTTTTTTAATATTTTCTAATGGATAATTAATCACTACTTATATAGTTAATAAGCTACCAATTTGTTGATTATTATTAGTCTTATTGATAGCTATGGCAATATTTTTCTGAAAATTTTCAATTATTTATTATCAAGAAATTCCTGAAATTCTGCTAAAGAATTGACAATTGCTGCCCTTTCTAAAAGCTGTTTTAATTCAGATTGATTGGAAATTTCATTAATAGTTTCTATTAGATTCGATGAAATTTCTCCAAACCTTACTCCTAAAACTGTAATGATAGAATCCTTCTCAGCTTGTAGAGTTGCTTTTTATATTCGATATAAATTAAAATCTAAATCTCGTTGCCATCCAGTAACCAAACTTGGAATAATTTATCAGCAAAACGTTTTCCCGTATTAGAGGAAGTATTTATTTGTTGTAATTCCTTTTCTAAAGATTTTGGAGGTTTACCCCAGTCAATTAAAGAATGAATTTGAGGAAAAAAGAAAAGTAAAAATCATTTTAAATATTTATCAAGATCTTGTTTCCAAGAACTATTATAATCTACATTCACTTGTATTCTACTTTAGAAGATAAAAACTTATTCTTTTAAAAGAATAAGCTAAAATAATAAAAGAACTTAAGTCAAAATTAACTAATATTACTTTATAAATATAATCAAAAATCAACCTTAAATTTACGTAACCTTAAAGCATTAGTTACCACAGAAACCGAACTCATTGCCATTGCAAAGCCAGCAATTGCAGGATTCAAAAGAATACCAAATAAAGAATAAAGGATTCCTGCTGCGATAGGAATACCAAGAGTATTGTAAATAAATGCAAAAAATAGGTTCTGACGAATATTATTAATGGTCGCTTGACTGAGCTTAATTGCCGCCACAATTCCCTGTAAATCCCCAGAAATAAGGGTTATATCGCTTGCTGCCATAGCCACATCAGTGCCGGTACCAATGGCAATTCCTACATCAGCCATAGCCAAAGCAGGTGCATCATTAATACCATCTCCCACCATAGCGACTATCTTGGCCTTTTTTCCTTTAGTATCTTCTTGCAATCGTTTGACTTCCATTGCCTTTTCTTCTGGGCGCACCTCTGATATTACCTTAGTAATACCAACCTCACGAGCGATGGCATTGGCAGTTTGCTGATTATCTCCTGTTAACATCACCACTTCTAAACCCATCCTTTCCAAAGTATTCACAGCCTCAGCAGAAGAGGGTTTTAATCCATCGGCAATGCCAAATAATGCCTCAATTTTTTCATCAACTGCCAGCCAAACAACGGTTTGTGAATCTTTTTCCCAACTTTGGGCTTGAGTTTCTAAAACTTTGGTGTCAATTTCTAACTCTTTCATCCACCTTAATGTGCCAATTTTAATAGCTTTTTCCTCTACAAATCCTGCTACTCCTTTACCTGGAAATGCTTCAAATTTTTGACAATTAGGAATAGATTTAGAAAAAGATTTTGTGCCATTTCCTATCTCTTGAGATTTAGCATAATCAACAATAGCTTTCCCCAAAGGATGCTCTGAATTTTGTTCAATACTTGCGGCTAAAGTTAATAAATTTAGTTCATTACCGTTAGCAATTCCTGCGGTAGTAATGTAATTTATAACAGTAGGTTTCCCTCTAGTTATAGTTCCAGTTTTATCTAAAATAATGGTTTTAATTTGATGAGCTAATTCCAAACTTTCTGCATTTTTAAATAAGATACCAATTTCTGCACCAATTCCCGTTCCCACCATAATAGATGTGGGAGTTGCTAATCCTAAAGCACAAGGACAAGCTATTATTAATACACTCACTGTTGTTATTAAACTAAGTGTTGTATTTCCTTGCCAATTCCAAATAATAAAAGTTACTACTGCAATAACGATTACGCTCGGTACAAACCATCCAGTTACCTTATCAGCTATTCTTTGAATGGGGGCTTTACTACCTTGAGCTTCTTTTACTAACTGAATAATTTGAGCTAATACTGTATCTTTTCCCACCCGTAAAGCTTGAAATTTAAAACTACCAGTTTTATTAATAGTTGCACCAACAACTTCATCACTTTTTTCTTTATTTACTAACATTGATTCCCCAGTAATCATGGACTCATCAACTTGAGAATTGCCTTCAATTATTACCCCATCGACAGGTATTTTTTCTCCAGGGCGCACTAAAATAATATCTCCGATTTGTACTTGTTTAATAGGGATATCAATTGTTTCTTCATTGCGAATGATTCTAGCCATTTGTGGTTGCAAACCGATTAATTTTTTAATAGCTTCTCTAGTTTTTCCTTTAGCATTATGTTCAAATAAACGACCTAATAAAATCAAAGTAATTACTACTGCTGCTGTTTCATAATAAAGCTCTATTTTTAAATTTTTTGATGCCAAAAATTCTGGAAATACTGTTCCAGTTACTGTAAGAAATAAAGAGTATAAATAAGCAAATCCCGTGCCCAATGCAACTAAAGTATTCATATTAGCATCAAAATATTTAGCACTTTTAATTGCCCCAACAAAAAATGATTTTCCGCACCAAAATAATACAGGAGTTGTCAAGATTAATTGCCACCAAGGATTATGTAACCAACTAGGGATAAAAAATAGATTTATTCCTAACATCATTGGTAAACTTCCTAATACTAAAATCGAACTAATTATGCCGCCAAAAATAACTTTTAATTTTAATTTTTGCTGTTGTTTTTGTTGATTTTCTTCTTCGATATCTATAGTTTCTGGTTGAATATTTTCTAGAGGAAATGCTTGATAACCTGCCTTACTAATTGCTTTTTGGAATGTTTCGTCATTAGCTTGATTGGGATTATATTTTACCGTAGCTTCCTCACTGGCAAAATTTACATTGCATTCTATTACCCCGGGAGTGGAATTAATTACTTTTTCAATTTTTGTCACACAAGCTGCACAACCCATGCCTTTTAATTTGAGATGAAGAGTTTTCATAATCATTTCTGAAGTATTATTTCTGAAAGAAATTTCTACTCCAAGGCTAAACTCTCCACTTAACTAGATAGTCTAGTTCTCTTAATAAAACTTAATATTTTTAGGTCAAACAATAATTTATAAGATCAAACAAATTCCCAATAAATATTAAATATTCAAGGAATAATAATTAAATCAAACTACAAATTTCGGTAAACTTCTCCATCGTTACCTTTACCAATTCTGAAAATAATAACTTTTTCTTCTTCAATAGTGTTAGGATTATTTTGTAATGAAAATAACTTAATAATAATTTGTTTAAAGATTTTCAGAGGTAAATTTTTTAAACTTTTAACAACTGATTTATCAATTTTTAGCAAATATTCTTTACTCATTTTAATTATTCATTATTATCAAGATCTCAATCAGAAACTGTCAAACCTCGCATTTTTAAAACCTCTTCAATGCTAAAAAATTCTCCAGTACTTTGTTCGATAGCTTTTCTTAATAATTCCGAATCAATAGCATCAATAATTGTTTGAAAAAGTTGAGGTTCTTCATAACTTATAATAGCTGCAATTTCTTTACCTTCTCGTTCAATTATAATAGGAGGTTATCCATTTTCTAATTTATTAATTAATTCTAAAAGTTCAGTATCAGTTTTTTGTAAGTTTAGTTTC
>JANQIW010000059.1 GCA_028281945.1 Prochloraceae cyanobacterium PL24a_bin.78
ATCAAGGTATTCTCAATAAGCCATAGAAACGAATAGTGCACTCAATCCTTGAAACTATTGCCTTGTAAGGCTTTTAAGCGGATTGTCACCCTTTCAGGTGGGATATCCTTCTAGATTGAAGAAAACAGCAGTAAGAATATCAGCTGGAATAACCACATCATCAGAACTAGCATTAGTTAAAGTAATTTGTAAATCAATCATATTCATTCAATTGTAGATTCATCTTCAAGAATAGTATCACCATCAAAGGGGTTAACAGTTGGATCGCTACTGAAAGTTACCGCTTGACCAGGTGCATTAAAGCCGTATAAGAATGATAAAGTATTTCCTATTCCTAGTAGACAAGAAGTTAATAGATTTTTTCTTGAGATAAAATTCATAATTTGCTTATTAATTCTACAACTTACTAAACATTCTATCACGGTTTTCTTTAGACAAGTATTAAACCAATATTAAAATAGAGAATTTACTTAAATAAATATATTTAGGTAAATTCCCTTTGTTATCTTAATTTAATAATTCAATTAATTAGAGACTTAACTTTGAGAAGTATTAGCAATGGATTCAGTTTCCTTTTGAGAATTAACCACAAGCTTTTCTCCAGAAGAAGGTTCTAACTTAGGATTGCTTTCCACCGAATTTTCTAATTCATCCACTTCCTTTTTCAATTCTTTTTCAAATTCCTTAGAAGCTTCTTTAAAACCACCAAGAGCTTTTCCTAGGCTACGACCAATTTCTGGTAGTTTTTTAGGACCAAATACTAATAAAGCAACAACTAAAATTACCATAATCTCTGGCAATCCCATTCCAAAAATATTCATAAACTTTTCCTCCTATCCATATCTACTGCCATTTTGACAGAAAAATTCCCGACTAGCTGCTAATTCTTAGGTCATTTTTTCCAATAAGATCAATAACCTATTTTTGAAAGCATCGCCTGTCGGGTTGTAAATTACTTGTAAATTCTTTATTACTTAATTCAGGATTAACCTAAGCTATTCCAACTAGCATCAATACCTTCAAGCAATAGAGAAGAATTGTAAATCTGTAGAATAATTAACAGAAATACTAAGAATAAAACCATGAAAACTCCCATTAATGGAGTAGTGCCCCAACCAGGAGCAACTTTACCGTATTCAGAATTTAAAGATCTTAGAAGATTACCTAATCCAGTTTCTTGTGCCATGAGTTACCTTGTTATTTCTAAACTAATTTTTTTTAATGTTCTGTAATATTTTTACATTTCTCCCGTTAACTTTGCAAGATTATTAACTTTGCAAGATTATTAGAGATTTGCATTTTTTCCCAAATAGTTGATGCTAAAACCCATTTATGGCCTACTTTGGCATCACCTAGAGAAAATTTTCATATTTTGTACTTTACCATAAATATTCTCTTGTCGATCGATTTTTTCCCACCTATTGATGTAGAGATTATCCCCAATTAGTAACCAAACCAAAATAAAGATGATTATGATATATTAAGAAGTATAATAAATTCTCATTTAGTCTATGGAACCTGCAATCGTAGTTAGTATCACAATTTCGGCAATCTTAGTTTTAATAACTGGTTGGGCAATCTATACCTCTTTTGGTCCTCCTTCTGCTCAATTAAGTGATCCTTTTGAAGATCATGAAGATTAATTTTGAAAATTAATTTTGAAAGTTAAAATTCTACTTTATAAGTGTCAATGGAATAAGGATTGATCATGAGAGTTTCCTCTGATTCAAATAAATTACGTTCTAACAAATCTACTTTAGAGCTTATTTTCAATCCCAAATCCCCATTGATAGACAAGAAAGCATTTTCACCATAACATTCATAACAGCGCAAGATTAGAGTCTTTGAATCATCTTGAGAATCATCTTGAGATTGATCTTGATATTTATCTTCTGGCTGTTTCAGTGCGATTAAAATTAAATTCTCTCTCCCTAAATCTAAGAATTTACCGACACTAGGCAAGTTCTTATTTTTTTGTTGTTTGTCAATTTGTTGGTTAATTTTTAGATGGTGATTTTCTAAAATAAAAGGGATTAAGTCTAAATTAAATTCATAGCCTTTATGAACAGTTTTTCCTTCGATCCAATCTCCTTGATGAGGATATATTCCATAAGTAAATTCATGAATTCCCATGTCTGCTTCGGTATCTGGCCATTTGGGACTTCTTAACAAACTTAAACGAATTTGAGATTCTTGACAATCATAACCATATTTACAGTCATTTAGTAAACTAACTCCATATTTTACCTTATTTATAGGATTTTCTTCAGTTAAACAAGCCCAACGTAAAGCAGGTAATTCCCATTTTGCTTGTTCTGCTTCTGTTTGAGGGTTAGTTTTTCTCTGAATTGTTCCACATGGTATTTCATAAGTTGCGAGTTCTGTTTTAATATTTAAAGGAAATACTGCTTTAACTAATACTTTTTCTTCTTGCCAATTTACTAAATTTTTTACTTTTAAGATAGGAGAATTAATAGGCAAAATATAATCTTGTTGGAATTCAGACTTCCCCAATTCTCTAATGACTCTCACTCGCCATTGAATTGGGCCTGTTTCTAATTGCTGAATAGATTTTAATTTAGTCGGAGGTAAGGGATATTTATGATAATTAGGATCGATATTCCAAGCATCCCAATATTGTCCTTCATCTTTGAATGATTGTAACTGGTTTCCCGCACCTGCTAATACTTCTCTTTTGGCGATTTTATCGAAAATACTTGCTAAATCTCCTGTTTGACGATCGACTATTACTTTAAGAAAATCATTTTCTAGAATAAATTCTGATGAAACTAAATTCTCATTTTGTAGTTTAGTTTGGGATGGAGATAACCAAAAAAGACGATAACCAATGGAAGGAATATCTTCAGCCAAGAATAAATATGTATTTTTTCCTGTATTATTATGATTATTATCTATCTGCTGAGATAAAATTTTCTCTCCCTCAGTATTATAAATATCCCAATTCCCTTCAATATTTCCTTCAATTTCAAAGGAAACCACTTCCTCTCGTTGCCAATTGAGAGGATTAAAAACAATCAAGGGTTTAGCTTGAGGGTGAGGGGGATTTGATAAGTTAATTTTAGAAGCGAGATTTTCTAAACATTCTTCTAAGATTTTTTCTCCTTCTTGTTTAACCTGTTTCCATTTCTCATTAGCATCAACAAAAACCTCATTTATGGAAGTTCCCGGTAAAATATCATGAAATTGATTGAACAAAACTAATTTCCATAACTCTGTAATTCTCTCTTGTTTCTCTAAGTAAGTTTGATTATTGGTTTGATTTAGATAGTTATTATTGGAATTTAACCTTGATTTCTCTGAAATAATCTTGCTAATAGATAAAAATAATTCTGCTTGATATAATAATTTCTCACAATCTCTATTAAAATATTTTTGCTCACTATGAGTAGTATAACAACCGCGATGAAATTCTAAATAAAGTTCATCATTCCAGATAGGAATATCAGATTTTGTTGGGGTATTAATACTTTCTTGAAAACTGGTTTTTATAGTTTCCAAATAGTCAATAGCAGTGGTAAATTTTAGCTTGGGAAAAAATGGAGAATTCTGCCATTTCTCTTGCACTTCTAACATATCACGAGTTGGCCCACCGCCATGATTTCCAATACCTGGAAGCCAAAAGATATCTTGTAAACCTGTTTGTTTTTCCCAAGAAATAGCGTAATTACTCATAATAATTGGATTGGTATCCATTACTCCCGCCACGTTAGGTGGAGATATTAAAGCTAAAATTTTACTGCCATTAGGTGCGCGCCACCAAAAGAAACCATGGGGAAATTTCGTCGTATCATTCCAATGGAGTTTGCCTGTTACAAAATATTTAATCCCGCTTTTTTCGAGAATTTGAGGTAATTGCCAAGTAAAACCAAAAGTATCAGGAAGCCAAGCAATTTCTGTAATAGAATCGAATTTTTTTTGTGTATAAAGTTGACCATATAATAGTTGTCGAATTAAAGATTCTCCATCGGGTAAATTAGTATCTGGTTCAACCCACATTCCCCCTAATGCTTCCCATTTTCCTTGTTTTACGGCATTTTGAATATCTTCAAACAAATCTGGTTGATTTTTTTCTAACCAAGAATATAAGGCAGGAGTAGTATGACAAAAGGTTAAATATTCCCATTCTTTTTGTAGATTTAAAACTGATTTAAAAGTTTGTTCTGCTACTATATAAGTTTCATTTATTGTCCACAACCAAGCTAAATCTAAATGGGCATGGCCTAGTAAATTAATGCAGCGTTTTTTTAGGTTAATTGCTAATGGTTGAATTGCTTCTCTTAGAGTTGATAATGATTGAGAAAATAGATGAGAATTAGATTTATGATCCCAATTAATTAAATTAGTTGCTGTTATTAATAGAGGTATTTTATCAGGCTCGAAAGCTTCTAAATAGTTAGATAATACTGTTAATTCATCGGCAACCCAACCAGGAGTAAAAAAATTTGCATTGGCATCATTTGATGCTTCGTAAAGACATACAGATTCCATTAAGGCACCGATATCATGACTTGGGCTAATTAAGCGAATAGTGACTGTTATTTCTTGTTTGGGAATTACTGAATTGCTAAGGAGAATTCGGGCTGAAGAGTTAAACAAATCTCCTACTTGAATCAATTTATTATTAACAAAAATTTCGGCTAATTCTGCCCACCAAGTTAGTTTTAAACGAAGAGATAAACTTTCTAATGGATAGCCTTGTAAATTTTCAGGAATAATCAATTTTTGTGCCAACCAACATACTTTACGACCACCAGACCAAGTAATATAATTCTTAGTATTAGGTTGGGCAATTTCCCAGCTTTGCCAAGATTGAAAGTCAGATGGAGTATTAGGTAAATCACCATCAAAGTAGTACCAAGAATTTATGGTATTAATGGTGGTTAATTCCCTGAGTTTATTGATGGTTTCTCTTAATTTTGTTTTGTCTATCATTTGAGGATGGATAGTAAGCTTAAAATAATTCCAGTTATTAATAAACAGAGAATCCCTGCTAACCCTGATAAAGGTTGTTTTTGGCTTCCTGTTAACCAAATTGATGCTTTACCTGTGTAGGATATTAATTCTGTTTCCCCCAGACTTGATAAAATCCAAATCCAACCGGAATGAAGCCCCCAAGCTAATGCTAAACTATTATTATTTACTATGCGAGCTATAATTAATATTATACCCATTAACCAAAGTCCTGGTAAGCTATTAATTGCTTCTTTTGGTTCCCAAATTAAATGAGATAATGCAAAAATTCCACTAGAAATTATCCCTGTTTGCCATATTGAATAATCTTGCTTTAATTCTACCCAAAAAAAGCCTCGAAAGATTAATTCTTCTATAAATCCTACCCCTATGGCTAATCCTAATAATGGTAAAAAAATTGGTAAAAGTTTTCCTATATTTTCTCTATGCCATTGCAGCCAACCCACTATAGATTGGAGACTAAATATCAAAATTATCGTAATAATAGCTAGGCAAAATCCTACCAATAGAGAAATCAAAAAATTGCTGTTCCAAGAAATACCATAATCTCTAAAAGAATCACCTTCAAATTTCCCAGCATACCAAACAATTAGAGGGGCAATTAAATATAGAGATAATAATAATGGGATTTTTTGTTGAGAAGTTAAAGGCTGGCTTGGATGCCATTTTAGTCTTTTTGCTATGGGAATAGCTAGAGGTAACCACAGTATCACCCATGTTATCAGAAAAGCAATCCCTTTGATTAGGGAATTCGTTTCCCCAAATTCTCTTAGCCATTGGTTAACTGTAAGTTTTAATAAATTCATAAGATTTTGTCTATGTTAAGACTTTTTCTAGATTCATAGTATTCTGTTTATAATCAAGCTATTATCTAGAGATTATTTTGATTTTATTGTCTTTATTCTTCTTCTCCTATTGAGATGGTTTCCATTTCTGATTCGTCATCAATTTGTTTTAAGTGAATGTGCTTATAACCTAATTTGATTTCAAACTCATCTCCTGCTTTTAAACCCATGGCTTGAGTATAGGTTGAACCAATTACAATTTGACCATTTTTATGGACACTTACTTTATAAGTTGGCTCTCGACCTCGACCATCTTTTGCTCCTTCTGGATCTAATGGAACTCCTTTTGCTGCTAATACTGCATCATAAAAATCTGTTAAATTTACCCTGATACTATTGTCTTTTGCTTTGGTAAAATATCCACAAGTTTTTGCTGTTTCTCGTCTGGGTAAATGGGATAACTCTTTTACTTTTTGAAGTAGTGCTTTTCCTGTTAATGGTGCTTGTTGTTCTGCCATAATCCAATATTTTCTTTTTTCTATCTCTTTAGTTTTTGTTTTATTATTGGTCTTTTAAAAATATAACCTTAAATTACAATTTTTTGACAAGTTTTTTGAGAATTATTAATTTTATAAGGAATTACTCTAGATCTATCTTTTAGGAAGATTTAAACTATTATGTAGTTGAAAAGGTTTCGGTTAATATGGAAGTTATTTTTAAGGTCATTAGATATCAAGACAATCATGGTTCTTCTGTTCAAAGTTATACTCTTAATGTTGAACCTGCTAATACTGTGCTTGATTGTTTAAATCGAATTAAGTGGGAATTGGATGGAAGTTTGGCTTTTCGGAAGAATTGTCGCAATACTATTTGTGGTAGTTGTGGGATGAAAATTAATGGTCGTTCTGCTTTAGCTTGTAAGGAAAATATTGGCAGTGAATTGTCTCGTCTGAGCAAAATTTCTTATAGTTCAGATTCTGATAATTCTGAAATCATACCAGAAATAATTATTGCTCCTTTGGGGAATCTGCCTGTTATTAAGGATTTAATTGTGGATATGAATCCTTTTTGGGATAATCTTGAGGCGGTTCAACCTTATGTTAGTACTGATGCTCGAAATATTCCTGAAAGAGAATTTTTACAAACTCCTGAGCAACGATCTCTTCTGAATCAAACTGGTAATTGTATTATGTGTGGGGCTTGTTATTCTCAGTGTAATGCTCGTGAAGTAAATCCTGATTTTGTCGGTCCTCATGCTCTTGCTAAGGCTCAAAGAATGATTTTGGATTCCAGAGATACGGATACAAATTCTCGTTTAGATCAATATAATCATGAAACAAAAGGGGTTTGGGGTTGTACTCGTTGTTATATGTGCAATGAAGTGTGCCCTATGGAAGTTGAACCCATGGAGCAAATTAGCAAGATTAAACAGCAGATTTTGCAGCAAAAGGATGATTCTTCTAGTCGGGCCATTCGCCATCGTAAAGTCTTAATTGATTTGGTTAAAGAGGGTGGTTGGATTGATGAGAGGAAGTTTGGCTTGATGGTGATTGGAAATTATTTTCGAGATGTGAAGGGGTTATTGAGTATCGCTCCTTTAGGTTTGCGAATGTTGGCAACTGGTAAGTTTCCTTTTTCTTTTGAAGCATCTGAAGGGACAGAAGTAGTGGCTAATCTCATCAATTCCGTTCAACTTGAGACTAAATCATCTTCATCTCTGGCTAATTAATCAGCTATTGTATTTTCATAATTGAGGCAAGTTTCTCTATTCTCTTCAGTTTTTTTTAATCTGTCTTCATCTTTAAATATTGTTACAATTTCCACCAGTTTTTAATTTTTCAATTTTTTTGATAAGATAGAATACCTGACTCTAAAATAGAGAATTTGCTTTATATGATAAAAATTATAATGATAAGTAATCAATTTATTTCTAGTTAAAAATATTATGTTTCAGAAATTAAAGGGAAAAAATTATAAGTCAATATTTTAAATTAAAACTTATTGTCAATAAATAAAAGAAAATATTCATTATGTCTAATTCACTTAATTCATCAAATCAGCAAGAAACAGAAAAAAAATTACCTTTATTTATTCTAATTGATGGACATTCAATAGCATTTCGTGCTTATTATGCCTTTGGTAAGTCAAAGTACGGTCCATTGAAAACTCGATCGGGAATTCCTACCAGTATTTGTTTTGGTTTTCTCAATTCTATCCTACAAATAATTAAAACTCAACAACCTGAATTTGTAGCCATAGCTTTCGATCGAAAAGAGCCAACATTTCGTCATGAAGCTGATGCTAATTATAAAGCAAATCGCAAGGAAATACCAGAAGGTTTCCTCATGGATATTAACAATCTTCAAGGATTATTAAAAGCTTTAAATTTACAAATGGTGAGTTCTCCTGGCTACGAAGCTGACGATGTTTTAGCGACTGTAGCAAAACAAATTAAAGGCAATTATCAAATCAAAATTGTCACAGGCGATCGAGATTTATTTCAATTAGTAGAACCCGATCTTAACGTTTTATATTTAGAAGCTAGCAGGTTCAAAAATTCTTCTAATAATTATACAGAATTCGACGAAATTGCCGTAGAAAGAAAATTAAAAGTTCAACCATTTCAAGTAGTAGATTATAAAGCACTTTGTGGGGATTCTTCTGATAATATTCCAGGAGTTAAAGGAATTGGAGCAAAAACAGCAGAAAAACTTTTAAAAGAATACAAAACCTTAGAAGAAATCTATCAAAATATAGAACAAATAAAAGGAACAATTGCCAAAAAACTAAAAGAAGGGGAAAAAGATGCTTTCCATTCTCAATTTTTAGCCAAAATAGTTGATGATGCACCCATAGAAATAGATCTAGAAAAATGTAAATTGCAAGGTTTTAATACAGAAGATCTTCAACCTTTATTGGAAAAATATGAGCTAAAAAAATTCTTGAAATCTATTAATGAATTGCAGTCAAGATTTGGTGGAACTATTATAGAAGAGCCGATTATTGATGATAGTTTTGTGGATAAAAATGGACAAACATCTTTGTTTGCATCTCCTACCCCACCCCCTAAATCTACTAATAGAAAATCCCGGATAATTAAGCCTAAAATTATCGATACATTACCAAAGTTAACAGAATTAATTGAGTTACTTCACACCAAAAAAGATTCAGCAAAACCAGTCGCTTGGGATACAGAAACTACCTCCTTAGACATAGAAAAAGCAGAATTAGTTGGCATCGGTTGTTGCTGGGGAGAAGCTATTAATGAGATGGCTTATATTCCTTTAGCCCATCATTTGGATTTTTATCAAAAGAATGATAATCAATTAGATAAAGAAGAAGTTTTATCAGCCTTACGCCCTATCCTTGAAGGTGATGAATATCCTAAAGCTTTTCATAACACAAAATTCGATCGCTTAATTTTAAAAAAAGAAGGAATTCAACTAGGAGGATTTATCTTTGATACCATCTTAGCAAGTTATTTATTAGCACCAGAAAAAAGCCATAAATTAAGCAATTTATCTGAAGCATATTTATCAGGAATTAGGGCAAAAGATTACGATGATTTAGGACTTGATAAAAAGCAAACTATTGCCGATTTAGATATTAAAACAGCAGCAGAATACTGTGGCTTAGATGCTTATGCAACCTTTTTATTAATTCCTAAACTTCAAGAAAAATTAGCAGAAATACCAGCCTTAGAAAAGCTCTTTTTAGAAGTAGAAATTCCCTTAGAAAAAGTATTAGCTACTATGGAAGAATGGGGAATTAAAATTGATACTAATTATCTCAAAGAATTATCTCAACAAATAGAAAAAGATTTGAAGATTCTTGAAGAAGAAGTTTATCAAGAAGTAGGGGAAAAATTTAATTTAGGCTCTACAAAACAACTTAATGAAATCTTATTTGAAAAGTTAGGATTAGATAAGAAAAAAGCAAGGAAAATTAAAACAGGTTATTCCACCGATCGAGCAACTTTAGAAAAGCTACAAGGAGATCATATAATCATAGAAAAACTCTTAGAATATCGAACTTTAACCAAATTAAAAACAACTTATATCGATACCATTCCTACTTTAGTATCTCAAAAAACTCAAAGAGTTCATACTAATTTTAATCAAGTAGTTACTACTACTGGAAGATTATCTTCTTCCAATCCAAATTTACAAAATATTCCCATTCGCACTGCCTTTTCTAGCAAGATTCGTCAAGGATTTATCCCAGAAGATGGTTGGTTATTAATGTCGGCTGACTATTCTCAAATTGAGTTAAGAATTTTAGCCCATTTATCAGGAGAAGAAGTATTATTAAAAGCTTATCAAGAAGGGGAAGATGTTCATAGTGTAACTGCTAAATTATTATTAGAAAAAGATACCATTACCTCTGAAGAAAGACGCTTAGGAAAGATTATTAATTTTGGTGTAATTTATGGTATGGGGGCGAGAAAATTCGCCAAGGAAGCTAAAGTTAGTGAGGCAAAAGGTAAGGAGTTTATTGACAAATATAAAGCAAAATATTCCCGCATTTTTGATTATTTAGAAAAGACAAAAAAAGAAGCCATTGCTTTAGGATATGTGACGACTATTTTAGGGCGAAGACGTTATTTTAACTTTGGAAGTGAAGATTTACACTGGGTTAAAGGGAGAAATCCTGAGGATATTAATACAGATGACCTTAAGATAAGTTATGATGATTTTCAGTTATTGAGAGCGGCTGCTAATGCTCCCATTCAAGGATCTAGTGCGGATATTATTAAGTTGGCAATGGTAAATTTATCTAAAACTTTAGATGAAAATCAGGCAAGGCTGTTATTACAAGTCCATGATGAATTGGTATTTGAAATACTTGATGATGATAAAAAAGAAGAAGTAACAGAACAAATTAAGCATACTATGGAAAAGGCTATAGATCTAAGTGTTCCTTTAGTTGTAGATACTCACATTGGTAAAAACTGGATGGAAGCGAAGTGATAAAGTAATAGAGAATAAGTAATAACCTATAAGTAATCATAAATAGATTTATTTTGTTTTTGTCTTCATTACAATAATTTTAATTATCTTGTTCAAATATTGCCTCGATATTTCGCGATCCATGTAAGATTCTTAATATTTGAATCCCCATGGAATTTGGTTCATAAAATATCAAATAGCGACCTTCAGAAACACAACGAATGTTCTCTCCTAGGTCAATTCTACTTTTTCCAGAAAAAGGCATAGTTGCCAATAGCTCAAACTTTTGACTAAATCTTTTCAGAAGCTGTTCTGCTGCATCAAAATTATTAAGAGCAATATAATCGTAAATCTCAAAAAGATCTTGTCGTGCCAAGGGTGTAAAACTATAATTACTCATTCTTTTTCTCTGGCATTCTTAGCAGCTTGATGTCGAGAGAAAAGTTCATCCATTACCTCTTTCCCATCAATTAACTCGCCTTGATCAGCTTGAGCTTTTCCTTGTTTAACTTTACGATCTAATTCTTCTAATCGATATTGATTGAGAACATCTTGTTCTTGGAGCAATCTTAAACCTTCACAAATTACTTCATTAGCAGAAAAATACATTCCACTAGCAACTTTATCTTGTACCAATTTCTCTAATTCAGGAGGTAATAAAATATTCATATGGACAATCGCAATTTTTGATTACTAAGATTAGTATAACATATTTTTATTTAAAAAATAACCGATATTTTAAGTTGTAGAGATTAAACTTAGAGAAAATTTATTGTAAATTAAATTGTTTGTAATTATTAAAAACTAATTTCATACCAATTTTTAGCATTACAAAAAAGCTGTAAATGTTTAATATTGGTGGTAGCAACAATTACAGCTTGACCAGGAAATTCTTCTTCTAATAACTGCACTTGTGCGGCAATAAGAATATCAGCA
Source organism: Prochloraceae cyanobacterium PL24a_bin.78 (assembly GCA_028281945.1). Lineage (GTDB taxonomy): Bacteria > Cyanobacteriota > Cyanobacteriia > Cyanobacteriales > JANQIW01 > JANQIW01. Next base: position 11,663 of record JANQIW010000059.1, read on the forward strand.
TTTAATTTCTCTGGAGATTCTACAGGATTCCCAGATATCTGGGCTTGTGCCCATAATTGAGATGCCCGATAAGATACTTCTAATGTTATTGGCAAAAAAGGTATCTCTTGCTGTATTTCTTCCAATCTTTCTAAACCCATAGAAGATTTTTGATTGTAATAAGCTAAAACAAGGCCTCTTCGTACTTCATAATCAACTATTGCTGAAGTAACTACATATGCTCCTCTTGCCAATATTCCTTCATACCATTTACGACATTCCCCAGGGTTAGGTTTTGTAATCGTGCCCAAAATAGATGAGTCTAGAAATACTATCATAATTTATTCTGGAGTAAATAGTTTTCTAATACTACGGTGCTTATCAACAATTTCTTTAAACAATTCCCAAGCTTTTTCATCTTCTTTTTTTTGTTCTTCCGTTCTTTTTTCATCTTCAATATTCCATTTTCTTATTAATTCAAGAGCAGGTTTATTTAATTCTATTTGTTCTTCCCTAGTTTTTCCCATTTTCATGAAGGCAGAAAGAGGGGGATGATTATTATAATTTCCCTTTTTATGATATAAAATTCGATAAGAAGATTTATGAAAAGAACTTGTTGATAGGTATTCTGGGTTGATTTCATTAATTTTTTTTCTTTCAAGCTCTAAATTAGTCTTCTCTTCTTCCAATTTCGGATTATCTTCCTTTTCATCAATATAAGAATCTTGAGAAACTGTTGGTTTATCATCAAGGGTTTTATTTATTTCATTTAATTCTATCCCATTAGAAAATTTAATTATAGAATTATTTAACCCAATACCTAATAATGCACCACCTAAAATTAATCCTATATCCAAATTAAATTGTAAACCAAGAATAATTAAAATTATCCCCAAGAAAACAATGGATATAGATAATAACTTTCCTTCTAGTTTCCAAGATTTATTTAATTCATCCATACTTTTCTATTGCTCCTCAATCTAAATGTTTAGCTACTAACAACATTATAACATTTTTTAAATTTAAAAGAAATCGTTATTTTCTATAAAAACTTATTACTTATTACTTTTTACTTAAAAAAAAAGGTGTGCCATAAAAACACACCAGTAAAACTAATAGAGAAAATATTATGAAACAGAAGCCGAAACCTTATCTCCTAAGTTCACTTTGTCCAACAAATCTTGTAAAATTGGCCCTTCAATCACTTCATTCTCCAAAATTTGTTCCGTAATACTCTCCAACAAATCCCGATTACCATTAAGAATAGCCAAAGCCTCTTGGTGGGCATTTTCCACAATACCCTTAACCTCAGCATCGATGGCCTTAGCCGTATCATCACTAACCATACGACGAGGATTCATCATGCCATCACCAAGGAAACTATTTTGCTGCCCTTTCTCATAAGCCAAAGGACCCAAAACCTTACTCATACCATAAGTAGTAACCATACGCTCCGCCAAATCCGTAGCACGTTGTAAATCATTAGAAGCACCAGTAGTAATACTACCAAAAATGATTTCCTCAGCCGCACGGCCACCTAAAAGAGTCGCAATTTGATCTCGCAATTCCGATTCATCCATCAAAAAACGATCCTCAGTAGGCATTTGCAAAGTATAACCTAAAGCAGCCATTCCCCGAGGCACGATGGAAATTTTCGCCACCTTACCCCCACCAGGTTTAGCCGCACCTACTAAAGCATGACCAACTTCATGATATGCTACAATTTTCTTCTCCTTCTCCGATAAAACCCGACTTTTCTTCTCCAATCCCGCCACAACTCGCTCAATGGCTTCATTCATATCTGCCTGAGTTACTGCCTTACGATCGTTTCGGGCAGCCAACAAAGCAGCTTCATTAATCAAATTAGCCAAATCCGCCCCAGCAAAACCAGGAGTTCGAGTGGCGATTTCTGACAAATCTACGTTATCATCTAACTTCACCTTCCCAGCGTAGATTTCCAAAATTCTCAAACGACCAGATTTATCCGGACGATCGACCAATACCTGACGATCGAAACGACCAGGGCGTAATAAAGCAGAATCCAAAGTTTCAGGGCGGTTAGTAGCAGCCAAAACAATTACAGTAGCCCCACCCACAGCAAAACCATCCATTTCAGTTAACAACTGATTAAGAGTTTGTTCACGCTCATCATTGCCACCCATAAAGCCATTACCGGCACGAGACTTACCGATAGCATCCAACTCATCGATAAAAATTATACAAGGAGCTTTCTTTTTCGCTTGCTCAAATAGATCCCTTACTCTTGCCGCACCAGCCCCCACAAATAATTCCACAAATTCAGAACCAGAAATACTAAAGAAAGGAACTTTAGCTTCACCAGCAACTGCCTTAGCCATAAGAGTTTTTCCAGTTCCCGGAGGACCAACTAACAGGACACCTTTAGGTATACGAGCACCAATATCTAGGAAACGTTGAGGATTTTTCAAGAATTCAACCACTTCTGTTAATTCTGTTTTAGCCTCTTCAACCCCAGCAACATCATCAAAAGTCACTTTAGTTGAATCTTCTTCCACATAAACTTTAGCCTTACTCTTAGTAAAAGATAAAGCTCCTGCACCACCGCCACCCATACTACGTCGGGCAAAAAATTGCCAAATACCCACAAAAATTAGAGGAGGAATTACCCAGCTTAAGATAGAAGCGAACCAATTATTTCTAGCAGGAGGTGCGGCGGCAAATTCGATCCCTTTTTCTTCTAAGCGTTTAGGTAATTCTAAATCAAAGATAGGAGTAGTTCTTAATACTTGCCCTTGTATTTCTCCTAATTCTTGGTTTTCTTGAAGTTGGTAGCGAATTTCATCTTGAGCAACATATACTTTTGATACTTTTCCATTTTCTACTTGATCTATAAATAGACTATAGGGAACTTGAGGTGTAGAATTTCCAAATATTTGAGGTAAAAATATGTTAGCTAAGAGGAATAAACCTCCTAGTAATAATAGTATGTTACCAATCAAACGAGGGCCTGATGGTGGTTTGTCTTTTATACTCATTTTTTATCAATTGTTATTGTGATCTCTTTAATAATTCTAATATTAATTAATTTCTTTAAGTTGATCGGTTTTGGTAGGTTTCCCACACCTATCAATTCGTGCTATTTTTTTCTAGGGCAGCAAAATAGACTGGAAAAGTATTTTTTTTTGACTGTTTCAAAAGTATTAAATTCATAACTCAAAATTTTTTAGGATAACCAGATTGCCTACTTTGAAAAATCATTCCAGTTAGGGCTTGCCACTTTAGTTTTTTTTAGTTTATTTTTTTACATCTTTATGATTTTTTTTTGTTAGGATATATGGAACATAGAGAGATAAAATCTTACTATTTTTATGTAGGAACACTTAAAACTTGGATTAAACATCTAGTTTTACCATAAATTTTTTGATTTTCTCCTCTATTATTGCTTACCATAAATTATTAACAATATCAAATTTTTTTAATATGTTAGATCCTAAATTATTGAGTTTTAAAATTAGTGAACTTAAAATTATTGCCAAGGATCGTAATTTAACCATGCCCCTAGATTGGGATAGCCGTTATAAAAATTCTTGGTTAGCCTTACTTGGATATGATGTAGAGCCAATATTGATTAATTTGGAGGATGAGAATTACAAAAAAAACTCTGATTATACAAAAACAAAAAGACAAAAACCAAAAAAAGAGCTAATTTTAGAACCAACTTGGAATTCAAAACTAGAATTTTCTTGGCAGATGAGTATAAAAGAATATCAAGAAATGATAAATATAGGATATCAATTAGGATTTTCTTCCCCAGATATAGTTGATTCTGAAATAATTAGAGAAACAATGCAGTCAAATTTATCTGATAACCTTTCTATGTCTCTTGAAAAAATCTTAAAAAGAAGTGGGATGTATTTAAGATTAGCATTATTAGTAGAAAGATTTCAGAGTTTAGTAGGAATGTTTACTACACCTAAAAGTAATATATTTAAAATTACCGAAAAAAAATTAGCTCTAACTAAAAGTTCATGTATTATTGGTTCTTGGGAAACACCTATCAGTAAACAATCAGGAAAAACAAAACTGAAAAAATATTGGGAAACAGAAGCTGCAAATACAAAAATTAACTATGAAATAGCTGGTAAATTTTTGGAAATTTTTAAAACTTTGCCCATTAAGTTGCCTCAAAATTATCTAGAATTTATTGATATTTTTGAAGTTAATCAAAGTCAGATTTGGCAAACATTAGAAAAATTGCGTCTTTATACTAACTATCTTGAAGTAGAAATTTCCCTAAAGATTTGGGAAAATAGCCTATATGAGGATATACAAATACTCCAAAAATGGTTTGCACTTAAACAAGAAAAATATGGAAAAGAGAAAATCATTGAATTGTTAAAAACCCATTTATCTATTCGTTTTAACGATAATTTATTTCGAGATTGGATAGTAGATGGAAAAGCAATTTATTTTCCCAAAAGCCGAATTAAAAATGATCATTCTCAATCTAATTATAATGGCAATGAAGAATCCCAAAAAACCAAGAAAAACAACAATACTTATTTAGAATGGTTAATTAATCGAGCTAAAAAATATAAAGAAAATTCTGAACAATTTGAGTCCAAAGCAATCAAAGAAAAAGAAGGCTCTTATAAACAAGCTTCTTATTTTCAGCAGGCTTTTTTAGAGTATCAATTTTATGCCAACATGAAGATTAAAATAGCAGAAGAAAGAAATGATTGGCAAGCTAAATCACAATGGCAGCAACAAAGAGAACAATCTCAGGAATCAGAAAAATATTGGTACAATCAGATGAATCAGCGCAAGCAAAATCATTCTGAAACTTATTCTAACAATCATTCCCAAAACCATTCCCAAAACCATTCCCAAAACCATTCCCAAAACCATTCCCAAAATCATGATCATAAATACCCTTCCAGATATAAGCAAACTAATAAACCTTGGGAACAACAATTAGGCATTAATGAAATTACTCCTTTTCCAGAAGCTAAAGCTAAATATCGTCAACTTTGTCTTCAATATCATCCAGATATTAGTAACTATCCTAACTCACAAGAAAAAATGAAAATTATTAATGCCGCTTGGGATGCTTATTGTAACTATATAGGAGTATCTTCTTAATAAACTTTAATAAACAAGTAATAAGTAAAGAATCTTCTCTATTTATTACCTAAAAAATAACTGTATTATTAATAC